>JBFMGH010000119.1:0-13468 GCA_040752795.1 Cyanobacteriota bacterium
CTAAATCTTCTTGACAAAGGCTTAAAGCATTTAAAAGCTCATATCAAAATTCTTAAGAAATTTAATATCCCCATTGTAGTTGTTATAAATAAATTTGATAGAGACACTATAGATGAAATTAATTTGGTTGAAGGATTCTGTAGATCAATGGGTGTCAGAGTATCAATATCTGAAGCTTATGTTAAGGGTGGTAATGGAGCTACAAAAGTAGCAAAAGAAATAATAGATGCAATAGAGACCGATTCAGCTAATTTTACCCCATTATACGACTACAGATTACCTATACAAACTAAAATAGATTTACTGGCAAAAAACATTTATCTTGCAGATAAAGTTGAATATTCATCTGTAGCCAAAAGAGAGTTAGAAGAATTAAGTTTAAGCGGTTTTTCAAACTTACCAGTATGTATGGCAAAAACACAATTTTCCATATCTGATGACCCCACTCTTAAGGGAGTTCCAGATAGCTGGACATTGCATATACGTCATCTCAAAGTTGCTAATGGAGCAGGTTTCATTGTGGCCATTGCTGGAAATATAATGTTAATGCCTGGTCTCCCCAAAATACCTGCCGCAATGGATGTAAAAATTGATGATAATGGTAATGTTACCGGATTACGATAGAATCACCAACTCCAAAATAAGTTATTTCACTTGCCAGGTTATCTTGTAAATAGAATAAAAGGTTTACTCCTGTGCAATGAGATACTGCTATATTTCTGATATCATAATTATTCAATTCATAAATTGTATCTTTAATATAGTTATTAGACATCTTAAAAAAGTGTAAGCCCCCTATAATATAATTAACAGTTTCAATACCAGTCATATTAATAGCTTTATCAACGATATTAAGAATACCAGAATGGCTACAACCACAAATGATATTAATTTGATCTTCCTGTTTTATAACTATTGAAAGGTCATCTTTAATATAATCAACAGTCATTTTACCATTTTCATCTTTAAACATATGCTTATTAGCAATGTTGTTAAACATATCTTCAACTTCACCAAGGGTAAAAATGTTTTTTGCTAAATTATATGGTTTATTTGTAAGGGTAATTTCGGCATTAAATTTTGCTAAATCTTGTTGACTGAATGGGTTAGAAATAGTTTTAAAATCATTCCCACTTCTGACATATCTTTCAATAAAGATATCAGGGTGTGCAATAATTTTTAAAGAAGGTACAAGTTCCAATAATGCCATAAGGCCGCCAGTATGATCATAATGACCATGGCTGATAACCAGAAAATCAGTTTTATTAATTGGCACATTTAATTTTTCAGCATTGTGAATAAAATTGTTAGTTTGTCCAGTATCATATAGAATTTTTTTATCAGGTGTTTCGATAAAAAAGCTAAGTCCATGTTCTGCAAAGCAGTCTGTGTGTGAAGTGTAATTATCCATTAAAGCAGACACTTTAATCATATTAAGGGCTCCCTCAAAGAATGTTTTAAACTAAAATTGTACCCAGCAGTGTTATACCAGACATAATTAACAAAACCCCTGCCGTAAAGGTAACAAAGCAACCGGTTGCCTGGCTAACGGGTCCGGAGGAATATTCTGAAGTAATAAAACGTGAATGTTCTTTGTTATCTGTTTCATTATTAATGTTTAAAATATATTCAATAATTGAACGAGATTTCCAGGCACTAATAGGAGAATAGTTTTTAATATAAGTTGCTGGCCAACCAGCATCAACAGGGCCAAAATGATCAGGATTAGAAAGTGTGCTATCTTTAGAATAAAAGTCACCTCTGTAAGATGATCGACTGCTATATGAGGATGAATAATTACTTGAATCATTGTAGCTTGTGGTATTAACAGCCGTACCAACTTCTCTGACTTCAACATTAGCGCCAAGTGCTTTTAGTTGATTAACAAGGATAGCTGCTTCAAGTTTACTATTAGTTTTTCTTATAACTGCTGGCAATTTTGCAAGTAAATAATCAGCTTCAACACCACTAATCTGAATATAATCACTTAAAAACCTTGTCAGTTTATCTTTATAGGCTCCAATATCATATAAAACTATTTCAAATTTTCTACTCATAATTTTTCCCTGAAAGCAGATTAATACATTATCCAATCATAAACAGAGATACACTACAACAATTCACTTTATAGCAAAAAACTATTTAAGTGTTTTAAAGTTAATTTTTTGAGGGTTAACAAATAAAAAGCCTTCGAGATCTTTATAAACTATAGGCCATCCAGATTCATATGCCATTCTATAAACAACTGGATCATATTTAGAAACTAATACCATATCAGGATTGAATCTTGTTAACACTTTTCTCCATCCTGGCTGACCAGAAATAAATAATAAGTTATCTTTTACAATATTATCAGGATAAACAGTTTCATATCTACCATCAAATGAAACCTTAATATCAGGGTATAAATTATATATTATGTATTCTCCCCAGTTAAAGTTTGTAATAATATTACCCTTAAGGTTGTTTCTTTTGATAAAATCAACAGTATTAACAGGATATCCAACATATTGCGGGGTTGATTTAATATTTGTTTCAAGATTATAGCTAATCTTACCATCCTTAATAAAACTAATAACAATTAATATTAAACTTATAGCAATAAAAAGATACGCTAAAAAGTCTTTTCTAACCTGCAAGCTTCTTATATAGAAATCTTCTTTTTCAAGTAAACACGAGATTAGACAAGGAAGATAAAAGGCACAAACAATTGCAAAAAATGGTATATGTCTTACATGATTTAATGCTAAATACATCATTAAAAGAATCAGAATTATACTATATGCCTTTTCTACTGTTAAATACCTTAAATTAAGTATAATAAAAATGGACGTAATTAATACCAGAATATTTAAATAAGTAAAATTAGCCATTGTTTCAAATAGAGAGCCCCATTCTTCTACAAATGGTCTTTGCATTGATATAGCATCTACAATATAGGGATAATATTTGTAAAAATAAGGGTTAATAATTAAAACAGCAAAAAGTATAAGAGGAATAATGAATAATTTTAAGGATTCTTTCTCAAATTTCAGGCTGAGTTTTTTATTTTCAAATAATAAATTACTAAATATAAATTGATAAATAGCATAAAAACAAACCAAAGCCAGACCTGCCATTACACCACCATGGCTATTAACCCAGACAATAAACATTAATGGAAAGGCAATGTAGCTTAGTCTGGTCTTTAGGCCATCATATTCAAGTAAAAATAAAGTTATTGAAAAAAACAAATACGTAAATATCTGTGGCCTAATAGCAGTTCCATATGAGAAAGCCAATATAATAGGCAAATATATTATTGTATTAAAAAATAAATTGTTATTCTTTTTAGATATATAAAGCCACGGAATTAATATTGTCAGTGAAAAACATATTGCTTTAAATAGTAACAAAAAAAAACCCGATTTATTTAATGTAAGTAAGGAGTAAAATAATACTTCCATAACCCATTCATGGTTTACCCATAAATCTTTAGTTGGCACAAATGCATAAACATCCCTTGCAGTAATAGATAAATTCTGGACAATATACTCCCCAAATTTTAAGTGCCCCCATAAATCAGGATCATAACTCCTGAAAAAAGAAAATATAAAAAAACTTAGACAAAATATAAAAAGGCTGGTACTTATAAAGTGTAATTTATTCATTTTATATATTTGAATTATTCATAATAAAACTTATTAAATTTTATATTACCAGAGAGTTTTAAATTTATTAAATATGTAAAATATTAACAAAAAAGAAACTACATCTGAATACTAATAGGCTGGGGGTGGGCGGGGGTGGGCTTGCTGTATCCTGAAAAGAAACATAGAAGCTAATCAAATTATTTCAACAAAATCTATATTGCAACTTCATCATAGAATTGCAGGTTTTTAAATAATAAAAAAAACTTATAAAAAAGAATTAATTTTGATTACTACCCTGGGTTTTCATCATAAAATAATGAAACTCATTAGATTGCCCAGGCCCTGAAGAATGCATAATATAATGCAGGTCTTGAGGCGGAGGAGTTGCCTTCTTATTATGGTGTTTAGAATACGTACTAACAGTAGCATCATTACCAAATATAGTGATAAAAGCATTGGCAAGCATTGGCATTATACCAGGACCCATTTTTGCCTGCAAAAGATTCCCCAGTGTTCCAAATGCTGCAGTACCAACCATAGACGCAGCAGTTAGTTTTGCCAGGTTTGCGTTACTAATTTTCTGCTCTTCAGATCTATTTCTGTTAACCATAAATTTAGCTGCCAAGAAAGCTGGAATAGCTGAGCATGCAAGCATAGCAAGGCTTGCCCCAACCAGCTTTGTTTTTGAAGCAACTTTAAGGGCATTTTTAGATATTTCACTTTCAAGAATTGATTTAACAACAGGTATACCTATTAACCAACCACCCAGTATATTACCTAAAAAAGCACCACTGGCAGCTTTATATGCAGCTGTTTTATCAATGTATTGTACCTGTTTATTTTCTTTGTTAGAGGCCATAAAACTTATAGATTTTTTAGCCTGTAATGCAGGGGATATATTTCTTATTTCCATTTACTTAAGGTCTCTCTATTAAAATAAATAATTATTTATGTTCTAAACTTTGATAAAACTCATAATAAATAAAAATTAACAGTAATTGGTATAAATACACTAAATATTTACAAAAACCATTTGTTTTGTTACTTTTCATTAACATTATTATCTAATATTACTATTGTTTCATTCTTTTGATAATTCACTTGACTTTCAAACTAGTAGCTTTATATACTAAGTTCTGTGTTATTTAGAACTAAATTACTAATTAGATCGGACAAAAGTTGTTAGTAGAACTTGAAGAACTGAAAAATTCCCCGGAAAAGCGATTAGAATTTGATTTTAATGAATATATCGCTGAGCTAGACAATAATGAAGATGTTATTGGACATATTTCTGTTGAATTAAAGCCTTATGGAATAAGAGTTAAAGGGGAAGTATCTACCAATGTTCAACTAATATGTGATCGTTGTTTACAATCATTTGAAAATTATATAAAGATAAATGTTAATGAAGATTTTTTGTTTGGTTCGTTAATTCCTGATGGCACAAAAGAATACGAGTTACAAAATAATGAATTTGTTAACGATCTTAACGATGAAACATCTCTAGACTTAACTGAAATTGTCTATCAGAGTATAATCTTAGAACAACCAACTCAAAATCTTTGTTCAGATGATTGTCAAGGCACAGGAGCCCCTGAGGTCTTTAAAGAAGAAGAATACCTTGACCCGAGGCTGCAACAATTTAAAAATTTATCTGAACTTCAAAAATAATGTTACTTTATATTCTAAATAAGGTGGAAAACAATGGCAGTACCAAAGAAAAGAAAAGGACAATCTGCGCAGGGTCACAGAAGATCTAAATGGAAAGCAAACCTTGCAACATTGTCAAAATGTAAAAATTGTGGTGAATCCAAATTGGCTCATCACGTATGTGAATATTGTGGTTATTATGGCGATAAACCTGCTAGCAAAAAACTTGAAGAAGTATAATAGAAGTTTAAGCATATAATGACAGAAGAAAAAAAGAAAGTTAGCATAGCGTTAGACTGCATGGGTGGTGATTATGCACCTACTGAAATAGTAAAGGGTGCTATTACAGCTGCTAGAACCTGGAATATAAAAATATTTCTGGTCGGAAAAAAATCACCAATTGAAGAAGAACTACAAAAATATGATATTTCTGCTCTCGATCTGGAAGTTGTGCAAGCTGATTCTATCATTGAAATGGGTGAATCTCCGGCAAAAGCTGTCCTCAAAAAGAAAGATTCCTCTATAGTGGTGGCCGTAGGACTGGTTGAAGAAGGCAAAGCACAGGCATTTGTTTCTGCTGGAAACACCGGGGCCTGCATGGCTGCTAGCCTGATAAGGCTCGGGAGGCTTACAGGCATTGAAAGGCCTGCGATAGCAGCATTGCTTCCAACCCTCAATAGAAAACCTGCAATTCTAATAGACGCCGGGGCCAATGCCGAATGTGATACAAAAATGCTTATTCAATTTGCCCAGATGGGAAGTATATTTTCATCTAAAGTAGTTGGCGTTGAAAATCCTAGAGTAGGAATATTAAATATAGGTGGCGAAGCATCAAAAGGCAATACTCTTATGTTAGGAGCTTACAAAGCTTTAAAAGACAACCCAGGTGGTATAAACTTTGTAGGCAATGTTGAAGGCAGGGAAGTATTTCTTGGAGAAGTAGATGTTCTTGTATGTGACGGCTTTTCTGGAAATGTAACTTTAAAAGTAGCTGAAGGTGTGGCTAAAATGTTAATGCAAATACTTAGATCAGAACTAAGCCATGACTTTAGAAATCAACTGGGAGCATTTCTTGCTAAACCAGCATTTAAAAGAGTCAAAAAACGCCTTGATTATGAAGAATATGGTGGTTCACTTCTTCTAGGTGTTAATGGTATCACAGTTATAGCGCATGGTGGCAGTAATGATTCTGCAATTAAAAATGCCATAAGAGTTGGCATGGAATCTGTTGAAAAAGATGTAACCAGCAAGATTATTGGAATGTGTGAAATGAGTGCAGTTTAGATATGAGAGAATAAAATGAAAGCTGTAAAAATCTTAGGTATTGGCTCTTATGCTCCGGAAACGGTAATTTCAAATTCAGATATAGCAAAAATAGTTGAAACATCAGATGAATGGATAGCATCTAGAACAGGAATTAAAAATAGACATATAGTTAGTGGCAACGAATCAACACTTAGCCTTGCACATAAAGCAGCGATGAAAGCACTTGAATTTGCCTCTGTAAAAGCTGAAGATGTTGAGTGTATAATTGTTGCTACATCAATGCCTGATAATTTATATCCATCCTGTGCATGCGAATTACAAGGTGCCCTTGGGTCAAAAAAAGCCATCGCTTTTGATATTGTAGCAGCTTGTAGTGGATTAATGTATGCACTGAGTATAGCTAATCAATACTTGTCAAGTGGATGTTATAAAAATGCATTAATAGTTGGAGTTGATGTCCACTCAAGATTTTTAGACTGGACAGATAGAGGCACCTGTGTTTTATTTGGCGACGGTGCTGGTGCTTTTTACCTTGAAGCAGATGATGATATAAGCAAAAATGAAATCCTATCACTGGACTTAAATGCTGATGGATCAAAAGGAAAAGAATTAACTATACCACTTTCAGGAAAAAACTGCCCATTAGTAGATCCAAATAGCCAAAATCCTTCTATTGTTTACATGAACGGTAGAGAGATATATAAATTTGCAGTTGTTGAAGTACCTAAATCTATTAAAAAAGCCATAGAAAAAGCCAATTATAATATTGAAGAGATAGATTATTTAATACCTCATCAGGCTAATATGAGAATAATTACTGCTATAGCTGATAAATTAAGCTTGTCTATGGATAAAGTTATTGCTAATCTAGACGAATATGGCAATACGTCCACAGCTTCAATACCATTAGCATTAAATGAAGCCATTGATGATGGCAGGGTAACACCCGGCAAAATTTTAGTAATAACCGGCTTTGGAGCAGGTTTAACCTGGGGGGCCTCTGTAATAAAATGGAATGCCGTAGACCATAGAAAATAGTTGTTGAGGTGGAAAAAATGTTAAATATTGCACTTATATTCCCAGGACAGGGATCCCAATCAGTAGGAATGGGAAAAGATTTTTTTGATAATACAGATATAGCCAAAGAAATTTTTAAAAAAGCAGATGAAATTTTAGAAAAACCATTAAGTGAAATTTGCTTTGAAGGTCCTGAAGATTCACTTAAACAAACAATAAATACACAACCAGCGATATTAACCGTATCAATAATTGCTTATGAAGTTTTAAAGTCAAAATATAATTTAATTTTTAAATATACTGCTGGGCATAGCCTTGGAGAATATTCAGCATTATATGCTTCAGAGGTTTTAGATTTTGAAACCTGTTTAAAACTCGTCAAAAAACGCTCGGAAGCAATGGACGAAGCCCCTAATGGTGCAATGACTGCAATCATGGGTTTACAACAAGAAAAGCTTGAAGAAATTATAAATGAAGTATCTGCTGAAGGTATAGTTTCAATAGCCAATTATAATACTCCTGAACAACTGGTAATAACTGGCGCCCCTGAATCTGTAGATTTAGCAGGCTCTAAAGCAAAAGAAGCAGGTGCTAAAAGAGTACTGCCTCTTCCTGTTAGCGGGGCTTTTCATTCTGCATTAATGAAAAAACCTTCCAATGAATTTGCACAGGAATCAAGAAATTATAAATTTAGTACTGCTAAAGTACCTGTAATAACGAATATAGATGCTGTTCCAACAACAGAAGGCTTTAATGATAAATTAGTAAGTCAAATTTATTCATCTGTAAGATGGACTCAAACAATTGAATATATGAAAGGAAATGGAATAGAAACTTTTATTGAACTTGGTCCTGGTAAAGTTTTATCTGGTATGGTGAAAAAGATTGATCGCAAGCTCAACGTTTTGAATGTAGCTGATATGGCTTCTCTAGATGCTACATTAAGTGCGCTGGGTGTAAAACTAAATGTATAGAAAGGATTTATCATGGGAGATAAAGTTGCTATAGTAACAGGTGGCTTGCAGGGTATAGGCAAGTGCTGTGCTGTAAGATTAGTTAAAGCTGGATATGATATTGCAATAAATGATATTAGAGAAGATGCTGATGCAAAAGATTATTATAAAGATCTTGAAGAAATGGGTGCCAAAGTTTTCTATATGAAGGCAAATGTAACAAAAGAAGATGAGGCTGAAAACTTTATTAAATCAGCACATGAGGCCTTAGGCAGAATAGATGTTCTTGTTAATAATGCTGGAATAACCAAAGATAATTTGTTTATAAGAATGTCAAAGCAAGATTGGGATTCAGTAATCAATATAAATTTAACTGGTGCATTTAATATTACAAAACCCGCTGTAAAAATAATGATGAAGCAGCGTTTTGGTTCAATTGTTAATATGTCAAGTGTTGTTGGAGTAATGGGTAATGCTGGTCAGGCAAATTATTCTGCTTCAAAAGCAGGCTTAATAGGTCTAACAAAAACTCTTGCTAAAGAACTCGCTGGCCGTAATATTCGTGTTAACGCCGTTGCTCCTGGGTTTATTGATACTGCAATGACAGAAAAGCTTGACGAAGAAAAATTAATTTCTATTATACCTATGTCAAGAAAAGGTAAACCGGAAGAAATAGCTGAAACAGTTTTCTTCCTCGCTGATACAGCAAGTTATATTACTGGTCAGGTTATAAACGTTGATGGCGGACTTGTAATGTAATTCTTAACAAATAAACAAATTTTGGATTGATTATGTATAATTTTCAAAAGTAAATAGTCTACATATTAATATTTTAGCTTTTACCATAGGAGGAAAAAAAATAATGAGTACAGATACTCTTGAACGCGTAAAAAAAGTTGTAGTTCAACAATTAAGTGTTGAAGAACCAGAAGTTACATTAGAAGCAAGCTTCACCAATGATTTAGGTGCAGATTCTTTAGATCAGGTAGAACTAGTTATGGCCTTTGAAGAAGAATTTGGTGTTGAAATTCCTGATGAAGATGCTGAAAAAATTGTTACAGTAGAGGATGCAGTAAAATATATTGAGTCTCACAGTTAGGATGTAATTATGGATATTAATTCCAGAAGAGTTGTTATAACTGGAATGGGCATTATCAGCCCTTATGGCATAGGCCATGAGCTGTTATGGGAAAACCTTATTGCAGGGAAAAGTGCGATAAGGCATATACACAATATTGATTCAACTGATCAACCCAGTAAAATTGGTGGAGAAGTAGTCAATTTTGATGCTGCTGATTATTTAGATAAAAAAGCTATTAGAAGAATGGATAGATTTACACAGTTTGCAGTGGTAGCAGCCAGGCTAGCTGTTAAAGATTCCGGGCTTGATTTGTCTAAAGAAGATAAAACTAAAATTGGTGTTGTAGTCGGAAGTGCCGCAGGTGGTATGACTACAATAGAAACCAATCATATAAAATTAATAGAAAAAGGCCCAACTAAGTGTTCGCCATTTACAGTTCCAATGATGATTGTTGATATGGCGGCAGGCCAGATTTCTATTGATCTTGGATTGATGGGACCAAATAAGGCCACAGTATCAGCATGTGCAACAGCAGCCCATTCACTGGGAGATGCAATGCATCTTATAAAACTAGGCTACGCTGATGTAATGCTTGCTGGTGGAGCTGAAGCAGTAATGACACCTCTTGGAATGGCTGGTTTTGGAGTGGCCAGAGCTCTTTCTTTCAGAAACGACTCGCCCGAAAAAGCAAGCCGTCCATGGGATAAAGATAGAGATGGTTTTGTAATGGCTGAAGGAGCTGGCGTTTTTATACTTGAAGAACTAGAACGAGCTAAAGCAAGAGGAGCTAATATATATGCTGAGTTCCCTGGCTATGGTGCTTCAGCTGATGCAAATGAAATAGTTGCCCCTTGTGAAGATGGTGCCGGAGCAGTACTGGCCATGAAACAGGCACTAAAATTCTCTAATCTTAAACCAGAGGATATTCATTACTTAAATGCTCATGGTACAAGCACTCCGCTAGGAGATGTAGCAGAAGTTAGAGCTGTAAAGAAAGTTTTTGGTGATTACGCTAAAAATGGTTTGCTAATAAGTTCTACCAAGAGCATGACAGGTCACCTGCTTGGAGCAGCCGGTGGTATTGAAACTGCCGCCTGTTGTCTTGCTATCAGAGATAAAATAATACCTCCGACAATTAATTTAGATAACCCGGATGAAGAATGTGATCTTGATTTTGTTGCTCATAAAGCCCGAAAGGTTGAAAAACTTGACGCAGCAATGAATAATTCATTTGGTTTCGGAGGACATAACTGTTCATTAATATTTACTCGCTATTAAGAGTAATTATTTAAATAAAACTATTTAAAGTGGCTATTTGAAAAAAATAGTCACTTTATGTTTGAAAATAATTTGATGTATTTTATTAATTCAATAATTATTCTAAATTTTAATATTTACTTTATAACTATTAACTATTTTAAAGTTAAATCAAATATAAATAATCAACCCAAGTAATAAACTTAGAGAAGCGTTATAGTCTTCTATTGTAATAGAAGTTAGGTAAGAAGAAGTATATATACGCAGTTAGATAGATCCTTTATGATATACTTTACCCGAAGCAGAATTTTAGGATTAAACAGTTAGTGTGGTAGTAGTTTTTTAAAAAGAAATGAGGTAAGCAAGAATGAATCCTTATTTAATTTTTGCGCTTGTATCTGCAATTCTTGCTGTTGTAGTAGCTATGTTTTTTAAAAAACATATCGAAAGCCTAGATCCTGGAACAGAAAAGATGCAAGAAATTGCAGCCGCTATTCAAGAAGGGGCCAAAGCCTATCTTGATAGACAATTTAAAGCTGTAGGAGTAGCAGGTATGGTAGTTTTTGCCATACTATTTTTCTTGTTCTATGGTATAGAGGGTTGGACAACAACTGCAGCAATAGATGCTATATTAATAGCATTAGGATTTGTAATTGGTGCAACACTTAGCGGGGCAGCCGGATATCTTGGAATGTCAACCTCAGTGAAAGCCAATGTAAGAACAGCTAAAGCAGCCGAGCAAGGCCTGGCAGCAGCTCTTGATGTTGCATTCAAAGGTGGAGCAATAACAGGTTTAATGGTTGTTGGTTTTGGTTTATTAGGCGTTGCAGGTTATTATTCTTTAATTACCTGGGCGTATCCAACACTTGAAAACCCTGTTGCACCACTTGTTGGTCTGGCATTTGGAGCAAGTTTAATTAGTGTATTTGCCCGTTTAGGCGGTGGTATTTATACAAAAGCCGCTGATGTTGGAGCAGATCTTGTAGGTAAAATTGAAGCTGGCATACCTGAGGATGATCCACGCAACCCAGCAGTTATAGCAGATAACGTAGGCGACAATGTTGGTGATTGCGCAGGCATGGCTGCTGATTTATTTGAAACCTATGCGGTAACAGCAGTGGCAGCAATGCTTTTAGGATACCTGTTGTTTGTCAACTCGACACTGGCAATAATCTATCCACTGGCATTGGGTGGTGTTAGTATTATAGCTTCAATTATTTCTGTATTTTTTGTAAAATTAGGCGAAGATAAGAAAATAATGGGTGCACTATACAGAGGATTGTTCTTTAGTGCATTTTTCTCAATTATCGGTTTCTTAGCTGTAACAGTTATGATGGTACAGGGTGGATTAATTCAGAATAATGGCACATTTATAGAGCCGATGAATTTATTCTGGTCTGCCTTTGTAGGGATTATTGTAACTGCTGCAATATTTTACATTACTGAAATGTTTACATCAGCAGACTTTGAATATGTTAAATCAATTGCAAAGGCTTCCGAAACAGGCCATGCAACAAATATTATTCAGGGTTTAGCAATAAGTTTAAAAGCAACATCTTTACCAGTAATCGTTATAGTTGCAGGTATATTGATATCCTATTTAGCTGCAGGTTTATACGGTATAGCAATAGCAGCAATGGCAATGTTATCAATGACAGGTGTTGTAATTGCTCTTGATGCATATGGCCCTATAACTGACAATGCTGGTGGCATTGCAGAGATGGCTAATATGAGTGAGGAAGTAAGAAATACTACTGATCCACTTGATGCAGTAGGAAATACAACAAAAGCTGTAACCAAAGGTTATGCTATAGGTTCAGCTGGTTTAGCGGCATTAGTATTATTTTCTTCTTATATTCAAGACCTGCAAAGGGTAGCAGAGCATACATTCTTAAAAGTTGAAGAATCTATGTTTACATTAGCAGATCCTTTCATTATTGCAGGTTTATTTATTGGAGGTTTAATACCATACGTATTTGCTTCAATGGCTATGGAATCAGTAGGAAAAGCTGCCGGTGAAGTAGTAAAAGAAGTAAGAAGACAGTTCAAAGAAATAGAAGGCATAATGGAAGGTACAGCCAAACCAGATTATGCTAAATGTGTTGACATAGTAGCAAAAACAGCTATTCATGAAATGATGTATCCTGCTTTATTACCAGTATTAGTGCCAATTATTGTTGTATGTGTTGGCATATTAATAATGCCTGGAACACTTGTAGCAGCAAAAATGCTTGGTGGTGTTCTGGTAGGCAGCATAGTAACAGGTATCTTCGTAGCTATCTCCATGACATCCGGTGGTGGAGCATGGGACAATGCTAAGAAGTATATCGAAGATGGTAATTTAGGTGGCAAAGGCTCTTATGCGCACGCTGCTGCGGTTACCGGTGATACAGTTGGCGACCCTTATAAAGATACTGCTGGCCCAGCAATTAACCCAATGATTAAAATTTTAAACGTAGTAGCATTATTGCTGGTACCATTAATTGTAAAACTATAGATTGTTTTATAAATAAGAAAAACCGGACATTTTACTGTCCGGTTTTTTTAATTATACTTTTCCTTGAAAGTAATGATAGATTTCAGGGAATTAAGGGGCGGGTGTTTTTCGGTGC
>JBFMGH010000120.1:0-10857 GCA_040752795.1 Cyanobacteriota bacterium
GATCCCTGTTAAATATTTACAGTATGTTAAATGCATAAATCTTTAACTTAAGTCATTACTTGAGCCTTGAGAGTTTGTAACAAATTCACGAATTAACTGGGTTAAAGCCATATATCGTTTACTTCCGTGTATTGATATAAATAACCCTTTGTAAAATAGATTGTGGAAATCTGAAATTAATCTAATAAAAGCATGCTTCTAATAACAGACCAGTACAATTCAGCAATAATTCACTCTCTTTCTAATAATAGTCCTGTTATCAAAAAAATTATAAAACGAGCCGGACTGGAAAAAGCTTTGAACTAGTTTTCGGGTCTGATTGTTATTATTGTTTTTTATTCAATTATTTTAAGGTGACCTTTTATATACCTATATAATTTTCCTAATTATTTTTATAGCAATCTCTACAATATACAGGTCTATCTCCAGATGGTTTAAAAGGTACAGATGTTTCGATGCCACAGCCATCGCAAACTACATTATACAATGTTCTACTATCTCTTCTTTGGCCGCCGCCACCGCCGCCACCACCACCTCTATGAGATTTCTGGCTTCTTCTTCTATCAGCCCTACAATCTGGGCATCTTTTTGGTTGAGAATAATTTCTCTCAGAATAAAACGCTTGATCATCAGCTGTGAATACAAATTCAGCGCCACAATCAGCACAAGGTAAGTATTGGTCTTCAAAATTTCCACTAAAACTCATTAAATTTTCCCTTTAATTTTAAAATTTATAACATTGATATTATGATTTTAAATCCATAAAAAGTAAAGATCAAAATATGTTTATTTTTATTAATTTTGCAAAAAATAAAAATAAACCAATCTTGAATTTATCACTGTTTTGAGATTATAAATATTTGAAAGATAACCACTATTTTTTTTTCAGTCAAATTTTTTTTAAATTCAGTGATAACAATGTTTTATAATGCTTCTTTGCTTATTAATGAACTCAAATATCTTTCTATACAAGCAATTAGATAGGTTTATACTTTTTAAGAGAACTACTATTTTTTTCAAAAAAATAAAGTAATTTAAAAATCATATGCAAAATTTTGTAGAGAAAAAAAAAGTTTTCTAGTTTACATTTAAATTACCTTCTTTTTGAAAATAAATTTATATAAATTATTCAATAGCTTGTCAAGGAGTATTAACATGATTTTAAAACTAACAAAATTACTACTAGCTTTAATGTTAATAGTTCTATTTATTAACATTAATATATTTGCCGAAGAAATTGAAAATAAAATACCATTAATAGGTGATACTGCACCTGCTTTTACTGCTCAAACAACTCAGGGAATTATAAATTTCCCTGAAGATTACAAAGGTAAATGGGTTATATTATTCAGCCATCCTGCAGATTTTACCCCGGTATGTACTACGGAATTTATGACCTTTGCTAAATTATTACCTGAATTTAAAGATTTAAATACTGAATTAATAGGCTTATCAATTGATAGTAATTATAGTCATATTGCATGGCTCAGGACAATTAAAGAAAAAATTGAATATAAAGGAATGAATAATATTGAAGTTACATTTCCTGTTATAGCAGATATAAAAATGGACGTTGCAAAAAAATTCGGAATGGTTCAACCTAATGTCAGCAATACTCAAGCTGTTCGTGCAGTATTTTTCATTGATCCTGAAAGTAAAATCAGAGCGCTTGTATACTACCCCCTCTCTAATGGCAGAAATTTTGATGAAATTAAAAGGCTATTAATTGCAATGCAAAGTTCTGACCTGCATAAAATAGCTACCCCAGCTGATTGGCAACCAGGCGATGACGTTATAATCCCCCCTCCCGGCTCATGTGGCACAGCAAAAAGCCGGGTGCTAAATGAAGGCAAAGACTATTATTGCAAAGACTGGTTTATGTGCTTCAAAAAACTACCGATATCAGACATAGGTTTAAATATTAAGCACTAGTAGTAATAGTTATTATTACTGCTTAATCCTTCCCAATTATATTCATAAATTTCTGAATTTCAGGATCAGCTTTTGCTTTTGGGTTCTTTAAAAGATATTTATTCATTTCAAACTTAGCATTACTTGCATCACCTGTTTGATAATAAATATCTGCTATTCTTAAAGTAGCTTCAGGAGCATTAGGATTAATCTGCCTGGCTTTTCTATAATATTTTAAAGCTTCATTTAAATCTTTGCTTCTATAATAGGCTAAAGCCAGATTGAAAAGAGCTGCATAATTTCTTGGGTTAATAGTAATACATTGTTTATATTCTGATATAGCTGCATCTAACTTACCTTTATCCAGATATATGTTTCCTCTTTCAAGATATGCTGTATCTGAAGTAGGATTTCTACTTATTTTTTCAAGAGCCTTTGCTTCTTCAATTTTCCTTTGCTCATCATCAGAGCCTAACAATTGTAAACTATTAGTGTCTCCGGCAATTTTTTCAGTTTTTCTAGAATTTTTAAAATTTGAAATTTCAGCAGGCATTGAGTATAATTTTATTAGGAGTTTTTCCAATTAGAATAGAGGGTTAAAAGGTAGATTAAGTAAAGGTTTTAGTCTGATTTTGAGCTTTTCCAAAAGTTGCACGGATTTCAGGTTTTTTGCAGAAAATTGCAGTTAGTAAACTAAAAGTTTGATGCTATTTCTAAAGTTTTCCAAAATTGCAGAAATTGCCTGATTTGTGCCGGTAAAGATTTTATTTTTGCAGAAATTTGTATATTTTGGGAAAATATCTTCAAAACTTTTGTAAATTAAGTTTATTGGCGATTTAAAGCAAGTTTATAATAACAGAAAAGTAAATTAAAGTAAAAGAGGTAAATGCATTCATATGATCAATATAATAGCTATTGAACAGTATATGATGCCCTCAAGACAAAACATTAAAAGAATAAAAGATTGAAATGTCTGTAAATAAACAATATCTGTAAATTTGTTTGTATTGGTTTTATAAGATTGAATTGAGAAACACTAATTATTATTGATATTTAAAACAATAAAAGCTGGTTATCTTCTTGTACAGGGTGATTACAGTCATTATACTATGGTTATTAAGGAAGCAAGGCTGATTTATGTTTTATGTAAAACAAATAACTGAGAAACACTATCTATTGTTAAGCTTTGGCTGGAGCAAAAATAAAAACAGTTAAATTTAAAGCTTTTACAAGGAAAAGGGGTTAAGTTTTTGAAAATATAATGAGAAATACTATCTATTATTGTAATATGAGTTAGTTATAACTTATTATTAACTTATATCAAGTATTTACGGTTATTTAGTTATGATTATTATACCTCCTACTTAATTTACACCTTACAAAAATCAATAAATTGAGAAAAACTATTTATGACTTTATCCTGATTAGTTTTATTTGAGAAAGTACTGATATGAAAAGTTTTTATTGATGAAATAATTAAATTTTTTATTAGATAAATTGAGAAACACTAACTATTATTATATTTTAAAAACATGCTGGTTAAAATGTGGCTTATATCAATTCAAGTAGTGATTTAATATCATTGTTTCTACTTCTACAAAAGGTTTTTCAGAGATATTAAAACACCAATCAGTGTGAGGAGAGATATTTAAACCGGTATTATCATCTATAAAGACCGGTATATCTTTATTATTGGTTTTCGTTATAAATAATTTGTTTTTGGAGGTTTCGACAATTAGATTTTTTCTCTGTATATCTCTTTCATTAAATGCCCTAACACTACAACGACAATTATAATCATTAGGTGGAAAGAAAAACTGCCAGAAAGGATCATTAAATTTTAATACTTTGCCGTCTAAAGCTTTGTGCAGGGGATTTGTTGAAGGGTCAATAACGGCTTCATATTGCCAGAACTGTCTAAATGTAATGTTGCCATACATTTGTTTATAACGGATATGGGAATAATAGTAAGTGTGGTAGGTATGATATAGTGCTTCTAGTTGTGTTTTAGGTATAGTGATATTATCCAGGTTATTTTTAATGATTTTAGTGAAATTATGGGCAGTTTGGCCTGAAGGGATTTGTTGTTGAAGTATTTTTAGAATGGTTTGTTTCATTATAAAACCTTTATTTAGGGTCATTTATTTTATTTTGTAATAGTAATTGCCCTTGAGAACTCTTTAGAGCTTTGTTAACTTCTATAATAATACCGCCAAGCTTAATTAGATCGTGCAAGAGGGTATTTTGTAATTTGGGATTGTTATTATAATAATTTTTAATACCTATTTTTACAAAGTGTTCTATTTGCTGGCTTATTGATCTTGTTTCCATTGAGGCTATTTGTTCTAACATCTGTTTAGTTTCGGTATTAAGCCTAATTGAAATATGAATACTTTCCTTTTTAGGTCCCCTATTATCTGGTTCTAAAGCTTTATTATTATCTATGTTTGGGTTTTTCTTTAGATAATTTTCAATACCTTTTTTGATAAAGTGTTCAATTTGTTGACTAGTCGATCTTGTTTCATATAAAGCAATCTTCTCAATTTGAGATTTTATATCTGATGATAATCTGACTGATATTTGGTTAAGAGATTTTTTAGGAGTTGATTTCTTTTGTGATGACATAGTTTACCCTACTTTGAAAATTTTTGTTAAAAAACTTGTTTTGTGATTAAATAGATGCTAGGATGATTACATAAACAAATTTATGATTTATTAAACCATTAGGTGATTTTTATGAAACAAAGTACTACATCAGTAAGAATACCTTTATCTTTAAAAAATGACATACAAGAATATGCTAAGAATGAAGTTCGATCAGTACATTCAGCCATTTTGTATTTACTCCAAATTGGATTAAATGAAGCCAAAAAGAATACAAGTAATATTAATTGTAGCATGGGGCAACAAAAAAAGAATGTACAAACAAATGCATAGTAAGAGTTTCGTTAAGCAAGCCAAAAATCTTGAGCAGGGGCTGGAAAGCCTCCCCCAGAAGGATAAGGTCCCTGCTCTTTTCTTAGGTAGTGGTTTTGTTTCAATGCCTGAGGTGGTTAAAGAGGTTGTGAAACAAGGTCATGAACTTACTGTGGTGGAAAAGCAGGAAGAGAGTAAAGAGTTTTCTTTCACCAATGAATTATTCTTCGTACGACAGGGGTCTGAAGTTGTCAGAGATGATAATTTTCAGGCTCCTATTTCTCTTTCTGAGGCTGAACATAAAACCTCTTTCCGTTTAGCTACAGCTTCAAAAACTTGCCGGAGCAGGAGGGCAAAAGTCTTATGAGTGCTCAAACTGCATGTAGTCGAAACAATGAAGAATATAAGAAACTTTTAGAAGAGCATAAAAAGTTTATAGAAAATACTGAATGTTCCTTAAGTTACGCAAAACATTTCTCTAAGATAACTGATACACCTTATAAAACAGTATTACGCTGGTGTAAAAGCGGTTTCATAGTTACTGAATGGATAAGGATATTAGGCCGTAAAAACTATATAATAGCCATTAACAAGCTTCCAAAGTTGTTAAAGGTAAAATATTTAAGGGCTTTATATAAGTCATATGGTATACAAACCTGTGATTTGGCAATAGCGAGGCATCAATATAACCGGTTAAAAATGTGGGGGACAACTGATTTATCATACAGGATAGATCAGTTGCAGGAGTTAGCGGCCAGCGGGAAAAACAATCAAAACAATAATAGTGATCTTACTTCAAAGCCTGATCAAAAGACTGTGAAACAAGGTCATGAACTTACTGTGGTGGAAAAGCAGGAAGAGAGTAAAGAGTTTTCTTTCACCAATGAATTATTCTTTGTACGACAGGGGCCTGAAGTTGTCAGAGATGATGCTTTTCAGGTCCCTGTTATCTCTTCTAAGGCTTTAACAGAAAAGAAAAGTGTTTCAATTGTGCCGGGATACTTAGAGGGTCGAGAAAGTGAAAAGCTTGTAATAGAGAAGACGAGATTAAAAGCCTGTGCAAAATATACTCTTATTAAAAAGTTAAACGCCTATTTAAGAGATACAAAAGCCTGTAAAGGCAGGGAAAAGACAAAACAAACGCAGGTATTTCTTAGTATGTATAATCAGGGGAGTTTGTACCCTGATATATACGCACAATTAGGGGTAATTACTGATAGATCACTCAGAAACTGGATTAAACAGCTTGGTAATAGTAGCGATTATACGTTACTTATGGATAATTATAAACGTAAGGCCTGTTCAGAGAGAAGAATGACGCCGGAAGCTGCCCGGGTTTTATCAGGAATATTGTTAAATTCAAAACAATTTGATACCGCCAGTGGTTATGAATACTATGTAAGAATGCTAGAGCAGCAAGGTATAAGTGAAATACCTTCACTTTCAGTATGCAGGCGTTATGTACAGGACTTTAGAGCTAACAGAAATGATGTATGGACGTTTGCAAGAGAAGGACAGAAAGCATTAAAAGATAAAGTAGGGGATTATACAGAGTGTGACAATACAAGTTTAGCTGTAAACCAGATGTGGGAAACAGATGGAAATAAAATAGATTGCAGGTTTAAAGACCCTGTAACAAGCCAGCCAATAAGGGGCATATTCCAGCCGTTTTTTGACCGTAAAAGTTGCGCTATCGTAGGTTTTGAAGTTAGTTCAACTGGTAATACTGATTGTGTTTGGTCTGCTTTAAGAAATAGTATTCTCAATGCAGGCAAAACCCCTGATTCAATAAAAGTTGATAATGGTAAAGAAGTTAAAAACAAACAGATTGAAAGTGTTTTAAAACGTTTATTTATCGCAGCAAGATTTGCAAAACCCTATAATGCCAGAGCTAAAAGAATTGAACGCTTTTTTAGTGATTTTACCAGCGATTTTGCCAAGGCAATGCCTACATATACAGGTAACTCTATAGAAAATAAACCAGCACATATGAAACGTAACGAGCTTTTTCATAAGCAGTGGAATGAATATGTTTATGGTGACTTCGTTCCAACAATTGACCAGATGAAAGAAATGATTCAGTGGTGGATAGATGAATATTACCACAAAAGGAAATGTCCAAATGTGCCAGAGAAGACAATAGGGGAAGTGTTTGAAGAAGGCAAAGGGGCTGGTTTTGACGTTAGAGCGCTTGATGAATTAATGCTTTACAAAGAAGTTAGAAAAGCTTCAAGATGCCGGGTTAAACTTGGGGGTAAAAATTATCGCTGTGATGAGCTTTACGGTCTAGATAAAGATGTTATTGTCAGGTATAACCCGATGGATAACTCCACAGTATTTCTGTATGACGAACGGGGTAATTTTATCGGAGAAGCTAAAGCAGTCAGGAAGTTTAGCCCTGTTGTAATGTATGAAGGTTCGGAAGCTGAAAAAATATCCTTTAAAGAAGATCAGAGAAGGCAAAAAAGCTTAGAGAAAAAGACCAGAGAAGACTTTAAAAAAGCTATCAATGCCAATCATAGGGCAAACAGCAAACTGCCAAAGAATAATATGAAAATAGTTCCAGAGATACAAAAGCCTGTTGATAACGTGATAGAAATTAAAACCGAGGAACAGAAAGAATATGAATACTACCTGAATGCTGGTGGTAATCATAGTTTTTCAGAAAGTGAGGTTTATTAATGTTAAAGGAAAGGCTTAAAAGCCACATAGAATCAAATAACTTAAAACATAATGAAGTTGCAAAAGCAATTGGCTATAGTGAAACAGCCTTAAGCCAGTGGTTTAATGATAGTTATAAAGCTGATACCAAAGGCATTGATGAAAACATCAAAGCTTATCTGGAGAGGGAGGAAGCCAGGAAGAGTGAAATTATAAAAAACCCTGAATATATATTGACAGATGCAGTAAAAACCATTGTAGAAACTGCAAAGTTATGTCATTTAGATAAAAGAATGCGTGTAATTTGTGGAGAGGCAGGAGTAGGAAAAACAACAGCCGTTAAGCAATATTCAAAAAATAGTAATAGCGTTATTGTCATCAATTCCAACATTACAATCAGGCCCAAAAAGTTATGCCGGTTATTCTATGAAAAATTAGGGTATGCTGGTAAAGCTACTGTTGGTGATATGCTTGATGAAATTATTTCAAGGTTAAGGCATAGTGACAGGCTAATTATAGTTGATGAAGCTGAATACCTTCCCTATGAAGCACTTGAAATTATAAGAACTATTTATAATGAGTGTCAAATAGGTATCCTTTTAATAGGAACACCAGAACTGTACTATAACCTGAAAGGCCAAAGCAACCGGCATGCTATGTTATGGAGCCGTGTAACCTGTGCAACCTTCCTTAAAAAACTGACTTTGAAAGAAACAGAAAGTTTTGTTTGCCAGTATTTCAAAGGATTAGAGAGAGAAGTTGTTGTGGCTTTTTATGCCCTGTCCGGTGGTAATGCAAGAACTCTGGTTAATATCATTGTTAACACTGCAAATATCCATAACAGGACAAATAAACCTGTAAACCCTGTAATGATTAAAGCTGCTGTTGATCTTTCCATGAAAGGTCAGGTATAGATAATGAGCCAATATCCTGAACTTAAAAAGTTGATTTTTGAATGTGCGTGCGGGATAACACAAGTAATGAACGAGCAAGACTTTGAGAGCATTAATAACCTTGCTGAAGATATGATCAATAATACTCATTTCTCTTGTGGTTGTGCTTTGGCAACGGAGCAAATCAAGGACAAATATATATATGAAGATAGAGGCAGACAGGTTTTTGACAGGGCCTACTTATTAATCGGGTGTAAAAATAAGCTAGATCTATCCAAGGTAAATGAAACATCCCCTATTAAGTTAATCAGTGCCCATTTTGCTTGTTCTTGCGGGCTAAGCTATAGTGTAAAATTTATTGATCATGTTGATCATGACAACCTTGGAAAAGGAAAATGCCCCTGTGGGAAGGAAATAATGGTTATTACCATTAATGAAAAAGACCTACTCATAATAAATGAAGACAATGTTGATTTAGAAGTACCTCCAGAATATGAGGAGCTGGAGAACCAGCTTCTTGAGGAAAATATATCTGACGAACGCAGAGATGAAATAATCCAGAAGCTGAATGCGTTTAATTTAGCTGAACCGGAATGTGAGCAAGGCGATGAGAATAAAATTATATTAAGTCTGCAATTAATGTACCCCTGTGAGATCAGACAATTTGATAAGCACAATGCTAATCGAAACAGGTCTAAAACTCCTAAAAGACAGTCTAAAATCTCCCATAAAAAGAAAAGGAGCTAATGACAATGAATATAAATCCTAAGCAAATAAAACTTATCAAAACCATCATCGGAAAAATGGGTATTGGTGACGATTTATACCGGGAAATGTTAGAAAACCGCTATGGTGTGAATAGCTGTAAACAATTAACCTGTTCTCAAAGTACAGAATTTGTGAATTATCTGAAGGATCAAGCCAATCAATCAGGTTTGCACTTTCCCAAGGCCAGTATGAACCGGCATAAACATAATAATTTAGCAGACAGAGAAGGTATGGCAAGCCCCAAACAGTTGAGAAAGATTGAGGCCATGTGGTTTGATTATACCCGTGATACTGATGAGGCAAGTAGAACCAAGAGATTAAATGCCTTTCTTGAACATCGGTTCAAAGTAACCAACCTGAAATTTCTTGATAAACAGACTACCAGCAAGGTTATCTACTGTATAGGGAAGATGCTGGAGCAGAAACCAAGGAGAGCATGCTAGGCGGCCCGGGAAGGCATGTTGACTAAAAACTGACATGTTGATACCCGTGCAATTGATTAAAGAAAATTTAAATGAATTTAAACCACATTCAGGATATATCACAAATAAGTATAGTACACCCAATAACAGAGGTATTCCATGAATCTAACAAATGTCCAACATATGACAAAGCAAGACAGGATAGAGCGATGTATACAGCGATTAGAGAATATGCTACTGGTAGAATCAGTAGAAAAAGCGGTATTAGACAATGAAGCCGATGCCATATTAGGTGAAATGTGTACTTTAGTTGAATATGAACCTGAGATGGTAGATTTTTTCAATAATCAAATGCAACAAATAATACTCGATATAGTAGATTTAAGTATTATACGCTCTGAGGTAGTTAAAAAGATCAGGTTGCTTGAGGGATTAAACAGTCAGGCTAAAGTAAAAGCCGGTCATATTATTGAAAGATTCAATTATGTAGAAGCTAGGGTAAGAAGTAGTCTTATTGCAAAAAGGATAAAAAAGGAAAACAATGAATAACAAGTGGATAGAAGTTTTTAAAAGTGGTTGTCAAACAGATTCAGAAGGTAATACAAGGTATTGGTCTAATGATGATCTTGATAAAATCGTTTATAGTTATAATCCTAAACATCATGAAGCACCGGTTGTCATAGGTCATCCTGCTCATAATGCTCCAGCGTACGGATGGGTAGAGAGTCTCAAAAGAGAAGGCAATATATTACTGGCAAAGTTTAAACAATTAGCACCTGAATTTATCAATATGGTTAAAAGAGGACAATTTAAGAAACGTTCAGTAGCTCTCTATCCGGATTTAAGTTTAAGACATATAGGATTTTTAGGGGCAAAACCTCCTGCGGTTAAAGGCTTAAGGGGCCTAGTTTTTTCTGAAGATGCTTCTTTTATTGAATATTCAGAAGATATAAGGAGTAATATAAAACAAACTACTCAAGAACTGTATGAGTTGTCTATGGAAAGATATATTATATTGAAAACACTTTCTAATACATCAATTGCAGGGATACAAAAAAGGCTATCAATGATTGAAACCTCTCTTAATACATCTCATGCCTTTGAAGCACAACAACGATTACAGTTATTAACCAGCATATTAAAAGAAATTCAGGAAATAGAAACTCAATATGAATACATTATTAGCCAGGAGCTCACTAAACCAGATATTTTACTAAAGACTGGGATTGAAACCCAACTGTTTAAAATATCTACAGGGAAATTTGTACCGTTTAGTAACACTCTTG
>JBFMGH010000121.1:0-4101 GCA_040752795.1 Cyanobacteriota bacterium
TTGATCCAGATTGGACAGGAAAAAGAAAATTCAACCAAGAAGGAGAACTAGCCAGACCAGGTTTATCTGGCTAGTTCTCCAGTTCATTAATAAAATTGTTTATTGACTTTTAACACGGAATCTCAGAATTTATAATTAATTACATAGAAAACTATAACAGTCAAAATAATTTGATTAATATTTAAACAAATAAGTTTGTCTTAAACAAAATATATGAGGTTATTATGTCAAAATATCAAGCAGATAAGAAAACCACTACCATTATTGAAATTGACAACTGGCCAAGAAAAGAGATTTACAATTTTTTTAAAACATATGAAATACCCTATTTTAGCCTTTGCGCTAATCTTGATATCACAGAAGCATACCAGTATTGCAAACAAAAGAATATATCTTTCTCTAAAATTATAGTTTACCTATCTACAAGAATTGCCAACAATATAAAAGAATTCAGGTACAGGATAAAAGATAACGCTATTATCGAATATAACATTGTTGACCCAAGCTTTACAATTTTAATAACCAGTGAAACATTTAATTTCTGCACTGTCAATTATTGCGAAGATACTATAGAATTTATAAACAGAACTGAAACTAAAATAGAAGAACTTAAAAATAAAAACAACCTAGCGTCAGAGCCAGTACGAGATGATTTAATCTATATGACTTGCATTCCATGGGTATCATTCACAAGCATCGGCCACCCTGTCAGGCTTAAAAACCCTGATTCAATACCAAGAGTTGCCTGGGGTAAATATTTTAAAGAAAATGACCGTCTTAAAATGCCCTATAATATTCAGGCCCATCATGCTATTATTGACGGCATTCATCTCGGAAAGTTTTTCGAATCAATACAGAATTATCTATCAAACCCTGAAAGCATTTTTATAAAGCATAATTAGAAAATATACCAATCCTCGAAAGTAAACATTATGTGTCTTTAGATTACTATAGGGTGTTTTAGCTTGCTGCGTAGGCTAAATATCATATTGCATTACATTAGGGAAGATTCATTATTTATGTAGATTGGTATAACTACTTTTCCCAGGACATATAATGCGGCATTGATACTAATGTATTAGAAATTGAATATTTCTTACCTGATTTAAGATCTATAAACAGAAGTAAATAAGTTTTGCCATCGTTAAAAATATATGGTTGATATTCAAGCAGTGCTAAATATTCAGAATCTGGGCTAATAGCAAGGCAACATATATCATTATCAAACTTGATTTCCTTAATACCATTTGTTTTTAAATCTTTAATCTGTAAAAGGTTCTTCTCATCGTCAAATTTTAAATTATATCTATTATCCTTTGTTAATAAATTAGAGGGTAATTTATCTTTTTGTAACAGTTTAAGTCTTCTATTAAAGACATTATTTTTTCTTGTAGCAAATCCAAAAAAGTCTGTAGCTGTTTTTGTAAGAAACCCAATTGTCGAGAGAAAATCATTTTGTTGTTTTTTCTTTTTGATTTTAGTCTTATTATCTGTCATATTGACAGTATAACTATTAAAATAAAGCTCTGCCAGTTCTATAGCATTGGATATCTCATCATCCATCATTTGTTGAACATTATTTGAAGGTAAATCAATCTTCCAATATCTATTAACTGATCCAGAGATAAGATATCCATCAATATATAAAGTACCTTTGACAACCGATGGTATATCAGGGAGTTTAGGCCCAAAAAAACCCATCCCGGTAACTATTATCATTATCATAGAAAGCAAACAAATTACTATACCAGCAATATTTTTATTTTTTAGTTTAAAATCTTTTTGCATTTTTAGCATGCCAGGCAAATATTAGCCATTAAATGATTGTAATAAGTATCTCTTAAAACTGGTTTTTTGCTGGCCTTACAAATTATTTCAACAAGATCAACTGCTTCAACAGCTTTACCAAAAGTTCCACCAGCTGCATTAGTTATTCTTTCATCGCCCAGAGTGCCGCCAACATCATTGACACCCCATGAAAGTGACTCTAAAGTTTCTTCCATTCCCTGTTTTACCCAGCTGGCCTGTATATTTGGAATTAAATCTGCAAAATATAATCTTGATATAGCAAGCATTTTTAACCTATCTTCAGATGTTAAAGGCTTAACAAGTTTTGCCAGAGCTGTTTTAGTTGCAACCAACGGCAAAGGTATAAACTCTGTTATGCCACCAGTTTCTTTTTGAATATTTCTTAATACTTCTAAATGTTTAGCCAGATCAAGATTAGATTCAAAATGACCATACATAATTGTTGAGGTAGTAGGAATATTGAGTTGATGAGCCAATTTAATAATTTCAACCCATCTGGCAGTAGTAAGCTTTTTAGGGCAAACTTTTTTTCTTACATCATCTACCAGAATTTCAGCAGCTGTACCTGGCATGGTATCAAGTCCATTATCTTTAAGATATTCAAGAACATAAATTAAAGATTTATCCGTCATATAAGAAAGAAAATCTATTTCCTCTGGTGAATATGAATGTGTTATAACCTCCGGATAATTATCTTTAACCCAGGCTAACAGCTTTGCATAAAGATCAAGAATGTTTTTAGATTTCAAGCCAGGTATTTGTAACTTTGAATAAAGGCCACCCTGAAAACATATTTCCATTGCACCTTTTTTAGTTGCTTCATTAAGCTTACCATCAAGCTCATCAATTGTTATTATATATGAATTATCATCACCTTCAGAGCATCTAAAACCACAAAATAAACAACTACATTCACAAATATTTGTAAAATTAACGTTCAAGTTGATGGTATAAGAAACCTGATCACCAACAAGCCTTTTACGAAGGTCATCTGCAGATTGTTTAATAATTTCAAGTTCTTTATCAGTAGACGCTGCAAATAACAAAGCTGCCTCATCAACAGTTAAGTAATGATTATCAAGGACAACCTTGTCTGTTATTCTTTTTATATCTGCAATGTTCATTTTATCTTCTGGCTAAAGCTTCTTCATAAATAATATTTTGACTATTAATATATGATCCGTCTTTTATTTGTCTATTATATGCTAGTTGCAAAGCTTCAAGGTATGCCTCATCATAAACATTACCAACATTACCAAACAACCCTGATGCTTTATTGCTTAAAAAGACTGCTGCTTCTGTAGCTTGAACTTTAGCTATGGAAGAAAATCTAGGGCTGGGCTTTCCTGCATCTATAAGAGACGCACTATAATATGTTACAAGCCTTGCTCCTTCTATTTCTCCAAACATATCAGCTAAAGTAAATTGGATTGCCTGAGATGATGAAAGCATTTGATTCTTTGAATTTTTTATTGATTTAACTACAGCCAAAGAACTGGTAAGATTATTATGAGCCATGCCAATAGCTGACGCAGAAATTAATGTTCTCCATACTGATAAAGCTGCATTCATATCTTCTTTTATATCTGTTATAAATCTTTCAGATTCAACTTCAGTATCAATTTCAGCAAGTTCGGTTTTAAAACTATGCGGGCCATATGCAAATTCTTTAGTAACAAAATTTATTTTGCTGGCATCAACACCAACTAGCGCCAGTTTTGATTTATCACCTTCAACATATTTTCCGGCAACAAGATATCTATCTGCACCTGCATTTTCTGGGGCAAATAGTTTTGTTCCTGTTATTTTATAGCCATTAGCTGTTTTTTTAATTTTTGTTGAAAGCTTATCTACTCTATAGTTTCCGGGTTCTGATAATAATACATTTATTTTTAGTTCCAGGTTAGCTATTTTGGCCACACAACTCTTTTGGCAATCTTCCGGAGCATACCTTTTAGCAGTTTCCTGTGCAAATAATAACTCAACCATAGCATTCGCAGATTTAGGACATAACATTGCCACTTGCTCAACGGTCAATACTAAAGATAAATAATCTTCAGCTTTACTATTATCAACACAAGGTAATGAAATATAACCTTCTGAAGCTAAACTTTTAATAATTTCTTCTTTATTTTTACCAGCCAGGGGATGTAAAAACTCACCCATTGACTTTTCATGTTCTAAATGTTTTTGACCTAATTGAAATTGAAATGCCATTGTCAATATTCCTTTTGTGTTATTTCATAGATTAATCAAAAAGATACCATAAAAATTTTATATTTCTAAACTATA
>JBFMGH010000122.1:0-2490 GCA_040752795.1 Cyanobacteriota bacterium
AAATGCTATAATAATTAGAATTGTTATAAGAAAAGTATTTAATCTCTCTTTAAGCAACCCAAAAACTTTCATGACTATCATTTATTATTTGAGATCAGGATCTGTATTATGAAAAGTAAAAAACAAGTTTTGATACTCTTTTTAATCTTCATAGTATCAGTTTTTATCTGGAATATTCCTCTTATAAGAGTAATCCTATATCCATTTATGCTTTTTGCCACCTTTATTCATGAGTTTGGCCATGCACTAATGGCAATAGTAACCGGTGGAAAAGTTTTAGACCTGGAAGTTTTCTTTGATGGATCAGGTCTTGCTACCACACAAGGAGGTTTCCGGTTTCTTATTGCTTCAGGTGGCTATTTAGGCAGTTCTATCACTGGTGCTATTTTACTTATATTAGCTGCTGATGACAATATTAAAATAACAAAAGTTTCTCTATTTTCAGTTGCTTTAATTATGTTATTATCTTTAATCTTCTTTATTAAAAACATTCTTACCGGAATAATAGTAATTATAATTATATCAGCAATATTTTTTATTATTTTTAAAGCTGGAGATACTATTAACAGGATATTTTTAAATTTTTTAGCAATCCAGTGTTGTTTTTATTCACTTTATAATATTGGTGTTGTTTTTGGCCTTAGCATGAAAGGTTATGGAGAAAATGATGCTGCCACACTAGCAAGTTTAACTTTTATACCAGGGCCACTATGGGCTATTTTATGGGCTATAGTTTCATTTGTAATTTTTGGACTGGTTTTAAAAATAATATATAAATATTCTTAGTAATTGTTTTTCGTTATTTTCGTTATATTTTTATTATTTTAATAAGAATAGTTTTGCTTTTTTAGAGGTATCCTTGGCGCAATATTTTTGTCATAAGTCTTTTTTATTCTAAATTGCAACCTATGTATAACATATCCAGAGTAGCTAATAGAACTTATTACTGTCAATTACACATTTTAAAAAAAGGGATCTCTTTTTTGAATCTTAAGACTTTGATTATAACTCAGTATTATGAAAATAATAGAAAGACCCGAATTTACGGGTCTTGTTTTTACCAGCTTGCATATCACTATTTGATCTGGCTTATAGCAACTTGCCGCATTTTCTTCTTCTATAACATTATTATAGCAAGGATTACACTATATGTCTAGATGCAACCGTTTTATTTAAAGCATATTGCTAATTATATTTTTATAAACACATTATCACTTTGACTTACAAGCATTAAATTTTCAAAAAGTAAGAGAATTATGCATAAAACAGGATAATTATTATATTATTTAAATATCAATGATTTAACTGATAAAATAAATTAACTAATTAGTTACTCTGATTATTAGATATATAATTGAGTTTATTGTGACTGAAAATGTCTAGTTCTGAAAACACACAAAATAACACTACTAAAACAATTAAAGCAAGATTGATCAGGCTAATATCAAATCTGGTTGGTTTAAGCTGGTTTGCTTATTTAAACATATTATGTTTTATTTATTTTTGCCTTGGAATTTTTTATGAGCACAGGGATCAAAATGATAAAGCAATACAGTTTTTTGACAAAGCCCTTTATATTAATCCTTATGATGAATTTACCTTTCTCAGCTTAAGTAATATTTATACAAAAGAGAAAAAGTTGCTTCAGGCAAAAAAATATTTGAAGAAAGCAATACTTATAAACCCAAAAGAATCAAGTTCCTATTATAAATTAGGAGATTTCTACGCCAGAGAAGGTAAAATTGATAGTTCTATTAAGTGCTATACAAAACTTTTAAGTTATTTCCCTGATGAAGCCAGAGCTTATTTAAAACTGGGGAACTGTTATTTAAGAAAAGATGACCTGACAAATGCTATTAAAAATCTTGAAAAATCTATCAGCATAAATACAAAACTTTATGAATCATTAGTTATTCTTGGCGATACTTACATAAAAACAAAAGAATTTGATAAGTCTATTGATTCATACCAAAAAGCTATATCAATAAAATCAAATGATAGCAACCTGCACATTAGCCTTGGCTATGTATATAGCTGTACTTTTGACTTTAACGCGGCTATACGATCATACGATAAGGCAATTGAACTTGACCCTGATGATCCAGATACCTTTAAAAAAATTGCTGATACTTATTATAAACAAGCCAATTATGCTTCAGCTATAGATAATTATAACAAAACACTTTCCTTAAACCCTAATTATCCGAATATATACTCAAATTTAGGCTGTTCTTATAGATATCAGAATCAATATAACTTAGCAATAGAAAACTTTGAGAACGCTATAATTAAAGACCCTAAAGATTATTTCGCCTGTTGTAATCTTGCAGAAATATATGACAAACAGGAAAAATATGATCATGCAATAATGTATTACCAAAAAGCAATAGAGATGAACCCTAATAATGCTTTTATATATAGTTCACTTGGAGAATTATACGAAAAATTAAAGCAATATGATCTTGCTCTGATAAATTTTGAAAAAGTTAT
>JBFMGH010000122.1:2500-4205 GCA_040752795.1 Cyanobacteriota bacterium
CAATGACAAAAAAGAAAATTGGTGATATTTATTATAACAATCACAACTATGAAAAAGCCATCGAACATTATAAAAATTTGCTTTCAGATTATGCTGACGATTCACAATTTATCAATAACCTTGCTCATAGTTATTACTACACTGATGATTATGAAAATGCCTTATATAATTTTGAAAAGGCTCTTTTTTTAGATAAAAATAATGTATCAGCAGCACTTCATACTGGCATTCTATATGGCAAGAAAGGTAAATTTGATCAGGCCATTGAAAACCTTGAAAAATCAATTTCAATCATACCAGATAATGTTGAAGCATATATAGAGCTTGGTAATGCTTATGTTAATATAGGTGATTTTGATCTCTCAATAATAAACCTAGAGAAAGCTGTCTCTCTTGATCCTGAAAATGAATCTTGTTATTTACAGATGGGTAATGCCTACCACAGACAAAGAGAATATAAGCAGGCTATAATCAGCTATGAGAAAGTACTATCTCTTAATCCTAATAATGCAACTGTTTATAAAAACCTTGGCTACGCTTATAATAGCCTTGGTGATTTTCAAAATGCTATTAAATGCTTTAACAAAATTCTTGAAACTGATGAATTATGGCTTGATGGATATATTCTTCTTTCCCTATTAAATGCCCAGATAGATCAAAAAGAGGAAGTTATTAACTTATTAAAAAAACTGGTCACTATAAGCACCAAACATAATATTGATTACAAACATCTTGAATCTATTTATACTCAATTATGCCTTTATGATGCAATTATAAACATATTCAAAAAGTCAGTATCAAGCACACAAAAAGATGCTGAAATTTATAATATCTTAGGTTTAATTTATAGAATAATAGGTCAATATGACCAGGCAACACAAATTTTATGGAAAGCAACAACATTAAAATCTGATTTTGCAGAAGCTTTTAATAATCTCGGGCAGGCCTATTTTAAGAAAAATAAAAACTCACTGGCAATAAAATATTTCAAAGAAGCAATAGATAAAAATCCTGACTATGCTAATGCATATATAAATCTTGGATTATGTTACAAATCAAGAGAACAAAATGAAAAAGCTCAAGAATATTTTGAAAAAGCCATTAAAATCTGTAACAAAAACCCCAGCTCATACTATTATCTTGGTTGTATTTTTGATGAAAACAATGATCTAAATAAAGCTATAGAAAATTATATCAAAACAATTAAACTTGATCCTGAATATACTGATGCTTATAATAACCTGGGATATGTTTATTACAAGCAGGAAAAGTATGAATTGGCTGTTGATAATTTTAAAATAGCCTTAGAAAAAGATCCTCATAATACACTAGCCAAGTATAACTTGATGATGACTGAAGACAAGATTCAATATAACAAACTATAATTCTATTTTTAGCTTGGCTTATAAGCATAATATAAATTTTTAATGTTTAAATCAATTTTCAATCAATAATTATGTAGTTATACCTTCGTCTTAATTTAACTCTGGGTTTAAATTTATTATATTGAAAAGTTTATGCATAATTATATCAATATTCAAAATAACTAATGCACACAAAGAAAAGTGCTCAAATTCGCTAATCTCTAATATTTAATAAAAAAGAGTTACACATAGTTCTTTTATACTTATCCTTGAAAGTAATCTATGGATTCCAGATTATAGAGGCAGGGTGTTTTTTGTGGGGTGGGGGGGGGGGCACAACA
>JBFMGH010000123.1:0-7341 GCA_040752795.1 Cyanobacteriota bacterium
ACCACCTTCAGGCCCAAGATCTATAACCCAGTCGGCAACCTTAATTATATCGAGATTATGTTCAATAATAACAACTGTATTACCTGAATCTACAAACCTATTTAAAATAATTAATAATTTTTGCAAATCTTCCCAGTGCAACCCTACAGAAGGTTCATCTAACACGTAAAGCGTATTACCTGTATTACGTTTCAAAAGTTCTGCGGCAAGTTTAACTCTTTGGGCTTCACCACCAGAAAGTGTAGGCGCACTCTGACCTAGTTTTATATAATTCAAACCTACGTCATTTAAAGTTTGTAACTTATTCTTAATTCTTGGAATATTCTCAAAGAATTCAAGGGCTTCTTCTACTGACATTTCAAGTACGTCAAATATAGATTTAGCCTTATATTTAACCTCTAAAGTCTCACGATTATAACGTTTACCTTTACAAACCTCACAGGGAATATAAACATCCGGTAGAAAATTCATTTCAATCTTAATAGTACCTTCTCCCTGACAGGCTTCACATCTACCACCCTTGACGTTAAAACTAAATCTTCCAGGTTTATAGCCTCTTAGTTTTGCTTCCTGTGTCAGACTAAAAGTTTCTCTAATATGATCGAAAACGCCCGTATAAGTTGCTGGGTTACTTCTGGGGGTTCTTCCTATAGGAGATTGATCTATATCTATAACTTTATCAATATATTCAATACCTTCAAGACTATCCACATCTTTAGGTTTAGGTACATTTCGTCCCAGATAATGCTTTACAAAAGGGTGAAGCAGGTCAAACAACAGAGTAGATTTACCTGAACCGCTAACACCTGTAACTGCAACAAATTTACCCAGTGGTATTTCTACATTGAGGTTTTTCAGGTTGTTTTTTCTGGCATTTTTTATAACAAGTTTTTTTGGTGAGCCGTTTCTTCTTATTTTTGGAATAAGTATCTTTTTTTCACCGGACAAATATTTACCTGTAATAGAATTCTTGTTTGAAATTATATTTTGCTGCGGCCCTTCAGCCACAATATCGCCACCATGTAGGCCGGCACCAGGGCCTATATCGATAATCCAATCAGCAGAACGAATTGTTTCTTCATCGTGTTCAACAACAATAAGGGTATTACCAAGATCTCTAAGGCTTGTCAGAGTAGATAGAAGTTGTCTGTTATTAATCTGGTGCAGGCCAATACTTGGCTCATCAAGAACATATAAAACACCAGATAGACCAGATCCAATCTGTGTAGCAAGTCTTATTCTTTGAGCTTCTCCACCAGAAAGTGTGCCTGCTGGCCTGTCAAGTGCTAGATATGTAAGACCAACATTTATCAAGAATTTTAGTCTGGCTTTAATTTCAATTAAAAGTTGATGAGCTATTTTATTCTGATAGTCATTTAGTTTATCAGATAGTTTTTCAATAAATTCAAAAGCTTCAGAAACACTTAAAGCACATAATTGGGATATTGAAAGATTACCAACAGTAACTGCAAGAGATACAGGTTTTAATCTAGTACCTTTACAAGTTTCACATGGCAAATAAGTCATATATTTTTCTATTTCACCTCTAACAAGATCAGAGTTAGAGCTATTAAATCTTCTTTTAAGGTTGGGGATTACACCTTCAAATTTTGCTTCATAAGTCTGACGATAATGCCCTTTAAAGCTATCGTGCTCAAGACTGATTTTTTCACCATCAGAACCATATAGAATTATTTTTTTCTGGATATCATTAATGTCCTTGAATGGTGTATTCATATCTATTCCATAATGAAGAGCTACAGAATGAATCAGGTCAACATAATAACTATTACCTGTTTTAGCCCATGGGTAGATTGCCTTTTCTGAAAGCGATTTAGTATCATCAGGGATTACCAGACCAGGGTCTATTTCCATATAAGCACCAATGCCACTACAAGAAGCACAGGCACCATAAGGACTATTAAAACTAAACATTCTTGGTGATAATTCATCATAACTTATACCACAGGTTGAGCAGGCCAGTAGCTCTGAGAAGATAATTTCTCTATCTCCAATAATCTCTATTGTAACAAGCCCTTCAGAACATTTTAATGCTGTTGAAATAGAATCAGCAAGTCTTGACCTGATGCCATCTTTTAGTTTGATTCTATCAACAATAATATCAATATTATGTTTAAGGTTTTTATCAAGATCAATAGGCTCTTCAAGAGAATGCACTTCTCCGTCTACTCTAACTCTGGAAAAACCGTCCAATTTTATTTGTTTAAACAATTTTTGATATTCACCTTTTCTTCCTCGGACAACAGGTGATAAAATTTGTAATTTTGAACCATCTTCAAGTTTTAAAACCTGATCTACTATTTGATCAATAGTCTGGGGTAATATTTCTTTATAACATTCAGGGCAATGAGGTATTCCTATACGTGCATAAAGTAATCTTAAATAGTCATAAATCTCTGTTACAGTACCAACGGTTGAACGCGGGTTTCTACTGGTAGATTTCTGATCTATTGAAATTGAAGGACTAAGACCTGATATAAATTCTACATCTGGTTTATCAAGCTGCCCCAAAAACTGTCTGGCATAAGCACTAAGACTTTCAACGTATCTTCTCTGGCCCTCGGCAAATATAGTATCAAAAGCAAGAGAGCTTTTACCTGACCCACTCACACCTGTAAAAACAACAAGTTTGTTTTTAGGTATTTTAAGGCTAATATTCTTTAGATTATGTTGTTTAGCGCCTCTTATTTCAATATTTTTGCTGTTCAAATCTGTAACCTTTGCAGTATAAATTTCTCAGGTCCAACAATAAAAAAATATACACCATTCATAAAGACTTTTCTGTAAAATTTTCAGCCAGGTTAAAAAGATTTGTGCATAAAGTCTATCAATATTCAAAATAACTAAGAAAAGTGTCGGTGTTAATCTCCTGTATTTTAGTAAAATGTGTTCGAAGATGTTTTTGCGAAATATTATTATACTGATCCTTGAAAGTAATTTATAGATTATAGATCATAGGGACCAAGTGTTTTTACCTGCACTGCAGGCAAAAACACCCTATTGCGTTTTGTCAGGATACATTCATTATTTATGAGGAATAATATATTAAGTAAAAAGATTTAAAAATTATAAATCTGGTAATTTCAGGTGCATAGCAATAGCCCACCCTGATTCTTTCTTGAATTTTATAATTTGTTTGAAGCCCAGTATAAGTATATCTACGTCTAAACCTTTATATATAATGGTTTTATACAAAACATATTCTTATAATTCTTAGTATTGTTGCCAAGAATCTATAATTTGCTAGAATAATAATGAATTTATTAATTATGGGATAGGGATTTAGTATGGGCAAGATAACAAAAAAGTTAGCAGATTTCCTGCAAGAAAAATTTCCTAACCACGTCATACTTGGAGACAAAGCCTTAGCCGGAAAAAATTATGATAAAGCTATAGAGCACTATCAACAACTTGAAAGTAAAAATGATCTTAATGAATTTATTTGCTTCAACTGGGGTATGGCCTTGATTGGACTAAAAAAATTCGATGAAGCCATAGAAAAGTTTAAAAAATCTCTTGAATACAATGACGGATTTTTTGATTCATACCTTCAATGGGGCTTATCATTATACAAAATGGAAAAATATAAAGAATCTGAAGATATATATAAAATAATTGAAGAAAAAGCACCTGATTTTCCACCGTTATATTTCCACTGGGCAATTACAAAAGAGGCTCTTAAAAACGAAGAGGAAGCAATAAAATTATATAAAAAATCAGTTGAAATAAATCCCAAAGATGCTTTATCTGTTAATGCGATTGCTAAAATATACTTTAATAAAAAAGATTTTGACAATGCAATGCAATATTTTCAAAAAGCAATAGAAATAAATCCAAAGTTTGCTCCGGCTTATTTAAATATAGCAATAATTCAAAATGAAAGAGGTATAACTTCAAGTGCTATATCGCAACTTAAAAAAGCAATTGAATTAGATCCTACTGCTAAAGTTATCGCCCAAAAAGCAGAAGAATTCAAAAATCTAGCTGACAACAAAGAGTTTCAAGATTTATTAGACTAGATATAATAAGAGACCTCTGCATAACTAATGTTTTATAAAATATCAGGGAACAGTGGCTAACGAGGGGAGGCCTTAAAAGGCCGACACTATTTCTCTGCTACCTTATACCAATCCACGGAAGTAAACGATATATGGCTTTAAATTATTATAGGGTGTTTTTGCTTGCGCAGCAGGCAAAAACACCCTGCATCTATAATCTGGAATCTATAGATTACTTTCAAGGATAAGTATAGCTATTTTGAGAATATATACACTTATGCACAAGTCTTAATAATTACTGCAAAAAGCAGGGGTAAAATACCCCTGTTTTTTGTTTTATGTATACATTTTATAGTTTATTGAAGCTCTTTAAGTTTTTCAAAAACTTCATCTACATGCCCATTAACTTTAACATCCGGCCATATATTTGCAATTTTGCCATCAGGGTTAATTAAATATGTAGTCCTGATAACTCCTAAAAATTCTTTACCATAGGTTTGCTTTTTCTGCCAGACTTCATAAGCTTCAAGCACTTTATGTTCGGGGTCACTGAGTAGCATAATTTTTAGAGATTGTTTCTTTATAAAGTTACAATGATTTTTAATTGAATCTGGGCTTACACCCATAATAACTGCATTTAAATCACTAAATTTGTCAACTTTTTGTGTAAACTCTGTAGCTTCTATTGTGCAACCAGGAGTATTATCTTTAGGATAGAAATACAACACGACCCATTTTCCTGAATAATCAGATAAATTAACGATAATATCTTCATTATTTTTTATACCCAGGTCAGGTGCCTTGTCACCTATCTTAAGTTTTATTTCTGTAGACATATTATTACCTCATAATAGTTACTATTACTTTTTAGAATTAACTAATTCCTCAAGTTTTTTTCTGCGATTTTCATTTCTGAATACCAGTGGCTCAGGGTTATTTTTATAAACAACAAGATTTTCTTCAAAACTTGGCTTCTCAACAGATTTATAAATTACACCCAGCGGAAATTTATCCGTTTCAATGGCTTTTTTAAAAGCCTCAAACCTATCAGCAGGGTCATAAGAATCTTCCAGATAATAAGTATTATCTTTAAACCATTTATAAGTATTAACTTTATTAAATGTAACACAGGGTTGAAAAATATCAACCAATGCATAACCTTTATGGTTAATGGCTTTCTTTATAATTTCTTTTGTTTGATCTGTATCACCAGAGAAAGCCCGTGCAACAAAAGAAGCATCTAATGCTATAGCAACAGCTATAGGGTTAAAAGGTTCAAGAATAACTCCCGCTACTTGCACAGGAGTTTTAAAACCCTTTTGTGTTGTTGGTGAAGCCTGTCCTTTTGTTAGACCATAAACCATATTATTATGAACAAGATGAGTTATATTAGGGTTTCTGCGGATATTATGTATAAAATGATTACCGCCTTCGCCATAATTGCAACCATCACCACCCTGAACCACAACTGTCAGCTCAGGGTTAACAGCTTTTATGGCCACCGCCGGAGACAATGACCTGCCATGAAGGCCGTTATAATAGTTTATGTTCATATATTGAGGTGTTTTAGGAGCCTGTCCAATGCCTGAAGATATAACCAGATCCTGCGGTTTAATTTCCAGCTCAGCTAGAGCCATTTTTACTGTCTTAAGAATATTAAAATTTCCACAACCAGGGCACCAGGCTATGTCACAATTTTCTATATCATAAACTTTTGAATCCATAATAATTACCCCATTAAATTAAATTTATTAAATTATCAACAACTTCTTCAACTGTAAAAGCCAGACCAGTATATTTTAAGATTTTTGTATCTATTTCAAGGCCTGTATCTTGCTTAATAAGATTACCAAATTGTGAAGTTGCATTGTTTTCAATAATTATAGTATGTTCAGCTTTCTTGAGATAATTTATAGTTTCTGGATGCAGAGGATAAACCTGCTTAAAATGCAATAAAGCTGTATCATTCCGACCAAGCTTATCTAAAGATTCTTTAATGACATTTAATGTTGAGCCCCAGGCTATAATAAGGTTTTTATAGTTTTTAGGGCCAACTAAAACAGGGGCCAGGAGATCATCAAGAATCAGATCTAATTTTTTTAGGCGTTTATCAGACATTGCTGATCTGACATCCATGCTTTCAGTAATTCGGCCATATTCATCATGCTCATCACTATCAACAGCAACAAGTCCTTCTCCATAGCCAGGTATTCCTCTGGGGCTAAGGCCGTTTTCTGTAAGCTCATAACGTTTATAATCTTTCTCTGTTTTAACTATATAATGTTCTACTTCAAGTTTAGAAACATCAAATGCAGGTGTATTATAATAAGAATCGACAAAATACTGATCAGAAAGTATAAAAACAGGAATCTGAAATTTATCTGCCTGATTGAATGCTCTATAAGCAAGGTCGAATCCATCCTGCAAGTCTCCTGGTGCATAAATAATTCTAGGAAATTCACCATGTCCTGAATAAAGAACGAGATTCAAATCTCCTTGCTCAGTTCTGGTAGGCAAACCCGTTGCTGGCCCGGGCCTCTGAGCTATATGAATAACTACAGGCGTTTCAGTCATTCCAGAGAGGCTAACTCCTTCTCCCATTAAAGCAAACCCGCCTCCAGATGTTGTCGCCATGCCTCTTGCCCCAGCATACCAGGCCCCTAAAGCCATATTGATTGCAGCAATCTCATCTTCAGCCTGTTCAACTAAAATATCAAACTTTTCTGACTGAGCTGCAAGAAATATCAGGACTCCAGTTGATGGAGACATCGGATAAGAAGAGACAAAATCACAACCACCAGCTATACAACCCATTCCTATCGCTTCAGTTCCATTTATAATAATTTCATTCTGAACAATACAGTCTTTATTGACCTCTATTTTAATAGACTCAGATTTAAGGAGACCGGTTCCTATCTCATAACCTTTTTTACCTGCTTCTAAATTAGCATTAATTATATCGTCTAGCTTATCTGCAAAGCCCTGTTTTACAAATTCATTAAATATGTTGATATCAACACTAAACAAGCCTGATATAAGCCCTGCAGCAACAGTATTGGAATACAATTTATTGCCTATTTCTTTCGCTATATCAGAAAAAGCTACTTCAACCATTTTACATTTGTCTTTAAAATTATCATTAAAATTGGCTTTCTCAGAAAATATTATAGTTTCTTTTGTTATACGTTTATTAAGATGTTCTATTGCCTTTTGATCCAGTGGTATTAAAATGTCTATCTTATCAACAATTGCATTATTTCTTTTTGAAGACACTCTTAATGTTGATGAATTGCATCCGCCCCTAATTCTAGACATAAATTCG
>JBFMGH010000124.1:0-6017 GCA_040752795.1 Cyanobacteriota bacterium
AGTTGCAAAGTTCTTCTAGATGATATTTGCTAAAACCCAAAGTTTTTAAAGTTTTATAATTGCATGCTGGCAGTGAGAAATTGGTGGAAGCAGACTTCTTTTTGCCAGTTGATGCAGCAACATTATTTAACAGCATATACCTGCTAATATTTTTAGGGTCATATTTTTCACTTGCAATTTTTACAAGCGAAGGAAATGATTTAATTTCATTATTTTCTCTGTAAACAACAATTCTAACTTCATACTTATGGCCTTTAAGAGGATGGGTACTATTAGAAATAGTGGTTCCATCAACATATTCACTTATCGTATAAGGAAATACGTTTCCTGATGGGCTGTAGAATTGTTCAGTGTATTTTAATGATTCTTCTATTTTTCTTATTATTTTATATTTAGGTTCTTTTGAAACAAAGAACTCAATACCTCTTCCTAGCTCTGAGCTATGAGGTTTAATTACTATTTTCTTGCCCGCATCAATGTTGTCTAAAACCTGTTTAAATAAATCCTCTTTATTATATGCGAAGTTAAAAATAACCTGTCTATCAATATAATTATAACTCTTTTTTGATAACAAATCATTATAAAGCTGGTATGAAACACCTTTATCTGCTGCAAGTTTATTGATGCCATTTATAGGTACAAATGAATCTTTATCAATCTGGCTCTGAAACTTTTTAAGGAGGTCACAGCAAAATTGATCGTGTAATGAAGCTGCAACAGGTCTGTTGAATAGGTATAATCTGCCATCTTTTGCATGAATATGATCATAAATATCTTTAACATAGCCCATTACAACTGTAGGTATATCTTGAGTGAAACCTGATTGATTAAGCAAATTTTTAAATGTTAATATAGTTGATTTGCCAAACTCTTCTCTTAAAACATTTTTAATAGCCTGGGCATATAAAATTCTTTCGTAGACAAGTTTTATACTGCCAGATGTTTTATAGCAATCGGTTCCTGAAAAAGGTACAAGTATGACCGGGTAATCATCATCTTGAATAAATTCTATATTTTGAGAAATGGAGTTTGTTATTATATTGAAATAATAGTCCGGTAAGTTTGATATGCCAGCCATACCAGTGCCATTAATTTCAATAAAGTAGAATTTCTTTTCTTTATCTTCTTCATAAACTATAAAGTCCATACAGCCAAAAGTAAAATATTTAAAATAATCTGAATTAGTAAGTTTCTTGGAAGTGTTTTCTTGCAAGGTTCTAACCAGATATTTGTTTTGTAAGTTTTTTATTTCTGATCTATCATCCAGTTGTATGTCAAACAAGCTGGAGGTTTCTATTAAGGTACCAAGAGAGATATTCAATATATCAGAACTCATTTGCCACCCTTTCTACAAGAAAGACTATTCATAAAGTAGTTGAGAGAAATAATACCTATAAAAATTACAACTAAACGCGCACTTAAGATAAAAAAAACCTGATATTACAGGTATAACTTGAAATAGATTTTTAACCAATTAGAATAAAATATAAGTTATTAACTAATATTTGTTATCATCTTAAAGTATAATCTAACTATTAAAAATTTCAATACTAGTATATACAAAATATAAGTTTTTTTTAAGAATTGGTAATATCTCTTATCAAAATATAACAAGAGATACAGAGGGGTGTAATATACTATAGCTAATAATATTAGTTGATACAGATAAATGGCAATTTGATCTCCCTTTACTTAACAGAATAAGTAATTTTATTGTTTTGTATGACACTTATAGAAACAAGCATAGGTTTTTGATAATAAATTTAATAATTTAATACTACATTGCTCAAAAGACACTGAAATACTCTGCTTTTTACAAATAAAAAGCCATTATATATACTTATAACAAATAATAGAAGATTTAGTTGTTGTTAAAATGCTTAATATTGTTATATAAAATAGTGCTGTAATTTAGTTTTACTTATTTATATTGATAACAGCCTTAAATATGAAATTATTTTGGTAATTTATTGCTCTTATTCTATTAAAATGTGTATTTTAATAGATATTAAATATATTATTTATTGCATTTTAAGCTACTAATCCAATATTGAAATGACATTTCTTTTAAAAGAAATAAAGCCCCCATTTTGGAGGCTTTATTCTTTAATCTTTTTTGTCTTTTCCCCTTTCGTTTCTCCTCTAGTTAAAGTTTACTAATTGCTTTACCAATTTTACTAACAACTTTGCCAGCGCCTTCTATGATTGCACCACCAATTTTGGTTGGAGCTGTTAAGAGTTTACCGGCAAATTTTGTGCCTGCGCCTAATAATCCACCTACTAATGGAATATTGTCTTCCATCCAGTTACCAGCTTTTTGGAAACCACCGTCAACCCAGTCAGCCAGATCTTGCATTCCGCCACCTAAGCCTTGAAGCATATCACCAGCAATGCCACTGCCAACTAATGCGCCAACTGGTCCGCCTAATAAGAAGCCAATTAAAGCACCTTTCATTGAGTAGCCATCATTTTGTGCTTGTTGATTGCCATAGTCTCCACCATAGTTGAATGATGGTTGATAGCAGTTGTTGCCACCATATAATCCAGCCATTGCAGATGCGCCTGAATTATTATTTGTATATGGTAAATCAAATCCTTGTGGCAGGCCGCCATTATTGAATTGATTCATACCATTATTATAAGCTGGTTGTTGCTGTTGCTGGTTCATTCCCATCATTTGCATAATCATTTGCATCATCATTTGCATCATTTGCATCATCATTTGCATAAATGGAGGCATTTGATTTTGCTGAGCTTGTGATGCTAAATCTTGTTTAGATATATTACCTCTATTGCCATCATTTGAAGCTGTTTTCATTAAATCATGAGGACTGATAGTTTGTGGATTGTCTGGCCTGAAACCACCTGATGCTTGAGCTAAAATATCAAAATTCTGGCTTGCCATTGAAGCAAATTGCAAATCTTGCATTGCACTCATAAAGCCAGCCTGATTTCCGGTCATCATACTTTGCATCATTTGGAAATATGATGCCATTTGACCTTGTTGTAATTCCTGTCTAGATAATCCATCTCTGTTTGTATCGTAACGAGCTAAAAAATTCATTCCATTCATTGTTGGCATTGATGTCATATAACTTCCTCCAAACTAAATTGAGAGATAATTAAATCCTAAAATAAAATAACCCTGAATAACTAATTGCCCCTTATTTTTATAAAAACAATTTGAGTTGCTCGATTTACTGCGTATACAATTGTATACATTTTAAATATTAAGAAGTATTAAAAAAAACAATGCCTTTCTCTATTATTTTATATACACAGTATATACTCGATATATAAAACAGATATATTTTGTTAAGTAGTTAATAAAAAAAAACTGTTGTTACAAAAGTTAAAAAACAACTCCCTCTAAATTATATTATTTACTTACTAATAATTACTTACATAAATATAAATAATTTAATGGTTTAAAATGGCATCTGAGTAATAAACGAAAATGTAATTTAAAGTAGTAAATTTTTATTATTGAACAATAAAAAATACTTTTTTTGGCTATGAAGTAAAAATTTAAAAATAATAAAAAGTAAAAAGTTATCATGTAATTAATAAAAATAATGTAAACTAAAGCCCTTATAATTACGGTAATAAATCAGCGACTAAATGGAATATCATTTTTTAGTTCTTAATGGCTAAAGAATAATTTTTTTCATACCATAAAAAGCTAACAATTGGCTGATGAATTTTTTTTTTATTAAGTTGTAAGCCCTGGGTAAGTGAAAGTTTAAAAATTAGGTAACATATAACGTAGGAGAAGATGCTATGACAAATTATGGACTTTATCAAAATTTAATGTTCAGTTACGATAACAATAATCCTTATGGCAATTCTTATGATAATATCTTTATTAACACAACTGGCGATAAGAACATGATCTTTGTTTTCAAACAATCAAGTCCAAATTTCTTTGATAATAGTTTATATAATAATACATTTACACAACCGCCAGCATATTCAATTATTGACCAGATAGGACAGTGGTTTTCAAATATGTGGAATAATATAATGAATGCACCACAACCTAACCCAACTATACCATATTTCCCTTATACTCCTCCAACTGATAATACTCAACCTCCAATTACTGATACAACCCCTCCTCCAACTGATAATACTCAACCGGAAATAGATAACCTGGTTAATCCCGAACCTCCTATTGATCCAAAAGAAGCAATGAACACCTTGCTTAAGAACTGGGATATGCTTGACACTGCTGCAGGAAAGGGTAAACGAGATGGTATTGTTAGCCGGGATGATCTTAAAGCTATAGCTAATAGTTCAAGCTTAGACCCCGAATTGAAAAAAGCGGCACAATATCTTATTGATAACCCTGCTGTCTTTAATATGTTAGACCACGCTGGCGCTAAAAGCAAAAAAATGGATGGTAAATTAAGTACTAATGATATAAATACAGCAATGAACAATGGCTGGTTAAATGGTCTTACACCTCCTGAGAACTTTGATGCTTCTAAAATGAGCACGGAAGATGCTGCCAGAATTATCTATCAAAACTTTACTTTATTTGACACAGCTACTGGTAAAGGTGAACGTGATGGTAGAGTTAGTTCCGGTGATTTAAGAACTATTGTAAATAGTAGTTCTCTTCCTGAGCACGTTCGTGCTGCTGCTCAATATTTCCTCGACAATAAACCAGCCTGGAACATGGTTGAAGCTTACAATGATAAAAAAGGCAAATTGGATGATAGATTAACAATAGGTGATCTTGAAAAGTTTTTGCCATAAATAATAAAGCTTAATGAAGGTTATAAGTTCTCCTACTTTTAGAAAATTGGCAGAGGTGAGGGTTTGGGCCTCACCTTTTTTTATATAATTAATAAATTTTTGAATTCCAGAACCCTTTCAAAAATTATTTAAAAAAATTCTGTCTTTATGATAAACATAAAAAAGAAATAATAAAAATTAATGTGTATAAATATGTATTAATCGAAAGGTGAATTTATATGTGTTGTTTTATTTTAAAAAACTTGATTAACAAAGATATTGAAGTTTATTGTGGTAGTGGCTCAGATGTATATTTTGGTCTTGCCAGAGAAGTAAATGATGGTTTTTTGACTCTTGAAAAAGATGGTAGAAACATTTTTGTTTGTGTTGAGAAAATACAATCAATTTGCCTTGCTGAAAAAAAATAAGTTTATAAACAAATTTGATACTTCTGAAATTTATTTATAATCATAATACTTACCAGTTACAAAAATGTGATTTTAGAAATGATCACGAACTATAAAATTGTTATCAAAACCTGATAATGAAAATCAATGGCTTTTAAGGCTTTTGAATTATTGTGATTGAAAAAGATTGTTATTTAAATTTGAACAGATACAATTTTTGTTAGGGTTACTGGTTTTATGAAAAGAAACTTTTTCAATAAATAAATTTGGGAGATTATTATGGATAAGATTTTAAGGATTGATATGGGAGCTGAAGGCGGCCCAATAATTAAATTCTGCAAATTAAGTTCTTATGAAGGCCTGGGAGGCAGAGCTCTTACATCTGCTGTTGTTTCAAAAGAAGTTCCGGCTCTTTGCCATCCATTAGGCGCTGATAATAAGTTGGTAATTGCGCCAGGACTGCTAAGTGGAACCAAGGGAGTTATGACTGGAAGATTGTCAATCGGCTGCAAAAGCCCTCTTACTGGTGGTATTAAAGAGTCTAATGCAGGAGGGCAACCCTCTCAAGTTCTTGCAAAATTAGGATATGCTGCAATTATTCTTGAAGGGAAACCGGCCGATGATAAACTGTATAAAATAATTATAAATAAAGACAATGTCTTAATATCTTCTGCTGATGAACTAAAAATGCTGGGTAATTATAAAGTAATTGAAAAAATAAAATCTGAATATGGTGATAAAGTAGCCTGTATATCTATTGGTCAGGCAGGAGAAATGAAACTATCTGCAGCCTCAATTGCCTGTACAGATATGGATCAGAGACCAACCCGACATGCAGGAAGAGGAGGCGTCGGAGCTGTAATGGGCTCA
>JBFMGH010000125.1:0-8402 GCA_040752795.1 Cyanobacteriota bacterium
TTACAAGAGTTATTAACTAAAACAAAAAATGATAAAAAACAAATCGAAGAATTATCTTCTCAATTTGAAACTTTAACAGCCTCTGGAGAACTAAAAGCAGCTGATCAGATTGCCAAACAAATGACAACAATTAATAGAAACAATAAGCTTTCTACTAATGCAACAAGAAAACTAATAGAATTAACGAATGCTGCCACTGCTGATATAAATAATAAAATAAATCAGGCAAATGAGCTTGCCAATAAAGGTGAGATTGATCGAGCAATTTCTGTAGCTGAAGAAGCAGTAATTGATTCACAAAAACTAGTATATTCTGATTCGCTTTATGCAACAACTAAAAATCTTGTTCAGGATTTAAAAAATAAAAAGTTTATATGCGAAAACAACATAAATGAAGCAAAAAGATTAATTAAAGTACATTATTATGTCAATGCAAAAGATAATTATGAAAGTGCAAAAAAAGTTTTAGCTAATCATCCTGAAGTAATTGAAGTAGGCAAAATACTTGATGAATATTTTTCAAATGCTAAAAAGATTAAGCAACAACAGGTTGAGTTAACAAAAAATGCTTACATCCTTATTGAGAAATGCGATTATGACCAGGCAGCTGAAATGATTAATGAAGCTAAAGCCTTAAACCCTGATGACGAAGAAACATCTAGAGCTGCATATGATGTCAATAACAAAAGGACTATAGTATATCAAGATTTTGACAGAACTAAAGTACATGTCGATGGCAGAAATGTTTCAATAGCACAAGAACAACTGGAAAAATACAGAGCAAAATGCTCTAATCACCCCAAGTTTATTGAAGCTCAAAAATATATTGATGATTTCTACAATTCAAAAACCCGTAAAGAACTGGAAGGATTAATTGCAGAATTAGAAGATGCAACAAAAGCAAATGATCTTAATAGAATGAAAACTGTTATTCAAAAACTTCTAAACAGATCTGATATTCCTGAAGATCTACGTCAGAAATTGATAGATTTACAACAAAAAATCAAATTGCAAGAAGAACAAACCCTTCAATTAGAGATTGATAGTAAAATATTTAAAGTTCAAACACTTGTTATTGAAAAGAATTTTCAAGGAGCAAGACAACTTGCAAGCGAGATAAAAAGCAACTATAAACTCACATTAGTTCAACAAAATAGGCTAAATGAGATAATAAATTCTATCAAAAATATCGAAATAGAAGCTCTATTAGAAAAAGCCAGGCAGCTTGTCACAGAAGGCAAGTTAGGCGTAGCCATGAATGATTATGCCTATAAGGCCTATAATTTAGATACAAGCAATATTGCTGCCAAAAACTATTATGATAAGCTTGTAAGAGAACATACCATCGTTATGAATTGTGTTACGCAAGTTATGGAATTAGGCAAACAGGCTAAAGTAACTGAAGCTAAAATTCAATTAGATAAAGCTGAAAGCTTACACCCCAAATATGAACCAGTCGTAGCCGCAAGAGAGTATTATAATCGTCTCTTAGATTGGAAAAATAAACAACAAGCAACATATCCACCACAAACAACTAACAATATAAACAAAGTAAAAGAGTATTTAAATTCAACCAGTGGTAATCAGTCAGGTATTAGTAATACTCCTTCAAAGCCTGTAAGAATTAATTATAATGGTAATACTGGTGGTTGCTCTTTTACTGACACAGCTAGATTTAATCTACCTTCAACAAGCTTTGTTACAGATATTAAACTCTGGTTTAACTGGCAACAAAACCAATCTTCAATATCATATAACTTTTATGGTCCGTCTGGCCTGATAAAATCAGGCACAATGAAAAGGGGAGATTGCGATACTTATCAGAAAAGCTGGTGTAATGCAGAAGATTATATTGGCAAAAACTTAAGTGCAGGAAGTTATACTGTAAAAGCTTCCATCGCAAAAATTTGTCAAAATTCAGGCACAGCTGGAAATGGGACTATAAGTGTTTTTTCAGGCCCGCCAAGAACAAATACTGTATCAACTCCTTCAACACCTACAACAATTACAAGGCCTACAACGCCTACAACTATCACAAGGCCTACAACACCTACAAACACTACAGTGTCATCAAACTTTGATGGCACATACAGAGGTAGTGTATCTAATGATGATCAGGTTTCCGGAACAATAGAATTTAACATAAGAGGTGGCAAAGTTTCAGGAAATGCCAAAGGTGGTTATGATGGTGCAAGCTTCAATACAGATTTTCATGGCCAGATTAATCCTCAAAACGGCCGCATTGACTGCAATCTTGCTAATAGCTATATTAAAGACGATGAACTTAAAATGACCTTCCCATTTACCGGCAATTTAACCGGAACTATTTCAGGGAATCAGGGAAGCGGACGATGGGATGGCCATAATCAATATGGAGACCCAAGTGGTTACTGGAAAGCTTCTAAAGTTGGTTATGGAACTTCAGTTCCATCAACTACTAAACCACCAATTGTTAAAAGCAGTCCTAAAAATGTATACCTGGTTTTCAAAAACCAATCCAGTATGCCTGTGCACTTTTATGGTATAGGACAAAGATGTGCACCTGATAACAAAATTATGCCCGGAGGGCAGGTAAATTCATCTTTAAGAATGGCTATGCAACTCACAAAATACTATGTGGGCAGAAATGGACAAACCATTGGAACTGTTGAACTACCATTGAATTCTGTTACAAGCGGTCAGACTATCACTCTAATTTATAGTAGCAGTGGTCAGTTTTACTGGGCTAAATAATCTATTAAGAAGATCCCATTCTGATATTTTTTGCCAACGTTCGTTGCAAGAAAAACATTCAAAAATTCTACTCTTGATCCTTGATTTGTGCATAATTAGGATTAATACCTAAAAATTTCAACCTCAATGAATCAAGCCTGACCTGACAGAAATCGTGCAAATTGTTATCAATCCTGATAATTAAGTCTGTTAAAGGGTTTTTAGGTAGTTTCTTTAATAATTTATAATTAAACCCTTTATGTACTTTAAACAAATATTTCCTGATTGTTTCAGTAATATAGGCTTTTTTTCCAATTAATTTCCTTTTTTCTTTTTCATATAGATCTTGAATCTTATTTCTAAACATAATAACTTCTTCATCTGTCATATCTGATAAATTCACAGTCAGGTCACACATCTGTTTTTGTGGGTTAAATTTATAAAAGAAATCTTTATGATCTTTTAACAGCCCTTGATCTAATGCCAATTGGTACAACTGTGTACCAGGAAATGGAGTTGTTATCGTAAAAGCATACTGAATATTTTTATTATATCTAACGGTTTCTAGCATTAATTCAATAGATTTTTGAACGTCTTCAGGTGTTTCAGTATGCTGGCCAACCATAATAGAAACTGTTGGTAAAATACTTACATCTTTTAATCTTTCAAGCCCTTTTTTTATTTGCTCAACTGTAATTTTTTTATTCATTATATCCAGTATTCTCTGAGAACCAGACTCAACCCCTAAGCCCATAATTCGACATCCAGTATCTTTAAGAGCTTGTAATGTTTCATCATCTATTTTATCAAGAATATCAAATCTACAGGATACACTATATTCGAAGCTTGCACCTGCTTCTTTAATTGTATCTACAAATTTCCTGATTCTTTGAGGGGAGCATAAAACAAGGTCATCACCGAAATAAACCATATTTGCCTTATATTTTTCAGTTAGTTCAATAGCTTCAACAATCATTTCATCAATTTTTCTATATCTGGTCTTGCTGTGATGATAGCAGAAGTTGCAATTAAATGGGCAACCTCTGCCTCCATGAATATAAACCACCCTATCATTATATCGCCAGTGAGCCTGTCCAAGCCCTGTATAATATCTTCCTATATTTAACCACTTTTCTTCTGGTAGTTGATCAAAGGGTACTTTTGGTAAATCAGATAAATTTTGTATAAAGTTTCCCGGGCCAGTAAATATATATTCATTATTATCTTTAAAAACAATTCCTGAAACATTTTCTAGAGAAGCACTTCCTTTTAATGCTTTAATTAGTTCATATAGAATAATTTCGCCTTCACCAATAACAGCTATATCTGCATTAGTTATTTCAAGAGCAAATTCAGGTGTAGGTGTTACCATTTGTCCACCAATAATAGTTGGGATTTTCACGTTTTTACTATCTAAAATACGTTTAAGATCTTTTACCACGTATAAATCAGGATACAAAGATCCAAAACCTATTGCAACAGGTTTATAATCAATTATTTCATTTATAAACTTTTCATATTTCAAGGGATTATCAGGGTAGTAAACAATTTTTGTTTGCATTCCTTCTTTTAATAAATACCCGGCCAGATATGCAAAAGCAAAAGGAAATGTAAATTCTATATCCTTTGAAACTAATATTAATGGTCCATTTTTGTTTTCACTTATAAACATATTAATTTCTTATAACCAGTTGTAAAACTCATTTAAATTCTAAAACTTATTCATTATTTCAACAACCTGTAAAATCTCATCTTCGCTATGAGCGTAAGATAAAGGCAAGCTTAAAATTGTCTGGTGAATTTCTTCAGCAACAGGATAATCTTCTTTGAAGATACCTTTTAAAGCTTTCTGTTGATGAGGAGGAATAGGATAATGAATTTCTGTTTTAATTCCTTTATCTAACAAATAAACTTTTAATTTGTCTCTTTCTTTTATTCTGATAGGATAAATATGATAGACATCAAAATAATTATCGCAAACTGTAGGCTTTATAAATTTATCTGACAGATATTCGTTATATATTTTAGCCAATTTTCTCTTATGTTCATTAATCTGATCTAAATATTTTAATTTAACTGATAAAAAACCTGCCTGAACTTCATCCATACGAGAATTATAACCAATAACTTCATTATAATATTTTCTAACTGACCCATAATTTCCAAGCATCTTAACTTTCTCAGCCAATTTAGCATCATCTGTTATAATTGCACCTGCATCACCTAACGCTCCAAGATTTTTTGTAGGATAAAAGCTAAATGCTCCAATATCTCCATATGTTCCAGCTTTTTTATTTTTATAGTTTGCCCCGTGAGCCTGTGCACAATCCTCAATAATTTTTAAATCATATTTTAGTGCCAGTTCACAAATTTTACTCATATTACTCAGCTTGCCATATAAATGAACTGGTAATATTATTTTTGTTTTTTTTGTTATTTTTTCTTCAATTTTCTCAGGATCCAGGTTATATGTAAGTATATTTGGTTCAACCAGAACTGGTACGAGATTAGCCCTTAAAACAGCAATAATAGTAGCTATATATGTATTAGATGGAACTATTACTTCACTTCCTTCAGGCAAATCAAAAGATTTAAGGCTTAATTTTAAAGCATCCAGGCCAGATGCAACGCCCACACAATATTTTATAGAATTATAAACAGAAAATTCTTTTTCAAAACTTTTGACTTTATTGCCTAAAATATACCAGCCACTTTCAAGGGTTTCTTCAAAAGAACTCTTAAACTCTTTAAAAAATCTTTTATTCACTTTATTCAGGTTTTCATAATCAATCATTAATTATAACCTTCCATTATATAATCATCAGGATCATAATATTCTGACGCCATAACCTGTAAAATACAGTCTTCAGAAAAATTATCTATCGTATGCCAGTCTTCAGGATAGAGTATTAAGCACTTATATGGTTTATCAAGCCAGAATTCTTCCTTAATTTTTCCATTATTATTATGAACCTGACAATGACCTTTCAAACATATTAAGGCCTGATAAGTAATTTTATGTCTATGACCACCCCTTACTGAATCATCAACACCATAAATATAGAAAACACGTTTAAATTTAAATGGTAACTCTTTATCTTCAATTACTGTTAGATTTCCTCTATCGTCTGTAAAAGTTTTTAAGCTAATTAACCCTGGCATTAATTACCTCCTAATTTTAACATGGATTTAATTTTATTTATTGCCCTAAAAACAAAAGGTTTTAAGGCTTTTTCCTTCTTTATTTCACCAATAATAGAAAATAAATTATCAAATTCGTTTAATTTAATACTTATTGCTTTTAAATGCTCAAAATATGGATCATAAATCAGCTCATTGTGCTGGTTATTGATTTTATAAAAAATAATCTGATAAAGCCCTTTTTCAAAATTACATTTTACATCATGAAAGTGATAGAAAATAACTTTAAATTCTTTACCGGTTTGAATCTCTTTACCTGCAAGATAATCTTTATTCTCAAAGAACTCATATTGCTGAATATTCCATGGGGCTACTCCACCCCCTATATTTTTGAGTATATGTATACAACTAAATTGATCCGGCCAGTTATCCAAATATTTCTGGTCTCCAAATTTACCGTCTTCAATTCGGTTATAACACCAGTTGATGCAACAATCTTTCCAGTGCCTTAAAACTTTAAGGCCTTCAAGATTTTTTTTAAAAGTTACAAACTGAACACAAAATGTTCCACTGGTTTTAGAGGCATCATATTTTGGTGTATATCTGTGTTCAGTAATTAATACAGATTTATTCTCCATCTCTTCAACTAATACTTTTGGATCAGCAAAAAAATAAGTATCTGCATCAAGGTATGTACAATGATCTACATTATATTTTTCAAGGACATATAATATAGTTGAAGATGTACAGGTCCAGAAGTATTCAACAACAGTTCTGGAAGATTTTACATTTAATAGCTCTTCACTTTCAAAGTCTTTCATTGATATAACAGTTACACAAGAAAGGTTTAGTTTATTCAGGGTTTCAAAACATTTATCATCAAAAGCAAAAATATATAAATGAAAGCTTTTACAGTTTTTTAGCAATGACTCATACATTGCTAAACCTATATATAGAAAATTAGAATCAAATAAAGTACAGAAATTAAGCATTAACCTTATTAATTATTTTCCTTTTAGACGTCTTATTATACTCTTGGGCACTTTTAGTGCTTTTTGTTTTAAAAGATAATTATTAATTTTCTTCTTGAGATAGTTATTCAGTTCCTCAAAAAGTGGATCTTTAAACTTTTCATTTGCTTTTACTGATACATCAAAAGCAAAACCATACTGTTTATCAATTAAAGCAAAAACAATTGACAATAGATAATCTCTAATATCAAAAAGATCAGCATTTGTTAAGTCATTAGTATATGTTACTTCAGCCCAACCGGGTGCAGTTTTCATTGAACTTGCCAGGATATAATTCTCTTCACCATTAAAATAAATCTCAATCAAGTTTTTGCTAATTCTTTGAACCCCTTTAACACCTATATCGGACATCCAGAAAGGCTGTGTATCCATATATTGCATTAATTCATGCAATTTATCTTCACCATTGTAGGAATCCAAAATGCCCGGTTCAAATTCTGCTGCAAGAATTTTATCTGTTATATTCTTACCGAGAGACTTAAATAACCTTAAATCTATTCCCTGTGAATCTGTTTTAAACCAGTCAACATATGTTAAATCAAGTTCATTTAGTACATCATTTAATTTGATAGAAGCAAATTTTTTAACTTCATTTACTTCAAACATATTAGAAAAAACCCAGTCTTCTAAGGCCTTAGAATCAGGTTTTAAAACACTGGAACAATATGGAAATTTAGTTAAATAAAAATCAATTTCTTTATTATCATTGTCTATAACAATTTTGTTAAAAAGAAATAACTTTTTATAGTCTTTGCTTTTCTTTTCTACAAAATCTATATCTCTGTTATCTGCCTCAAAAGCTATACATATAGAATACTTTGCTATCTTCTTCCATTTTGGGTTAATGCTATTTGAAGCACCTATATCAATTAAAACAGGAGGTTTCTCTTTAAATTCTTCTCTTTGTAATATTTTTTCTATTAAAGACAAACTAATCTCTCCTTTTTAAGAAAAAGCCTTTATCAATTGCACTAAATTTGGTATTATGAATATCAATTCCCCCTGCAAGTGCTTCAAATTCTTCTATTAATGAATATTTTTTCTGTATAGTATTGAATAATCTTTGTCTGCTAAAAAACCACGCCGGATAACTTGCTTCATATATTTCAGGAGGAACTTTTTGAATTGTTAAAATATCGTTATTTGAATCAACTACAGGTGTTCTATCTATTATTATGTAGTCAATATTCCTTTGTAACAGTTCTTCAAGAAATTTATAGGGGGTTTCTAAATAAGGAAGAACCGATGAAAGAATTACAACATCCGGTTTAATTTCTTTTATACAAGTGTCAATATCATAAAAGAACTTTAAAGTTTCGTTTTCAAAAGAGTCTTTTCCAGTTTCAACAAACTTACTTTGTTCGACTATTCCCCATTGAACATTTCTAAGATTTTCTAGAAACTTTCTATTCTGAAAATATGTACTTCCTAAGGATCCTCCAAAATCTAATACACTTAAAGAATTCTCTTTAATGGCAGCAACTAACATTAAACAGGCCAGTAAAGGCCATGAATATT
>JBFMGH010000126.1:0-3290 GCA_040752795.1 Cyanobacteriota bacterium
AATTAATAAAAAGCCTTGATGGTAAAGTCATATAATGCTTCAGAAAGCTTAGTAAGCCAGTCACTACTTCCGGGTTTTTGAAGAAGTAAACTGCTTTGTTGATATTTTAATGGATTAGATACTTTACCTATTTCTTTATCAGTAAAAGGTTTATTATGTAATATTGTTTTAGTTTCAATACTTCTTGTAAGCATTAATATACCCCTGAAAAACCCCTTTTGTACCCCCCAGAAAAAATTTATTTTAATCCTGATTTTACATATATCATAGAAATATAAAAGTGTAAATTGGTGAATGTTACACTTAATCAGTTTTATAAAGATCCAATGAATCTTTATCAGATGCTTTCAAGAACATAAAAATATTTTATTACCTTGTTAAATAATATCTAATAGTAATAATTACTATTGACAAGAATTGCTAATATAATTGAATTCAATTTTTTATAAACTACAATTAAAAGAAAGATTCTGCTCAAATTATTTTTAAGGAGCTAATTTATGGATATCGATGGAATAACTAAAGGAAAATGGAAAGTAATTTCTTTATCTGGAAGGTTTGACGCTCAAACTTCTAAAAAAGTTGAAGAAGCTTTAACAAATCAACTGGTTATTAATAATAATTTCATTGCCCTGGATTTATCAAATATAAAATATATGAGTAGTGCTGGTTTAAGAGTACTTTTATCGATGAGAAAAGCGCTGAAAGAAAAAAATGGAAATCTGGTTTTAATTAATCCTCAAGAAAACGTGATGGAAGTATTGGAATTATCTGGTTTTTCAAAAATATTTTTTATTTTAAATAGTATTGAAGGATTAACATAATTATGACAATCAGGACTCGAATTATTATTGTCTTATTACCTGCAATATTACTATTATTAAGTTTGCTTCTTTATTCAAATTTTGATAACGGTAAAAAAACTTTTATCAAGCTGATTAATGATGAAGCAGATGAAATTGCCCGATCAAGCGTTATGGAATTTGATGTAATTTTTGAAACTTCTCAAAAAATTGCAGAAGGTATTGCTATATCAATTGGTACATTAGAAAACTTTTCTGAAGACGATTTAGACAAAACCAAAGAAGACATAAACCTTATTTTACAAGAAACACTTAAAAAAAATAAAAATATTTATGGTTCTACTGCTTCCTTTGTGCCTGGTGCTACACCACTAGGAACCTATGCCCCTTACTACTTTCAGACACCTAAAGGCTTAAAATATGTTTGTTTAGCAAATGATAAATATGACTATCCTTCAAAAGACTGGTTTGTTAACCCGATTAAAATCAAGCAGGGTGTGTGGTCTCAACCATATTTTGATGAGGATGGTGGTGATGTCTTAATGACTACTTATTCCGCACTTATAACTAGTAATGATGAAATCATTGGAATTGCAACGGTTGATATTTCTATAGAAGATATTGTAAAAAGAGTTAAAAAAATGAGTGTAGGAGGTAAGGGCTACGCATTTATATTAACTAAAGAAGGCAGATTTATTGCCCATCCAAAACTGGGTTTGTTATCTAAAAAAACACTCTGGGATATTGCTAAAGAAACTAATAGTGAATCAATTAAAAAATTTGCTAAGATGATTAAATCTGGCAAAGATGACTTTGAAGAACTTACGGATCTCTTTAAAGATTCACCAGCTTTAATTAGAACTATTAATATTGATTCTACTGACTGGACCCTGGTTATTATATATCCGAGAAACGAAATTCTTAAGCCATTACATAAACTTAGAGACCAGAATATGCTGGTATCTTTAGTAATTATAGCTTTTTTAGTCATTTTGATCTTATGGCTTTCTTCAACTTTATCTTCCCCGATTACTAAACTTGTTGAACAAACAAAATTATATTCTGAAGGCAGTTTAGATAAACGACTTGAAGAAAATAAAGGCTCTAAAGAAATTAGAGATTTGTCTAAATCCTTTAACATCATGGGTCAGGCCATAACAGAAAATATTGAAGCAATAAAGAAAACAACCGCAGAGAAAGAACGATATGCCCAGGAGCTTCAGATTGCCGCTGAAATTCAGCAAAGTATTTTACCTCAAAAATTTCCTCCGTTCCCTGATATAGAAAATAGAATAGATTTGTATGGAATTACTAAGCCAGCAAGAGAAATTGGCGGAGATTATTATGACTTTTTTAGAATTGCTAACGACCGTATAGCACTAGTTGTAGCAGATGTTTCTGATAAAGGTGCTCCCTCATCTTTCTTTATGGCAATGACTCGAATGTTAGTCAGAGAAATTGCAACCAGAGGCATGGCTCCTGCTGAAATAATGAGAAGAACTAACCATATGTTAGCTACTGATAATCCTCATTGTATGTTCGTTACGCTGATCTATGCCGAATATAATATTAATACTGGCTACATGAGAATGATTAATGCCGGACACAATCCACCTCTGCATCTGCACGCTAATGGCAAAATAAGCGAAATAAGCCTTAAAAGAAATCTTCCACTGGGGATAGATTCTGGGACACACTATGTTGCTGATGAATATTTGTTACCGACCGGAGACACCCTGCTTCTTTATACTGATGGCGTTACAGAAGCAACTGACTTACAGGATAAGCAATTCGGCCTAAACAGGTTTAAAGAAATACTTTTTACCCATTCCGTTGGTGATAGCAAGGAAATAGTTAATAATATTCTAAAAGAAATTGATGAGTTTAGCTCTGGAGCAGATCAACATGATGACATAACCCTTATGTGCCTTAAACACAAACTTATTATTGGTGCAGAAAAGCTTGGGCAAAAAGAACTTCCTGAAGATACTGTTTCTTTAAGGCTTCCTGCCAATACAAATGTATTAGAAAAGCTGGCCTGTGCTACTACTTCCGTTGCTAAAGAAATCGGTTTTGATGATAAAGCTATTAATAAAATTAATCTGGCTCTTGATGAAATTGTTACTAATGTTATTATGCATGCTTATGGTGAAAACTCTAAAGAAAACTTCCTTGTTGAGCTTATACCTAGAATTGATGGTGTTTTCGTAAGAGTTACTGACTACGGAAAACCATTTAACTTTGATGATAAATTAAATGCTTATAATAGTGAAGATGCTTCAATAGATCAATCTATAGGAGGCATTGGTCTTTATTTAGCTAAACAATCTACCGATGAAATATGGTATGAGCCTGAGACTCTTGAAGGAAACAGGGTTTGTTTTATAAAATATCTAAACAAACATGTTTAATTGTATTTTTATACTTTATAATTGTAATCCGATATAAGTAGAAATTTTAGTATACCAATCCTCGAAAGAAAATTAT
>JBFMGH010000127.1:0-5586 GCA_040752795.1 Cyanobacteriota bacterium
TAACATTGAATAAGAAAATTTAAAAAATTTGTTTTTGATAATAAGGCTATTAAACTTTAGAGGAAAAAAATATGAACAATATCCTTGATAATTCCATAGATCATTATCTGAGGCTTTTTAATACTGATTTATTTTTGAATTCTATGTTCAATAATATGTTTGAAGGCGCATTTATTGTTGACCTTGATAAAAATATTCATCTCTGGAATCAAACAGCAGAGCAAATTACCGGATATACTGCTAAAGAAATTACCAGTATGAAATGTGCCAATAATGGCTTTAAACATTATGATAAAAGTGGAAAAGAAATATCTGACAATGATTATCTATATGTGAAGTGTTTTGAAAATGCTTCTATTGTTACCAAGAAGGCTGCTATAATTCATAAAAAGGGCTTTCTTATTCCTGTTCTTGTTACAGTTATACCAATTAAAAATGAAGAGGATATTGTTGTTGGAGCATTAGAAATATTTTTAGATGATTCTGCACAGGATGATCTTGATAAAGCTCATGAAAGGTTGAAAGAAGCTTCTATTAAGGATGGTTTGACTAACTTGTTTACTCGAAGCGAGATGATAGAAAGAATTGAAGCTGAAATCGAAAAGGCTGATCGCTATGAAGTTCCTGTTTGTTTGTGTATTTGCGATATAGATGATTTCAAAAAAATTAATGACAAATATGGAAGTCACGTTGGTGATATTGTAATCAGGACAATTGCAGATGTCTTACGTCATAATCTGCGCCGCACTGATATCATTGCTCGATATGGCGGCGAAGAATTCATAATCCTTTTACCGTTAATAGATTTGCATAGAGCTGCTATTGCAATTGAAAAACTTAAAAGAGCAATTGATAATACTGAGATAGATTTACTTGAATCTAAAGATAAAGTTCATTTAAGCTATGGTCTGACTGAAATCGTTCAGAATGATTCTCTGGAAGATTTTATAGATAGAGCTGAAAGCGCGCTTTATAAAGCTAAAAAACTTGGCAAGAACATGATTGAAATATTTACCTGATTTTTTTCTATATTTAAAAAATAAAAGTGAGGTTTATTACCCCACTTTTTTGTTAATGTTAAAAAAGTATAAAGCCCCTGAAGAATTATCAATGAAGTCTTTGATATATCCGCAATCGAAGTAACTCCATCATCACCTCAGAGGCTATTTATATTAGGTGCTGAGGAAAAAATCTCTGAAGTCCTCTAACCAACGAAGTATCTCCAGATGCACCTCAGCGTTTTTATCTCTTTTCAATGTTCTAAATATATTATAGCAGAAAAAATCATACGCTTCAAGACATATTGGAAAATATTTACTTTGCTTAAAAATCATATATATTACTTAATAAGAATAAAAAGAAAACTCAGCGCTTGATATTTATTCTTTTTCAAGAGCTATTTTGTCGCAAGGTTTTTATTGTAATCATTTATTTTAGCTATATAGTAACCTGCAACGCCAAAAAAACAAGTCCTGGGTATAAGGCAACTTGCCATTGTGCTTAATTTCAAGCCTTGAGAGGAATAACCGGCAAAATGTATTGGTAAATTATAGTCTATAATAGCAAAACAGATAATTTCTTAAATTATAAATATTATAAAATAAACAGCCCAGATAAGTTTAATTTGTTTATATTGATATAATATTGCTACAAGAGCATAAATAAATATTTGTAATGGTATATACTGGCATATCATAGCATCTTTGTCATAATATCTAATGCCAGAGTGAATATCTGCAATGCATTTAATAATAGATATGCACGCTATAAGCAACCAGGAAGAAGCTGTTACGTTTTTTGAGCTGATAAAGTAATTCCATTTTTATATTTTAACAAAGAACGATAAAACTAAATAAAAAAAGCCCCGACTGGCGGGGTAGAGATATTCAGCAACAAACTTAGAGTTCAATATCTTTTATTGACTGAATTTGATCTTCAAAGCCATTACAGATTGATGATATATAGTTTAATACTATCTCTGACCATCCTGAAACAAAGAATAAATTAGGTTCCCTATTTGTAAATGCATTAAATTTATAGGGTATTATATTTAGAACAATAGTTTTAATATTGGGGTTAAGTTCATTTTTATATTGTCTCAGGAAATCCATGCAGCCACATTTGTAGTTGAAATGGTCATACCAGCTAATTGAATCAGTAATAATTATTAAATTCTCAACGTATAATCTGTTTTGAAGTAAATATTTAATTGGTTCTGAAAGAGATGTTCCCCCTCCACGTGTATTTTTATTTAAATAATTAAAAATGTTTAGAATGGTATCTTTTCTGGATAGATTATTAATTTCTATAAAATTTTCATTAAAGCCTGATATTTGTGCAGATTGAGATTTTTTAAATATTGCAGCACCAAATAAATTAGAAATTTCAGAAGGTTTCATATCACTGTATTTGGATATTTTTAGTGAAGTCATTGAAGAGCTGAAATCGAGTGCAACGAATGTCTTGCCTTTTATTTCAGGGAAATTTGTTACCGAAAGCTCCAGGGCTTCACTGAGAGAATGATTTATTCTTCTATTAAAGAATTTAAGATTTTTTATTGCTGTATAAAACCTGTATGGGAATTGTTTACTTGTTTTAACTCTTAAAGGATCAGTTAAAGTATTACAAACTCTTTGCAAGATTTCAAGATCGTTAAAGCAGTTATATTTATAAGCATTATTTAGGTTGCGCATCATAAACATAAATGGTAGCTTTTCGGCTTTATAAATAGCTTTCCAGCCGTTATCAGTGGCGACCTGAGAAGTTACGACCTCAAATGGCAAATTATATTTTAATATTAATTCAGGATTCCTGGTCCTTTTAAATTCTTCATATCCTTTAATTTGTTCAAGTTCAGTATTTTCAGAGAGTTCATTTTTTACTATATATCTGGCAATTTCGTTGGCTCTACCGGTTAATTTAGGCCTGGTTATTCTATAGATATCTCTCAGGCTAAAATTTTGTTTATTAGAGCCATATTTTATAGCATGAATCTCTGATATATTTTCTAACCACTGATTTATCAAGCTTTTAATCATTCTTCCACAGGATCTCATCTCGCTATTTTTTATAATTGACATAAAATCTTGCAGGTCACCTGGGGTTTTTATAACTTTGTTGAATATTTTTTTAGTATATTCTTTAGATTTATCGTTACCAGTACTTAAGACAACTAGTGCTATTATTGGTACAAGCCTAATCAAGCAATTATTTCTTGCATGAACTATTGCTTTAGCTAAAAACTCAGGGTCTCTATCTCTTAACTTATAGAAGGTGTTAATTGCTTCTTCAGATAATTCTTTACCAGTAGCATAAAATGAATTTTCAAATGTTCCAAGGGCTAATGATTTAACAGCTCTTGTGTATATATCATCTACATATGTAGGCGCATCCTGGTAGTTAAAGTATTTGCATTTATTATAAACACTTTTAAATAACGCTTCAATCTTTTTCATTGTTTGATACCTCCTGTAGGAAACATAAGGGAATTGGATGTAATAATTGCCTAGAGTCTTGTTATTATTCTGTACGCAAAATAAGTGTTTCCAGTGTTATCATTGTGATAAATAGGCATGTCAAGCAGTGTGAACGTACTATCAGCTACGCTCATTTTTGAATAATAACCTCATGTGACAAAACTAATGGTATAAAACTTATCTGGTAATTAGTTCAGAGTTATAACTAATATTAACTTCTTTAATAACAATTTGGTGCACCATTATTGTTAAATTTTTTTTTAACACCCCCTTCAAATTATTCTTGAGGTTTCTTTATTGCTATAGCTTTTAACCAGTTTAATAACTTTTATTTCAAAATTACCAATTTTAATGGAAATGAGTAAAATTATAATATGCTTCGTTCTTTTATTATTTATTTGAAAGATAAACTGACTCCTCCTGAATACAGGCTAGAAGGAGAATGTAAAAGATGTGGACAGTGTTGTAAACTAATGTATAGCCTTGATACATATACAGAGTTTGATTTTAAAATTACCCAGTTTCTATTTCCAGCTTATAAAAGATTTGAAATACTTGGAAAAGATGAAGAAGGAAACTTTATGTTTAAATGTAACTGGGTTCAGGAAGATAATACGTGCAAGTATTATGAAAAAAGATTAGATATGTGTAAGAAATTTCCTAATGTCAAATACGGATCATTAGGAAAAGTACCCCCTGGTTGCGGGTTTAAGCTTGTACCTATCAGAAAATTCAGCGATGTTATTAATGAAGAATCTCAAAAAACTAATATTTAAGGCATTTTATACGATTATGACATATAAGAAAAAATAATGCAATGATATTCCATAAAAGTAAACATATAATAAGCTTAAAATGTAAAATTTGTATAAGTAACTACTAAAACATCTTATATGTTTGTAATAAATATGATATTATTTATTTATCAGGATTAAAAATTATATATATTATTATCTTTTTGGAGGAGGCAGAAATGAGAATATCATCTGTTTCAAGTTATGTAACCAATGCTTTATCTTATAAATTAAGACTGGATGGTTTCAATAAAGATAATAATGCTATTGGTGATTTATGGTTTAATTCTTTTCAGCAAAATGGGGCCCTGAATAATAATTATGCTTACGGTTCCAGTGGCAATGACTCATTTACTATGGGTGGTTTTATGAATAAGAACGTAGCATTTGGAACCAGGGGTAAAAATAAATTTACTCTTAACAAAGGTATTTTAAATACTAATGTTGCCAAAGGTGGCTATGAAAATGATTTTTTCAGGGTATCTAATAATGGTTATAAAAATAAAAATATCATTGATGGTGGCTTTGGTTATGATACTGTCTACTTTGAAGGCAATATAAAAGACTATATTCGTAATGAAAAACCTGATTCAATAGTTTTTAAAAATGTAAAAAATCTATCTACGACAACAATAACTAACATTAATGACATAAAATTTGAAAGTTATGGTGCATTAAAACCTGATTTTAATACCAATAAAAACTGGAAAGCCTAATCTGAAGTAGATAAGATACACCTTTATGTTGTGCTCTGATAAATAGTTTCGGGTGAAAAACTTATGATTTCAGCTTGTATTACCGGATATTTTTTCGGGCTAGTTATAGCATAACAATATCTATCAAGTAACGGATGGATCATTGTTGCTGGTAAGGCACTGAAATCAATAATAAAATCAGTTATACCCCCGGTTATATAATTATCTATTTCCTTTAATTTGTCATCTATATAGCTATTAACTAAGTGAAAGCGACAAAATCCATCTAGAACCATTGGCATCATTTCAGTAGTGAATGGGTCTACCACAGCATAACTAGCCTTCTGGCAAGGGGCTTTGCATTGGAGTCTTGAGATAATTGCTATATCACTATTAAGAGGGCACAGCCCAGATGAGTCAAGCTTCTCTGGCCCCAAAATAACTATTGATTTAACAGGTATTTCTAGTTTTTTGATTACTTTTTGCAGGTATTCAGGAGACAGGTAATTAGGTATATTAATACCATTTACATTGCAGGTAGATTCAAAAAGTTTTACGGCCTTTGAATTTAACAAATTAAAACCATATCCCAGTTCAATTTTAAGTTCATCTTTAAGTCTT
>JBFMGH010000128.1:0-2710 GCA_040752795.1 Cyanobacteriota bacterium
ATTTAACAGGGACCAGGTTTTAGAGTATCGGGCTCAAACGGCCCGCATTGCGGGCATTTTGAGCCCTCGGCAAAGATCTATTTCCGAAACTTTGTGAATAATCCGGGTTAAAATAAATTCTTAACTAATTAAGATTAGAATGTTATCAATATAAAACAATCCAGAAACAACCGAATTTCTTTCTTGAGTCTTAATATCTTGATTTGCAAATCAGTATAAATATTGTTCTTGAGGTTCTTTATCTTTATGGGTTTTTATATTAATAACAAAATCTTTATCAAAAATTACATTTACCTCTGCGCCAGCATTAATCAATAAAGGTTCTTCTTCTGAGTCGTTTTTGTTTTTATTTCTGGTTTTATTACGATTATCAATCTCAATATCCAGTTCACTATTGTTACTATAAGCAGGGCTATTATATTTATTAGGTTTGTTAAAAGAAAATAGATGTCCTTTTTTCTTTTTATGCTTTTTAAGCATAAATTCAGGATGCGCTGAAATTGAATAATCACCAATAAACGGTATAGATAATTTATTAATTTCGGCAATAATATCGTAGGTATCTGATAAAAGACTTGTTTTAACAATATCAACTATTGTTCCGTAAAAAGTTGAATTTTGTTTTAGAATAATCTGTTCATCGATAATAAAATTAGCTATTAACTTTAGTTCTATTTCATCACCGGGTTGATTAATTTTTGAATTAATTTCGTTAACCAGTCTTGTTTTTAAAACTGTATCTTTTGGAATTGTTATTTCGATAATTTGAACATCATTAAATGGGTTAAATTCTTCTTCAGAGAAAACGGGATTACATATTAATGAAATTAAAATAATGATTAAAAAGAAAAAAATATTTTTCATTGTTCTACTTTCTAAAAAAAATAATATTTTTTAAATAATAAATAAAACTTTATTCTTTTAAAAGAATATGAATTAATTCACCAAAATATAATGAATGATAATCTTTATCATAAATAGATAATACTTCAGGACACATAAATTGAGGATCCAGAGCCTGTTTGTGAAGAATCTTGCATAAAAGATGTAAGTCACAACCGGCAATTACTGGTGTAGTGAAATTTTTTAATTCAATAACTTCAAGGTTGCACTCTTTGAATTTATCTATATCTTTACCAGATTTAGTTCCGCAGACCATTAATTCTTTAGAAAGACTGCCTTTTAATGGAAAACTGACTGTGAATTCATCAGAATTTTCTATTAATGGAAATGTATATCTAGTATTTCTAACCATTGCCATAAATACTGGTTTCATCCACATGTAACCCAGTGTTCCCCAGGCTATTGTCATAGTATTTAATTTATTATTTTTATCTTTAACGGTTAGAAAAGCACCTTTCGTTAATTGTTCAAGCAGCTCTCTTGATAATTCATTAAATTTTAGTTCTTTCATTGTATGACTCCTATAGTTATTTATAAGCTGGCATCGGAACCACTTGTTATTTCTGTTAAACCAGAACCATCAGGTTTTATTCTAAATATCCTGAAAAGGTTCAGATCATTAATATGTTCGTTTTTATATCCTGTAAAATAAATATATTTTCCATCTAATGTCCAGATAGGATATATAGCAAGCATATCTTCAGGTGTTAGTCGATTACTTTCTTTAGTTTCTTTGTTGTAAATGTATAATGCAGTGTTTAATTCATTAAATGCTTCTGTAAATTCAGGAGTTCCTTCAACCTGTTTTGTAAAAGCTATTAAGTTTGGGTCTATTGGGCATTCAATAAATCTGTCTTCGCTGGTGGCTGAGTAATCCTGTCCAGTAATATCTTTAAGCTTTATAGAAGAAATAACATTCCCATTCAGGTCTGTTTTGTGAAGTGATTCCATGTCCTGAAATAAAATGGCTTTGCTGTCTCCTGTCCAGGTAGGCTGAAAAGGAGTAGTTTTACCGGGTTGTATTAGAGTTTTTGTTTCTTCTGTTTCAGTATCAATTATTAACAGGGTAAAATTATTATCCCTGCCTAAATATGAAATATATTTCCCATCAGGAGACCACATTAAATTGCTTACAAGGTTAGTATCTGGCAAAAGCGTTTTTGTCTCTGATGAATCAATATTATAGATAAGAATACCTGCATTACCGTATTCTAAAATTTTAGAGAAAGCTAATTTATTATGTTCAGGGTTTAGTGCAGGGTTATAACCAGTTATAATTTTTTCAGGGCTGTTTTTGAACAGATAAATATCTTTATCCCTGCTAAAAACAAAAGAATAATTCTCTTGCTTTTCAGAAGAATTGTTTGAAAGTGCTTCAGATACCTGTGCAAATGAATTACTGGCGTTAACGTTATAATTAACACCTGATCCACTTCCACAGCAACAACAGCTCTGGAGTATTGAAGAAAATATAATAATTAAAAATATCCGGTAAAATTTAATCATTTTAAAGCCTCTTTTCAATCTAATTATATAATTCTATTTAAAATACAACATTTTTTGAATAAGATTTCTTAAATTAAGACCTTTATGGAACTTTAATTTTTGTTTATGTCTAATTATATGTTGAGTTTATGGAAGGGAATAAAAATGTTTAAATATAAAAAATGGGGAATTGTAATATCGTTAGTATTGAGCTTATTAGCTATAATTGGTTTAATAAAAAAAAGTCAGGTTATTGCAGAAGATAGCTTTACACCGATGAGTCCGGATGAGCTTGAAGTAATGTGCTATGATATACAAGTAA
>JBFMGH010000129.1:0-8268 GCA_040752795.1 Cyanobacteriota bacterium
TACAGTGTGTTAAATGCATAAATCTTTAACTTAAGTCATTACTTGAGCCTTGAGAGTTTGTAACAAATTCACGAATTAACCGGGATAAGGTCGTTTTATAAATTTAAAATTAATCATAAGTTATAATTCATATTAATTATATTTATTATTATTTAAAAAATGTTCAGACATTTTATCTGATAATGATAAAACTAAATTGAAATCTCTAAGAAAGTTTTTAAATTGATATTCTGTGTAAGCTGGTTTAAATAACGACACTGATTCAAAAAGGTTTTTTCTTATTGGTATAGCAAAAAAGACTTTATTACTATGAAAACAACAATTAAGACCGCTGCAGCCAAAGTTTTTAGCAAGTTTCATTATACTATTCTGAAGTGTATTATTTAATAAGGCCTGGCTTTCATCTGGGTTAGTAGTATAAACTTCATACCTGATTTCAAATTCTTTGTTTTGTATTGTTAATTTTTGATATTCAGAGCTGAATTTCTTGAAAAAGTTTAAAAGTACACCTTTGTCTTTAATTACAAATGTTTTACCTGAGAAGTGTCTTGGTAAAGTTATAATAATAAACAATCCTTTAAAAACTGTTTTTGTTTGAGTATCGCCATCAGAGTCTTCATATTCCTCTTTTAGATAGGCTTCGCAGAATTCAATTAAGTTATCTTTATATGTACCCTTAATATAGTCATCATAATCAACATAATCATATTCCGGTAAAAAAAACTCAACCTGATCCAGGTTTCTTTTCGCTATACCATAGTTATTTTTGTATTCAAAATTACCAAAAAATCTTACCAGTAATTCATTAACTTTTGTTTTTGCTATATCTTTAAAGCCACTGATAATTAAATAAAGCATAATTCCGGAACCAAATAAAGTCATAACAAGTATCGTACATCCAGTCTCATCGTCTTCAAAGTTGCTAAAGAAATAAACAAATATCAGTATATTAACAATTGCACAACCTATTGCTGTGACAATAAACTTTTTTAATGAATCAGTTCGATGCTTTTCAACTTTTTTTAACAGAGGAACTAACTCTTTTTGAAAATATTTAGAAAAACCTTTTTCATAATAGTGAACCTCTGTAAATTTTAACTTCATTTAACCCCCTTATTGGTTTAAATTAATTATTTATGTATATAATAAAGTTAAAATATTTATTATTCAAAAGCCTTAAGCTATGATAACATAAATGGGGCGCATCATTTTTAATGTAAACTGTAATGACAGGTGAATAATTTAAATAACTAATGAGTTGTTATTTTTTCTGTTGAAGTTAATTAGCATTAATTAACTTCTGCAATAGGCTTCCGTCACCACCTTCTACAAATGTATTTATTTTTATCACACTTTTGGCTGATATAGCATTCACTATCAAGAGCGATCAAAAATAATTCTGAAGACATTAATATAAAAATAAGCAAGTACAAACTAAAAAGGTATATGAAGATGAAGAAAGTATTAATTATGTCAATTTTGACACTAGTTTTATGTGTCTCTATTTTGCCAAACAAGGCTTATGCAGACAGTTTTAGTGCCAGAGGCGGCTTAAGTAAAACAGTTGCACATTCAACATCATCAACAACAGGCTCTCCAGGTTATTCACACACAACAACAGATATTCGTTCAAATACTAAAGGGGCATATGGCGGTGTTCAAATAGATGGGGTTTCCAGAAATGATATGGCATATTTTTATCATAATGCCGTTAAGCCTCTTGTTAATAAGTATGCAAAGAAAAATAATGGTTATAAATACCACGGTAATTATAAATATAACCCTCAACCATCTTATAATTACAACCCGGCTGGTTATAGCCCTCCAGTCTTTAGCCCTCCAACATTCAACCCTCCAGCTTTTAACCCACCTGTTTCAACTGGATTCAGTCAGCCTTCTATGCACAGTTTCAACTTTTAGTTTTAAATAATAAATTGGGGGACTTTAAAGGGGCTATTAATAGTCCCTTTATATATTTATCGTATTCTTAAGTGATTGTGTTATAAAATATTTATTAAAGGCTTATAAACATCTTAGAATGGAATTTAAAATGAACCAGCATAAATATACAGCAATAATACTGGCTGGGGGCAAAAGTAGTAGAATGGGAGAGACTAAAGCCTTACTTAAAATAGGCAATAAATTTATTATTGAAACTATTGTCGATTCTTTAAAACCATTATTTTCTGAAATAATTATTAGTTCAAATAATAAAGAATTATATGAGTTCTTAAATCTTAAAATTGTTAAAGATGATATTAATGATCAAGGACCAATAATGGGGATATATTCAAGTCTTAAAGTTTCTAATAATAATATAAATTTTGTTGTAACTTCAGACATTCCTTTAATTAAAATAGAATGTTTTGTTAAAATGCTTGAATATACCTTAGAATATGATGTAGTTATTCCTGAAAATAATGGACAACTGGAACCAATGTTTGCTATCTATACAAAAAGATCTTTGCCTTATATTGAAAAGATTTTACAGACAGACTCAAGAAGGATTATTAGTATACTTGATATTTGCAAATATAAAATTGTACCAATGGATATGCAGGGATGGTATAAAAATTTAAACACAAAACATGATTATGAAAATATAGTTAAAGATCGGCCTTATACTGATCCTGGAAAGTAATCTATTATTTCCAGATTATAGCGGCCCAGTGTGTTATTACCTGCTGCGCGGGCAAAAAAACCCTGGTATAATTTAAAAATTTCAATTATTATTGACCCTCAGTAGAAAATTTATCAACCAGATTATTTATAATAGTTATTATTCCAAGTTGGGTTGGACAGGATGAATAGCAACGTCCACATCCTGAACAGGAGACTTTTCCGAAAGTTTTAATATTATCTTTTAGCTTATGTGTAACCCAGTTACGTATGCGTTTATATTGCTTATTCCGCTGATTATGCCCTGAGGTTTCCCTCGTAAAACTGCTATAGATACAACTATCCCAGGACCTGCATCTATACCCAGATTTAAAATTATTTTCAGTAGAATAAACAAGGTCATAAATTGTAAAGCAGGTACAGGTTGGACACGAATAACTGCACCCTCCACACTCAATACACATATAGGAAATCTCTTCCCAGAATGATTCTTCATCCTGATTATTAATAAGAATTTTTATAGCTTTATCTACAGGTATATCTGATGGTAAATTGTTTTTAGCAGTTAATTTTATTTTATCTAAAATTTCAAGATCTTTGTTACTGGCTGAATTAAAAAATTGAATATTGTTATCAATAAGTTCCTGACCTTTTGGTGTGCCAACATCAACAAAATATTTTTGTTCTATGAAAATAAATTGAAGGTCAAAACCGGATTCAGATATATATGAAAAGTGTATCGGCGTTTTAAAAGTATTATTTATAATTTGATCCGAAGCTAATGAAATAACAACAGTATTACTTCTTTTTTGATAATAGTAATTATCACAGTAACCGGCATGTTCACAAAAGAATTTATCGGTATAAATAATACCTGCCAGGTCGCAACTTCTTACTCCAAAAAGATATAAGTTTTTATTTATATTTGTTATCTCATTAAATTGAGTTGATTCAAAATACAATAGTTTCTCTTTTTGAGGGAAAAGTACTGCTGCCGGGCTAATAACAGGCAATATAGCCTCAAGTACTAATTCACCATCATTTAATAACCCATATGAAACAGTGTTATCTGATAATTTTATTGGTGCATAGACATCTCCTTTTAGGGAGTTAAGAAAAGGATAAATATTTCTAGCTTCAATGATATACATATGAATCCTTAAGTTAAAGTTAGAATTTTTGCTGCACAGGTTTTATATTCAGGAATTTCAGCTTGAGGATCAAGGGCGTCATTTGTAAGAATATTCGCTGCAGCTTCTACAAAATGGAAAGGGATAAATAATATACCCTCTAGAATTTTGTCAGTCACTTTTGCTTTTAGAGTTATTTCTCCACGTTTTGTGCACACTTTGACATCCTGCCCATCTTTAATATTTCTCAGTTTAGCATCGTTATAATTAATTTCTACAAAACAATGTGGAGATTCTCTTTCTAATATATGGCTTCTGGAAGTCATGGTTCTGGTATGAAAATGCCAGTAAAGTCTTCCTGTGGTTAGAATAAGATCATATTCATTATCTGGTATTTCATCAGGAAGTTTATAATCTACTGGCTGAAAAGACCCTTTACCTTTAGAAAATTTGTCTTTATGTAAGAATTTTGTTCCAGGATGATTTATATCAGTACAGGGCCATTGAATACTATCATTTTCAAGTCTATTGTAATTAACACCTGAGTAGATTGGTGTCAATTCAACTATTTCGTCCATTATTTCTGAGGGTGAATCGTAATCCCAGTTGTATCCAAGTGATTTAGCTATTTTACAAAGAATTTTCCAGTCTTCTATACTATTATGTAAAGGTTCAATGGCTTTCCTTATTTTTAATATACGTCTTTCAGTGTTAGTAAAAGTACCTTCTTTTTCTGCAAAAGAGCAGGCAGGTAAAACAACATCTGCCAACTCTGCTGTTTCTGACATAAAAATATCTTGAACAACAAGAAATTCTAACTTGTTTAAAGCTTGTTTAACATGATTTATGTTGGGATCAGATACCATTGGATTTTCACCCATAATATAGAGGCCTTTAAGATTATTGCTATAGGCCATATTGATTGCAGCCGTAACGCTAAGCCCGGCATCTGATGGTAAATTGTTAATATTCCATTTGGTCTCAAATTTATTTTTAATATCAGGGTCAGTAACTTTTTGATAACCACTATAAACATTGGGTAATGCTCCCATATCACAAGCACCCTGAACATTATTTTGCCCTCTGAGAGGATTAACTCCAGAGTATAATTTACCAATATTACCTGTAAGCATAGCTAAATTTGCACAGCTTTTAACATTATCAACACCAGTAGTATGCTGAGTAATGCCCATAGAATATACAATCATAGCTGATTTAGATTTTGAATATATATTTGCAGCATTAACAAGATCGTCTTGCCTAATACCTGTTATACTTTCAACATATTCTGGTGTATATTTTGCAACAATAGATTTTAGTTCATCAAAACCCTCACAGCGCTTATTTATAAACTCTTTATCATGCCAGTTATTACTTATGATAATGTGCATAATACCATTAAGCCAGGCAACATCTGTACCGGGTTTTTGTTTTAAATGCAATGTTGCAAATTTTGAGAGCCTTAACTCTCTTGGATCTACAATGATTAAATGAGCATTATTATTTTTAACAGCTTTTATTATTCTGCTTCCAATAAGAGGATGCTGTTCAGTTGTATTAGAACCTGTTATAAGGATACATTCTGCATTTTCAAATTCACTTATAGAGTTAGTCATCGCCGCAGAACCAAATGTTGCACTAAGGCCCAGAACTGTTGAAGCATGGCATAATCTTGCACAGTGATCTATATTATTTGTTTTAAATACCTGCCTGGCTAGTTTCATCATTAAGAAATTTTCTTCATTAGTACATTTAGCCGAAGAGAAAAATGCTATTGAATCTTTACCATTTTCATCTTGAAGTTGTGTAAGTTTTGAGGTAATTAAATTAATGGCTTCCGGCCAATCAGCTTGTCTAAATTCACCATTAGAAGACCTTATTAACGGAGTTTTAAGTCTATCAGGATGGTTAATGAAGTCGTGAGCATGCCATCCTTTAACACAGAGGCTTCCCTGACTAACTTCACTTTCGGATGACGGAAAAGAACCAATAATATTATTTTTAACTACATTTAGATACAATCCGCAGCCACATCCACAATATATACAGGTTGTTAGAATTTGAGGCATAAAAACTCCTGGTTTACAGGGCTTCTAAAATATTTTTAATGTTATCATAGCAAAATACAGGTCCATCAGTACAGCAGTATAAATTTTCTATCATACAATGTCCACATTTACCTACTCCGCATTTCATATAACGTTCTAAAGATAAGAAAATTTTGCTATGAGGGAGGTTTTTCTTATCTAATTCAACAATCACAGATTTATACATAACTGGAGGTCCAACAATAATTGTATATGTATTATTCTGGTCTATATATAGTTCAGGAATTAAATCAGTTATAAGTCCAATATTGCCATTCCAAATATCATTGTTACAACTATCAACAGTAATTTTAAGAGTTATATCATCCATTTTCCATCTTGAAATCTCATCTTTTAAAATAATATCAGCTGGTGTTCTATTACCATAAAGAATAGTTAAGTGGCCATAGTCTTTCTTATTATCAATTATAAAATTAATAAGACTTCTTAATGGAGCTATACCCAGACCTCCTGCAATTAACAACATCTTACTACCTTTTAATTTGTCAATATCAAATCCATTTCCAAATGGTCCCCTTATACCAATAATATCACCAGGTCTTTTCAGGTGAAGCTCACTGGTTAAACTTCCCATTTTCCTGACAATAATTTCAAATTCTGGGCCTCGTGTAGGGCTTGAAGATATAGAGATTGGTGCTTCACCCTTACCAAATATTGATAGTCCAATAAATTGACCTGGCAAATGATTTAGCGGCCTACCATCCGCTAACCTGATCTGATAAAGGTTTTCAGTAGCTGTTAATTCTATAATATCAATGATTTTACCCGGTACAGGTAAATATAATTGATTATTATTCTTGATTTCACCAATATTTAAATGCATAAACTATATATGTTTTAAATTAAGCCTTCACTAAGATAACAAAACAGTATTATAAAAAGCATTAAAAATATATGCAATTGCTTGATGGCCAACACATAGATATACCATGTATACGCATATACCTTTTGATAAAACAATAAAAGTGAATTATATAAAGTTTAAATAGTTAATCTTGTTGCGCCAAAGTGAGGACTAACAGGCTTATTAACTTTTGTCATTTGCATTCTCTTTTCAAATGGTGCAAAAGGATTAGTGCTTGTCACATCTAACTTCTGCCCTAATGGAGCGGAAGGAACTGATATTCTGTAAGGTTCAAGATCAGGAAGTTTTGTTTTAAATAACTTTTTTTGAAGCAATGAAGCAAGAGGATTTCTTACAATTGGTGTAATAAGATTAAAAGATAATATATTACCTACGATTAAACCTAAAGTCGCCATACCCTCAGCCAGCATTGGTGAAGGATTTTTAGTTATAATTTTACCTGATTCAACAAGACCCCTACCAGCTTTTTGAAGCCCCAACGCAAGTGTAAAAAATGTCCCCAGCTTCAAAACACCTTCAAGAACGTCTTGAATGGCCATATATGTACGTTCTTGTTTATCAATTTTTTTATTAAAATAAATACCAACTGCTTCGCCAACAGAGCTAATACCATAACCAACTATTGTTGACCACAATAAAAACATTGTTGGTTTTTTCATTGCATATTGAGCAATATTTGAAATAGCATTTTTAAGCAAAATGATTCATCCTTGGTTTTGAAACGTTGCCATGTGAATTATTAGCACCAGGTTTTGAAACCTTTTTCATAACAGAATTAAGAATTCTATTGATAAAAGGAATATCTATAACAAAAACAGACGCAATACCAGCCATAACCATAAAAACGTCTCCGACCCTTTTGCCGAAAACCTTCGCAGGAAGCCCGTTTGGCACTGAAATAGAACCACTTTCAACTAATTTTGTACCTATTTTCCCTCCAAGAAACCTGGCAAGTAAACCGGAACAGGTACATATAATAGTTTTAATAGCAGTTCTTATAGCAGATGTTTTTCTTGTTTCTTTATCTACATAAGGGTTTAAATAATCAATACCAGTCATCAAAGGCAAAGCAGTAACACCAATAATTAGCCTTTGATTTAGAGGATTTAGATTTGACATATTAGAAATAGTTTTAGCTATTCCGCCAGGTAAGGTTAATGGCATTAAAAATTATTCCCCCCAATATGATAACTTTAAAAATTTTTTATAATCTAGCAATCACAACAAATAATTTATAAGAGACGATACCTTTTTTTAATCTACTACATAATATAGTAAAAGTGTAAAAATTTCCAGTAGTAAATTTATGTTTTTGAAAAAATAATTATTTATATATCAATCCACGAAAGAAAACTATATATGCACTAAATTTACTACAGGGTGTTTTTCGTTGCTACGCAACGAAAAACACCCTGTAGTAAATTCTCTGGAATCTATCATTACTTTCAAGGAATAGTATAGCTATTTTTTTTCCAACAACTGGTTGAGTAAATTTGGTTATACAATTATTGAAAATTTTTGGAAAATATAAATAAGACTTGTGCAT
>JBFMGH010000130.1:0-6489 GCA_040752795.1 Cyanobacteriota bacterium
TTTTGGCGAAGGTCCAACAAAAAAATTAATTAAATTATTATTTCCTGAAGTAGGCAAAAAGGAAGATGAACTTAATAACAACGTTAAACAAGAAGGCAAACAGGCTGTTGGTTTAATAGGAGACATTTTAACAGCTCATATTCCAGGGATAGAGCAAAAAGTTCCAAGAAAAGTTGCTGCTAATCCTGCTGTAGTAACCGCATCAGAAAATGATCAAAATGTTTTAGTAGCAGCAGTTGATCAAAAAACAGGTGAAGTAAAAACAACTGTTGTTAGCCCGGAAGTTCTAAAAACAGTTGCGCCTAATGCTCAAATTAAAACCATTGCGCCACAAAACGAATCTAATGCAAATAGGCCTTTAAACTTTATAGCATAGTTTTATTAGTTATATATACTACTTAAATCCTTCATAGTGGTAGGGTATTTTACATATTAAAGTTTAAGATGGATTATTATAAACCTATTTTAACCTATATGATTTAAAGACAATATAAAATTACAAAGCTTTTATATTTTTTATTTATTTGTTTCCATTTCTGCTTTACATTCTACTGAATGGTTATATTCTTCTTTCCACTTATTTTCTTCAACAACAAATGCATGGCTCCAGAATTTTTCTATAGCATAATATTCTCTTGCCTCTTGATGAAGAACATGAACTATAACATCACCATAATCAAGTAAATACCATTTATCGCTTAGATCTTTCTGTTCGCTTTTGGTTATTCGTTGAAAATTATGCTTTAAATCATAAATAATATGCTCACTTAAAGTTCTTAACTGAGTAGAAGTTTCTGTAGAACATATAACAAAATAATCCGCCATTATAGAAACCTTACTAATATCAAGAATAACTATATCTGAAGCTTTTTTCTCGTCTATAATACCAGCAATTATGCAAGCAGTTTGATAAGAATTAAGTTGATCCAAGTAAAGCCTCCTTTAAAATGTTCAAATTTCAATAATCATAATAGCTTTTATTTATTGTTAAAATTACTTATATTATTATAAATAAACACTTTAAATATCTCAAACGTCAAAATTAACTAAATCTTTTTTAAGTTCTATTAAATTGTTGTAAACTGTTATAAATGGAATATAAAATTTAATCTAATTGTATTGTTTATACGATGAGATTATTTTAAAGTATTTAAATTGTATCTATAACTTTGTATAGTATAATTATCAAAAAGAGTGAAAAGGTGTCTGTATGTATAAACCTAAAAGTAGAAGATGGTATGATCAAGACCCAACCATGAGTGAAGCAATGGAGCTTCTCAGGCTTTCTACGGATGACCTAAAAGGCCAGGCAGCTGATTATATTTCAAAAATGCAAGAACAAGTTGCCCATGAAGTTATTGAAAAAGTTTATGAGGCAGTAAAAAAATATAGCTATGAAGGCAATAGATGGTATGACAAAGACCCTGTAGTCTTAAAAGCCATAGAGTTACTGCGTGCTGCCCCCCCAAGAATACAAAAAAAAGCCGCAAAAAAACTCCTTTCTGCTTTGCAAGAATGTGATGAAATTGATGATTTCGGAAAGATCTTTGAATAATTAATTTGTTATGGATAATAAAACACTTGTTGATGTTCAAAGTATAAGAGATTCTAGAGGTATTGATCTCCAGAGAGTTGGCGTAAAAAACGTTGAAATACCATTAAATATTATTCAAAAGGATGGACAACAACAAATTGCAACCGTCAAAGCCACCTTAACTGTTGATTTGCCACATCACTTCAAGGGCACTCATATGTCAAGATTTATTGAAATTCTCAATGAATGGAGATCAAAAAAGTTATTAAGCATTGATCTTGAAGGCTGTCTCAAACAAACTATTGAAAAACTCAATGCTTCTAATTCATACATAATATTACAATTTAAATATTTCATTGAGAAAGAGGCCCCTGTTAGCTCTTTAATTGCTCCAATGGGTTATAATTGTGCTTTTGAAGGGGTATTTATAGACAATAAGTATGATTTCTTTCTCTCTGTAAATGTTCCTATCACAACACTATGCCCCTGCAGTAAAGAAATATCTGATTATGGAGCCCATAACCAGAGAGCAATAGTAAAAGTAAAAATTTCTTATGCACCTGATCAAATTGTATGGATTGAAGATTTAGTTAATTTAATTGAATCTACAGGAAGCAGCCCTGTCTATCCAATCTTAAAAAGAGAAGATGAAAAATATGTTACTGAAAAGGCTTATAATAACCCTAAATTTGTAGAAGATGTAATTAGAGACCTGGTTAATGAACTAAGGCAAATAGATATAATTAAGTGGTATGAAGTTGAATGCGAGGCTTTTGAAAGCATCCATAACCACAGTGCCTGGGCCTATCAAAAAGAACTTATTAAAAAAAATAAATAATATTTAAAATACTATTTTATCATCTTGGATAATCTATTTATTTCAGTTTTAACTTCTTCTATATCCTTTGCATATGGTGCATGGTGAAGATATTGCTTATATTCATCAATTGCCTTTTCATATTTTCCTATTAATGCATAACAAACCCCCAGATTATTATGCACTGTTGGATTGTCTGACCTTATTTCAACTGCTTTTTCAAAGGTTTCGATTGCTTGTATTACAAGACTTTCGGCAAAATACAGATTCCCTAAATTAATTAAAGTTAAATAATCCATTGGATTTAAAGATAATGCTTTTTTGTAACACTCTAAAGCTGTTTTATTATCACTAATTTTATGATAAACCTTACCTAAAATGCTTAATATATTACTATCTTCAGGATCTTGTTCTAATATTATTGAGTAATGTTTTATTGCATTATCATATTGCTCAATATCTTCATATAGATTTCCTAAAAAAAATTGAATTTTTGCATCATTAGGACTTAATTCTACTGCTAATTTATAATTTTTAAGAGCTTCTTCATATGATGCTTTTTCACTATAAAGCATTCCTAAATGAAAAAAAGATTCATAATCAGCAGAATTTAATTTTGTCGTTTTATTAAAATCACTAATTGCTTTATCAAACAACCCTAATTTTTGATAACTTTCTGCCCTTCTCTTATAATATTCAGAATTTGTATCATTTAATTCAATCGCCTTGTCATGAAATACAATTGCTTCTTCTGCAGATCCTAGTTCTGAATATGTCTTACCTATTAGACTATAAGCATCTGCAAAATCTGGAGATATTTCTACAGCTCTCTGAAATTCTTGAAGTGCTAATTCTATTTCAAACTCTTCAAGATACGCTGATCCCCTTATACAATGATTATTGGCTTTAACTTTAGTCAATCTTATGACCTCAAATAAATATTTCGGGCATTATTAAATAATTATACAAGTTTTTACCTTGTGAAAGAATTATATTAAATTCATTCACTCTTTTTCAAGAATATTATAAACAAACAATTATTAATAACAATGACCTGGAAATTATTACATCTACTATTGTGATAGAAGTTCAATTGCTTCATGAAGATTATTAACTGGCTTCCTGCAACCATAACCAGTGCATATGTAAATGGTTAAGTTATCTTCATTACAACTTATAGCTTTAATTGATTCATTGATGATGGTTAAATCTTTTTCATTCTCACATTGAAGAAGAACTACTTTGTTAGGTAAATATATGCTATTTAGTTTCTTTATTACGCTGATTACTTCTTCATTAAAGTTATTTACACAAATAATTATTTCATATGCTTTTCCTGTAAGATATTCAATGGCAGTTAACATCTGTGTATGAGCGTGAGGAAACTGAGACAGAGAATCATTATTTGATAAAGCAATTTTAATAGCTTTATTTTCATATTCAAAATCTGAAGTTATTCTTGCAAGCCTGAGAAGATTAATCATTGCAATCGAATTGCCAGAAGGTATAGCACTATCAAAGTATTCTTTTTTTCTTAATAAAATTTCTTCATTATAGTCTGCAGTAAAGTAAAACCCACCAGATATTTCATCCCAATAATGCTTGATAAGTGTTTTATTAAGTGATATTGCTCGTTTCAAATATTCAACCTGAAATGTAGCTTCATAAAGTTCTAACAACCCAAATATTATAAATGAATAATCATCAATAAATGAAATTTTAGAAACTGAATTATCTCTATAACAATGATATAAAAGGCCTTCATTACTCTGCAATTTGTTGAAAATAAATTCCAGAGCTTCTTTAGCAGCTTGAATATAATTATCATCATGAAAAACTTTGCCCCCTTTGGCTAGTGCTGCAATCATTAAACCATTCCAATCAGTAAGAATTTTGTCATCCTTGCCGGGATGGGTTCTTTTTTCCCTGATATAAAAAAGTTTTCTCAAAATTTGTTGCACACTGTTTTTCATGCAATCAAAAGTACTATTTTGTGAACTAAAGGTTTCTTCCAAATTATTTTTAAGATACGGTAAATTTTTTCCTGTTTTATTATGAGTTATTTCATCAATAATATTCCCATCCGGGGTTATATTATATCTCATTTTAAATAATTTTGACTCTTCTTCCGTAAGGGCACTATTAATTTCAGATTCATTCCACAAATAGAATATACCTTCCTTGTTTTCACTATCAGCATCTTCTCCTGAATAGAAAGCTTTTTCTTCTCCTCTCAAGCTTCTCAAAACATATTCAAATATCTCTTTAGCAGTATTAGCATAAAATTCATCCTTCGTTGCCTCAAAAGCTTCAATATATGCTAATGAAAGCATTGCCTGATCATAAAGCATTTTTTCAAAGTGAGGTAATAACCACTTATTATCTGTTGAATATCTATGAAAACCATAGCCAATATGATCAAAAATACCTCCAAATCTCATCGCTTTCAGTGTTTTTTCTACCATCTCAAGAGCCTTAATGTCACCTGTTTTTTTCCAGTATCTGAGTAAAAAAATTAAATTATGAGAACCAGGAAATTTAGGTGCATTTCCAAAGCCTCCAAATAAATCATCAAATTGATTAAATAAAATTTTATATGCTTTATAAATTATATTTTCGTTAATTTTTTCTCCAGGAAGTTTTTTTTGACTTTCAATTAATACCTTTGTTATCTCATCAGAACTGTTTATAATTTTTTCTCTGTGATTATTCCATAAATCATTCAATTTTGGCACAAGACCCATTAACCCTTGTCTTAATAAACTATCCGTTTTAGGAATATATGTATCTACATAAAATGGCTTTCTATCAGAAGTAAGAATTATTGTTAATGGCCAACCTCCTGATGATGTTATTATTTGACAAACATTCATGTAAATATTATCTATATCTGGCCTTTCTTCACGATCAACTTTTATACAAATAAATGATTCATTCAATAAATTAGCAACTTCCGTATCTTCAAAAGATTCTTTTTCCATAACATGACACCAGTGACAAGTTGAATAGCCTATTGATAAGAAAATCATTTTATTTTCTTCTTTTGCCGCACTAAAAGCTTCTTCGCACCAGGGATACCAGTTTACAGGATTGTATGCATGTTGTAATAAATAAGGACTTTTTTCTTTTATCAACCTATTAGTATTTATATTAGTATTATTCATTTTATTCTCCAAAATTATTAATCTAATTTCATTATTTCAGAGATCATACAATTCTGTTTATCCCTCTATATGGGTATATTTAGTCTTTTAGTTCCAAATAAATATAAAATTGATTAAAATAATTTTATTCCTTGTACTAAGAACTATATTTTTGAAATGGTATAATATTGAAAATAAATCCTGAAAAACTTATTAAGATTATAACCATTGAATACTATATCTGAGGGGGCTTTAATGGATCGACGTTTGGAAAAGTACTTATTTGCAAGCCAAAGTCATTACGATCATGGTGAGTATAAAGAAGCTATTGAAAACCTGAAAATTGCTATTGAATTAAATCCTGAATTAGCTGAATCTTACTACAATCTTGGATATATATATGACAAACTAGATAAATACGAAGAAGCTGTTTACAATCTAAAAAAAGCTATCTCATTAAATAATGAGTATATTGAAGCATATAATTTACTTGCAAGCATATATTCATTAATTACTCGAGAATATAATAAAGCGGAAGAGACTTATTTAAAGTTAATTTCTATTGACTCAAATCATTTTGATTCATATAAAAACCTAAGTGATATTTATTTTAAACAGGGAGAATATGATAAATCAATAGAAATACTTAATAAAGCGTTATTGCTTGATACACAAAATCCTCAAGTCTATACAAACCTGGGCAATGCTTATGAATTTAAATCTATTTTTGATAAAGCAGAAAAATTTTATAAAAAAGCAATCGAATTAAACCCTGGATTTGTTGGTGCCTATGCATCACTAGGAAGATTATATTTAAATAACAAAAAGTATGAACAAGCAATCGAAAACTGTAAAAAAGCAATTGAACTTTATCCTGGCTGTGAAGATGCTAGAGATTTCTTAGAACAGGCGCAAAAAGCTCTTAAGAATCAACAGTAAGCTTAATTATTATGACTTAGGCCATTGCAAAAAATCTTCTCTTTTTGTTCTTTCCT
>JBFMGH010000130.1:6499-10154 GCA_040752795.1 Cyanobacteriota bacterium
TGAATCAAGCTCTTCATCTTCAGTAACAAGTTCATCTTTATTAAAAAAATACCTATAACATTTTTTTGTTAAGTAATATAGATATGGAATAATTGGCAGATCTATTACAAATTTATCTTCAGGAAAAGTTTTTTTTCTTTCATTAATAGCCATTTCTGGATTTAAAAAGATATTTTTTTCATTATTTTTAGATTTTCTAGAGGGTTTCTGTTTAAGGTCCCCTGAAATATTAATACCTTTAGTATCAGACGTTGTATTTAAAATACACTGAGAATCAGAATAACTTGATTTACGGGCTAGTAAATCAATATATACTTTGTTTTCAGAAGTTCTTTTTAAACCTTCAAAATTGGCAAATGCAAGCTCTCGTGAAGTAAGTTCATTAGTCAATGGGTCAAGATAAAGTTCTTTCCCACTTTTTGTAGTAAATGCTAATATTGGTTTCTCCACCCGAATATTCATTTAATCTACATTCTTCCTGATTAACCCCATTATTTGAAATTATAATCATCTGAAACCCGAAAACAATTTTATTGAAAATATTTTTTATAAATATTAAGAACTCTTTATGAAAAAAATTAAAAGCCTCTTTTCGAGGCTTTTTTCAATATATATTTTATTTAACTACTTAACATTTTGCATATTCTGCCTCAGAAGTCTTGGGCATAATATTTGTAACAACAAGATTTTTAACTATTGGAATAATTTCTTCAAGAGAAATTGTTTTTAATTCTCCAGTCATTCTATTCTTAAGTTCTACATTACCTTCTGATAGTGTTTTTCCACAGGTAATTCTTAGGGGGAAGCCTATTAAATCAGCATCCTTAAACTTAACACCAGCTCTATCTTCTCTATCATCAATAACTACTTCTATTCCCTCAGTTAATAATTTTTTATAAAGATTATCTGCAATATTTAATTGTTCTTGATCTTTAACATTAACTGGTATAACAATAACATGATATGGGGCTACTGACATTGGCCATTTAATACCATTATCATCATAGTAACTTTCCACCACTGCTGCTGCTGTTCTCGAAACACCTATACCATAACAACCCATAATATAGGGGTTTATTTGGCCATTTTCATCCTGAAAAGTTGCATTCATAGCTTTTGAATATTTTATACCTAATTGGAAGATATTTCCTACTTCAATTCCTCTGGTAATTAATAAATGACCTTCACAAACCGGACATTTATCACCTTTTTGAGCAAGTCTGATATCCGTAATAGTTTCTGGTAAACCAATATCACTATCCCAATTAGCACCAACAAGATGCTTATCTGTTTGATTACAACCAACAACAAAGTTTTTTAAATCTTTAACTGATAGATCTGCAATAATTCTAAAATTTATACCTTTTGGACCTATAAAACCTTTAGATGAATGAATATTACTTTTCTCAAGGTAATGATCAACTTCAACATCTGAGGCTATTCTTATTTCATTACCACCTGCAGCATTCATTAATTTTATTTCTTCAATAGCCTGATCTCCTCTAATTAAAGCAAGTACTGGTTCTTTATCAACAATATAAATCATAGATTTACAAATTGTGCTTTCTTCAACATTTAAAAATTGTGCCAGATTTTCAATAGTTGTAACAGCAGGGGTATCAACCACTTCACTGCCAGCAAATCCACCATCTGTGTTTGCTGTCAACAAAATGGATTCCGCCCTATCAGAATTAGCTGAGTAGTCACATGTATCGCAATACAATACATCATTTTCCCCACTATCAGTATGTGTTAGCACCATAAATTCGTGACTTACACTTCCTCCAATAGTTCCACTATCACTTTGAACCATACGAGTATCAAGCCCACAACGTTTAAAAATCTTTGTATAGGCTTTAGCCATGTTATCATATTCTTTAAGCAAGCATTCATGAGTCACATGAAAACTATAAGCATCTTTCATTATAAACTCTCGACCTCTTAATAAACCAAAGCGTGGTCTAATTTCATCTCTAAATTTATTTTGAATTTGATAGAGGTTTACTGGTAGTCTTTTATAACTGTTGATTTCATTCTTAACTATTGTTGTAATAACTTCTTCATGTGTTGGCCCAAGGCAGCAATCTCTTTCATGCCTATCTTTAAGCCTCATTAAGTTTTTTCCATATATTTGCCACCTGCCAGATTCAATCCATATTTCTGCTGGTTGCAATACTGGCATAAGTAATTCTTGTGCACCAGCTGCATTCATTTCCTCTCTTACAATATTTTCAACTTTTCTTAAAACTCTAAGCATTAATGGTAAATAATTATAAACACCACTTGTTAGCCTTCTTATAAAACCAGCCCGAACTAACAATTGATGAGAAGCCACTTCCGCATCAGTTGGGTTCTCTCTTAAGGTTGAAATAAATAATTTTGACATTCTCATAGTTTTTTACCTCTATCATTATTGTTATTGCTAGATATTTTACTTAGAAAAAAAATTTTTTTACAGGTTTATCATCTCAAAAAGTATAAATTATTTAAAACTAAGTTTTTATAAATAATTATTTTATCCAGTTTTCGTAAACTTTTCTTAAGTATTTCCATTTTTTACAGCAACAAAAAAAATTTTTGATTTTTAATTAATAAATTGAGAGGGATATTTGGGATATTAAAATGAATCTTACTTTTAATGGGGACATTAATTCTTTTATAAGTTTAAAACAATGTTTTAAAAATTCTAATGTTAGTTTTTCTAAACGAAAAGCTCCAAAATTAGAACCTTTAAATAAAGATGAAATCGTTATTAGTAATATACAAGACTCCGATCAACCAGTTATAAGAAAAATTGAACTTAATACATCAGCTATACCTACCAGCACCAATATAATTGATGGAGTTGAGGTACCAGTTTATAAATATGATAAAAGATATCCCAGAGAATTAAAAGCTACACCAAACCCAAAAATAAGAGGAGAATTATTACAAGACAAAGGTGTTAAAAATATTGAGCTTGCTATCAATAGACTAACTAATTTCTCCAGATACTTGAAAGAGGACATGGTTGGGTTTTACACACCTGATGGCAAGCACTGGTTTGAAGGTGCTTGTAAATATTTAATTGAAGGTTCTGCAGGCATTGATATTCCAGAATCTATGTATCCTGAATACGCTACAAAATTCTGGGAATTGTTATCAAAAGCTGATAAATTCTGGATATCTGATGAATTTGTTGATTATTTAAAGTCAATGGAACAAAATCCCGGCGTTGTAGCTTCTATCAATGCTATTGAAAATATCAATAATGCTATAAACGCAAGGAACAGCAATATTACATTTGGCTATTCTTCCGAACTAAGGTTTATTCCAGAATTACTCAAGCACGGCGGGGCTTATACTGGCCAAGAATTGGTTTTATCATATAAGGAAGGCGGTCCACATCCATTATATCCTACGCTAGAACATTTATTCCCACATATTGCAGGGGGTGATGAGGCTAATGATAATTGCAACTATGTTTTAACAACATCAGAATCAAATTCATCAAGATCAGATATTCCTCTAATAGACTTTTTAAAAGGCTGGGATGGAGATGCTTATTATGCTAAAAATCCTAATTGGAAAAAAAGTATAATTAAAACAACTAAAATCAAGGCTCCTAAGGAGATTACAGATATTAATGAACTCAACTTAACTCGCAAAGAAAAGA
>JBFMGH010000131.1:0-2677 GCA_040752795.1 Cyanobacteriota bacterium
CCCCCCCCCCCCCCCCCCCTCTCTTCTTTTGAGAGCTATCATCTGAATTTACAGTGTGTAAATCCAGTATTTTTTAAATATGTCATTAGAAGAAGGTTTTACCTAAATGAAACAAATTCATGAATTAATCAGGTTATGCATCAGTGGATAAATTCTCAAAATAATGAAGGCAAAAAAGAAATAGTCTCTTCCTTGTCCGTTGATCTTTGATATTTTATAAGACATCAGTTATACAGAGGTCTTTTATATCAAAAATTACTATTTTGATTAACATTGCCTCTTGATTCAACAATATCTGTTATTATTCTGCAATTTCTGTCTCTTTCATCCATAAGTTTAATTGATTCATTACTTAAATCTCTAAGTGTGGGGTTAATTTCTATTGCCATTAAAAACATTTGAGTTAATTCTGTTTGATAAGATTGGCGCAATTTATAATAATCTTTAATATTTTTCCCGTTAAAGTATTTATTTTCAAGTTTTTGAACCTTATCATACTGCTTTTTGTATTCTGTATCATCTATATTATCAAGAATATTATTGATCTCAATATCCAGCTGCTCAATTATTTTAATGTTTTCATAAGCTTTTTGTTTTGCCTCGGAGCAGATGTTATTAGTGCACTTAGCAGAAATAAAATTACAAACAGGTTCTCCTGATACCCCGGCAGCAGGGTTTTGTTCAAGATAAATGTAGTTTTGAGAGAATTTAAAAGCCAAGCAATTTGAATGGAAGAATAAAAGGAATGTTAATACTAGTGTATTAGTTAGTGGTTTATTTAGAGTCATTATTAATTACCCTCATCAAAATTTAGCTTTTGATTAGCATATACTGATCCTTGAAAGTAATTTATAGATTCAAAATTATAGAGGCCCTGGAATAATTTAAAGCCATATATCGTTTACTTCCGTGGATTAGTATAACAGAAATAAAACTATAATAAAATTTCAGTGGTTTCTAGTAAACAATTACCTGACTCATAAAAATTTTTAAATGGCAGTTTACAAGGACTTGATTTTTATAAAGTAAGTCAAGTTATGACTTTACATTAGATTAATTCTATGTGTCCTAATCATATGGGACTTTATAATTTAAGCTGACTTAAATTATTCATAATAAGAGTAAATTCTTCAGGACATAATAGATTATTTTCAACTGCGTTAATTAAAATCATTTCCAGATTCTTATTAATGGTTGCTTTAAAATATAAAAAGGCATTATTACAGTTATTATTCAGCATTAAATAAGCTTTAAATCTGTAATAAAGGCTTTCATTTATTGCCATAATTAATTCTGTTGATCTATTAATTGAATTAGTGTCAGATTTTATGAATACCACGACATAATTGCAAACAGAACCAATAAGATTAGAAAGTTTTTTAAACGTAACATTGTCTTGAATAGCTTCAAACTCCTTATTTAACCTGTTGTGTAATAATGATAACTCTTTATTAAGATATTCTTGAATGATTTTGTTTTTAGGTTCACTAAAATTTTCAATTAAGTTTAAATCATTAGCTATGTCATTAAGGTTTTTGCCTTTCATGCCGAGCAGAATAGATTGATCTAAAATAGGGTAATAAATGGGTAATGTTTCTGTTTCAATAAGCTTGAAAACTTTCATGTACTGAAATAAAATAGATTTTGTTTTGACAGATAACTTTGAATCAATTGTTTCAAAATCATATCCTTTTGAAAAAGAATCAAAAATAACATTCCATATCTCTTCAGCAATTTTAATCAGTATTGGAGTTTTATCAAAAGAAGATATTTTAGTTATTCTTACTTCAATTAGCAATAACGAATAGCAAATATAACAATGTTTTGCAATCATTCTAAGGATAAACTGACGATGTTCAATTTTTAAGTAACTAAAATCAGATTCATATTCTTTAGAAGTTATTCTCTGGCCAGCCTTAATACAGAAGTCATATAATAAATCACATATATATTCTATATTTTCTTTATTTAATACGCTGTCTTTTGATTTTTTATAATAACTTATAATATATTGAGTATATTGTATGTAATCAAAATAATCATTTGCCGGATTTAAATTTAGTAAAGTCTTTACTAAAAGTATTATATCATTTTTATTGTTGTGTTTAGCAAAGTATTTATTTAGCTTATTTCTAGCTATAATTTTTAAGATTCTATAGTTGTAAGGTTTTTTAGTTAGTAATAACTCCTTTGATGTAAAATATAAGACCTTAGAAATATTATTAATTCTGCTTTTGGTTTTATATTCAGAATGATCAAATTTCATATCTTCTAAAAGAAGGTCAATATATACAATAGAAGCGACTGAGATCAAATTAATTACATTTCTTGATGGGTATTTATTATTACAATGATTCCATAAATGTTCAACAAATTTGCCTAATTCAACAATAATAGTATCAAGCTGCTGATCTTTTATGTGGTCTAGAACGTGAGAAGGTTTTTTGTATAAATAGTCAAGGCATATTGAACATACAAAACTTTCCGGACAAAACTCAATATAGCCTGCCATGTTTAACTCCTGGGTGAGATAACAAACTTATTTTAATTATAATTATTTGTTTTTAAAAGTCAGGTTTAAAAATTTCTGTATATACCAATCCACGGAAGTAAACGATATATGATTTTAAATTATTATAGGGTGTTTTTTGGGGCGCAGCAGGGAAAAACACCCAGC
>JBFMGH010000132.1:0-2473 GCA_040752795.1 Cyanobacteriota bacterium
TAAATTTAAAGCATATATCATTTACTTCCGTGGATTGGTATAACAAAACATAGTAATAAACATAATAAATATCAAATAGCTTTTTATTTTAATAGGTATTTATGAAATATTACACGAAAAAATCTGTAAAATTTTCTTTAAAAATATCAAAAAATAACTCTCTTTTATTATAATAAAATGTGTTATGTATTGGCCTAAAAAAATTACATAATTAGATGTTTAACGAATAATTTAAATAAATAATCACTATTCAAAAGAGTTTTAGTTGTTAACACGTATAAAGTATTATTTATGTTTAAACTAATCAAAAATACCAACGTTGAATATTTTGTATCTAATATATTTCCAGATAATGTAAAGCATGCTTTTACTACAAGAATAGGTGGAAATGCACCACCACCAATTGATAGCTTTAGTATGGGAACAGCACAATATCATAATGCTATTAATAAAGTAATTGAGAATAGAAAAACTATATGCACAATACTAGGTATAGACTATAACAACCTTGTAATGACAGATCAACATCATACAGATAACATTATTATACTAAAATCACAAGAACAGGCTAATGCTAAAAGCTGGCTTGACTATACAGATGGAGTAATAATACCTGTAAGTAGAGTGCCAGCAATGCTTTTTTTTGCTGATTGTACACCAGTTATGCTATACGACAAAGAAAATAATATTTTAGCTTTAATTCATGCTGGCTGGAAAGGAACAGCCCAGCAAATAGTTGTTAAAACCTATGAAAAAATGAGAGCTAATTTTAACACACTACCTGAAAACACCATAGCAGCAATAGGACCCAACATAGGTATCTGTTGTTATGAAGTAAGTAATGATGTAGCAGAAAAACTTCTTGCAACTATTCCTAAAAATTCCATTTCTGATAAAATCATAAAAAGCATAAATAATAAACCTTATATTAATTTAAAACAGATCAATGCTGAGCAATTAAAGGCCTGTAAGATATCAGAAATAGATATTAGCGCTGAATGCACAAGCTGTAACTCAAGCCTTTTTTTCTCTCATAGGTTAACAAAAGGTCAAACAGGAAGACAATCTTTAATAGCCCAATTAGAATAGAGGTTTTCAAAATGTTAGTAGAAGATAAAATAAATAAAATTAATGATATCATAACAAACCTTATTGAGTATATAGAAAAAGGAAATTTGCAAAGCAGATTCGAAAGTTTTATTAAAGAAGAAGTAACAGATGAAATTAATTCAGCAGAGAAATATCTTGAAGTTCTGTATGCATTTATTTTTGATCACAAAATTGATGGCAAAAATACACCACTGGAAACCTATATTTCAGAGACAGAAAATATTTCTTCAGAAAATAGAGAAATATTAACAAGATGGACCACTTCTATTCATTCAATATTTATAGTTAACAAAGTTACAAAAGATGCATTTCAGGTTGAAAATCTTGTTAATGAAAAAGAATATTGTATTAAAACCCTATCAAAATTTGTAAATTACAAAAGGGTAGGAGCTAAAAACTTCATTTTTTGTAGAATATTACCATATGAAGATTATCATATATTGCTTGGCAACTTAATAACATTTCCAATAGCTGCGAAAAAAGAAGTTTTAGAGATGGCAGCGATGGTTCAACTAGAAAATCCTACAGAAATGTTTAAGGATAATTCGGAAAAGCTAGCTCAAATATATGAAAGAAATGCTATTAAATATCAGAAATTTTATGATTTATTTGGCTCAAACCAGGTTTATACATCCGGTGAACATTTAAGTGATCTTATAACAGCATTTTCAGCCTATTATGAATTTGGAGAAATGGAAAAATCTTTAATAGAAGGCAAAATTCAAAAACCAGAACAGTTTTATTTCAATAAAGAAATTGCAAGTACCCTGCAAGCTAATAAAAGCCTTGAATCATATATTTCAAACTATGCCAGCTGCCATGATGTTGGAATAATAATTGATGAAAAAGAAGGCTTAAGTATTCTACCCTATTATGCAACCTTTAGTGAAATATTTGCAAATAAGAATTTTAAAGAAATAGATGGTTACAAAGAATGTATAATGTTTTATCTGGAAGATGATACAATATCACCATTTCCGTTTGTAAATGCAGTAACAAAATATTCTGTTAACAGTGTTAATGTATTTGAAGATATACTGGATCACCCTGGATTTTCTATTCAAGAAGATTTTGATGAGCTAATGGAAGATTATAAATACGATTATCTGTATAATAACAAGCTGTCTCCTTCTACAGTTTATGATAATTCAACTGCCTTTAAAGAATTAATAACAATATATGAAGATATGGCATCAGAAATATCGGGCATACCCCAAGATATAGGGAAAATAGGCCGAAATGAACCTTGCCCCTGTGGTAGTGGTTTAAAATTTAAAAAATGTTGTATTAACAAATTCTAATAATTATACTTATCCTTGAAAGTAATCTATAGATTCCAGATTATAGAGGCAGGGTGTTTTTG
>JBFMGH010000133.1:0-7854 GCA_040752795.1 Cyanobacteriota bacterium
AAAAACTTAATTGTATGTTTTATATTGAACACATAAAAGTGAACAATTATAAAAAATTGAAGTTGTATTAACAATTTATACTAATCCATGCCATGTATTGGTATAAAGGTTAAAAGCATCATTCGTTATGGGGTCCAGCCACTTTTTAAAGGGGCTGGGTAAAGCTCTCATCGTAGTAAATAGACCATCATTGTAACTATTTAGAAAACCATTATGCTATAAAAGACTTTAAATACTGACTAATAGGTATTATAATAATAGTACAAATACTTATGACAGAGAATATAGATATTGTCATCTCTTTATCTCACAATTTGTGAAATATATCACCTGCTACGGTCGGCTATCATAGCTTTGCTGATCGACAACCCCGATGCGAGAAAATATATTAACTACCGGGCCAGCTCAGACTTCACATTTTTCGTTGAGTTCTTTTGCAAACTACCTGCTTATAAAGGTAAGCACATTAGCAAGCCATTTTTACTATATCCATTTCAGCGTCAGTATGCTAAATATTTAATTAAATGTATTGAGAAGGGACAGCCTGTGGTTGTAGAGAAATCGAAGCGAATGGGCTCAACCACAGTTACATCTCTGGTATTGTTGTGGTACTGGTTATTTAAGCCTAACAGTAATTTTGTTATTTTGTCCAATTCGTTCTGGAAAATATTTTTAAAAGATGATAGCCAGACCTTATTTGGTTTTCTGCATTTTATTCTTGAGCGACTGCCTGATAAAATGGTCAGGAAGAAGTTTTATACATTCAGACAAAACCGGAAGAAGCGGTATTATTGTTTGTTGATCAATAATATTAACGGCAACCGCATTTATGGCTTCAGCTCTAACAGGCGTGTATTTTTGCCGAAACGGCATAAGATCAGGGCAGTATTTTTTGATGATTTTGCGTTCCAGCGCCATGCTGATTTTCACTGGCAATATTTTGCTGATACAGCCTGCCGCATAGCTGTGTCGTCACCTTCAGGCAGGGCTAATTTATTTTATGAACTGATGATACAAAAGCAACACAGACTATATCGCCTGCACTGGTTTTTGCATCCTGATTATAACGAAGGCTGGTATGAGCAGACCAGACAGAGCTTTGTTAATAAATACGTAAATCAGTATATAAATTTGCAATATGATCATATATATAGAACTCAGAGGCCGGTTGCTTTTAGAGAGTGCCAGCCAGATAAGAATAATAAATATAGAAGGCACAGGCTTAAAACTGACCGGCTGGTGTTTGCGAATAAGTATATTGTAAAAAGACATCATCACTCGTCTAAATATGTTCCATTGTCTCCTGATTATGGCAGGGTCAAGCTGAATCTGGCCATTAATACGTTTCCGGTGGCCAACCTGCCTTTTTCTAAACGTTCTGGTGAGTTGTCAGTTTTAAATAGACTCAATCTGGTTCATTACATAGAGCACAGCAAGGGTGTCTATGATTTAACATCACTTGAACGGGCAGCGCAGCTGGTCAGAAAGTTCAATGTTGAGCTTGACCTAAGGACGGTTATTCAGCAAATTAAGCTTGAAATGAGGGCTTGCCAGCCTATTAGACGTAATGAACTAAAGGGTCATTATTGGCTAACAGATTATTTCAGGCGCAAGGAGAGACTAATATTACAGAAGCGATGCCACGATCGGTTTTACAACTTGTATCCTGAGCAGCGCAACAGATGGGCATTTGAAAAAACGAACACACATCTGCCGTCAGCTAGCAATCAATCTCCAAATATTACTAATAAAGAAAAATCACATCATCCGTTGCGGTGTTCTGGCGAACACAGTGAGCCAGAATACCACCCAAATAGTGATAGTAATAATAATGAAAACACAAATATAGATAATAAAAAAACATCACATCATCCATTGCGGTGTTCTGGCGAACACAGTGAGCCAGAATACCCGAAAGAAATACCTCCTCCTGAGCCTGATACTCGATATCGCCCCCGTACTACGAAGTTCAGGTTTAAGTTTATAAATAATAAGAGCAACAAAGACCCACCTGTTCAATAGGCTCTGGCAGCGGCCAGCATGTACGGTGCCGGCATGTCTAAAAGGGCATCACTGAACCTTGACAATTAAATAGGTTTTTCTTTTATTACGCGTTTAAAAATTGCAATATTGGTTATTTATGAACTGAAATATTTTCTATACTGATTATTGAAAACAATATATAGATTCCAGATTGTAAAGGTCGGGTGTTTTGCCAGCGCAGCCGGCAAAACACCCTAAAATATATCCATGCCAAGTATTGGTATAAAAGTATAAAAATCATCATCCGTTATGGTGTTCTGCTGAGCAAAGCGAAGCAGAATACCACAAAGAAACCAACCCGCAGGCGGAGCCTGCTAGTGATAATTTGGGGGTCCAGCCACTTTTTAAAGGGGCTGGGGTAACGCCCTGTCAGAAGCCTGCGCAGCAGGCAAAACATCCTGAAATAAATCCATACCATGTATTGGTATAAAGGTAAAAATCATCATCCGTTATGGGGTTCTGCTGAGCGAAGCGCAGGCAAAACACCCTATAGTAAATTTAAAGTATATATAGTCTGCTTACGTGTGTTGGTATATTAGTTATTCTGTGAATGGTCGAGCATCTTCGTAGTCTGGATTGACAAAAAAGTCACCTTCTTTGTCTATATAACCATATCGACCTTCATATTTAACAACTGCAAGTTCTTTGTTGAAGCTACCTGCATATTCAAAAGCAGGTTCAATTTTAACAATACCTTTATTGTCAATGTAACCATATTTTCCATTTGAATTTCTGAAGCTTGCAAGCCCTTCAACAAAATGTAAAGGCTCAAATAATTCTGGAGCTATAATATAATTTCCTGTTTTGTCTATATATCCATATTTATCGTCAATTCTAACCAGTGCCATACCGTTTATAAAGTTACTAGCTTCATCAAAGGCTGGTGGTATAGCGAATTTGCCTTTATTATCAATATATCCATATTGATTTTTAACTTTAACAGCTGCGAGGCCATCAGAAAATTCAAGGGGGTCTGAAAACTTCATTTTAATAACCAGCCTTCCGGATTTGTCTATATAACCCCACTTATCAGATGCTTTAGGGCTTTTTGAAACAGCTGCCAGGCCATTAGAAAAGTCTCTGGCATTGCCAAAAGAAGGTTTGATAACGAATTTACAGTTTTTATCAATATAACCCCAGTTATTTTTTTCTACTATTGCAGCCAGGCCTTCAGAAAATTCACTGGCAATGCTAAAATTCTCACGGCAAATGTTATTAAATGACCGGCTCATAAAATTGTAACCATTAGAAGATAAAAATAATGCCAGCCCATCTTTAAAAGGTTTAATATCTGCATAAACCGGCTTTATTACTTCAGACCCTGCTGTATTAATTAAACCATAAAGGCTACCTTTTTTAACAACAGCGTAGCCATCAATAAAATTACCTATATAATCATATTCTGGTTTAGCAATGACATCACCTTTAGTGTTAATAACACCATACAACCCGTTATGATTAAAAACAGCCAGGCCATTATGAAAAAATAAAATACTTTCATAATAAGGCTCAATAGATATAATGCCGTTCAAATTCATTGCACCAAAAAGCTCAACCCCCTCAGCTGATTCAGAAATAATCGACAAACCTTCGTTAAATTCTGTAGCACTATCAAACTGTGGTTTGTAAACCATTTCACCGAGCTTATTTATATAACCCCATTTGCCTCCAAACTTCACAGGTGCATAAATGTTAGAAAATTTCTCTTCCAAAAATTTTAGTTTGGCTTCTTCTCCGGCATCAAGATTAATGTTGAGATCTTTAATCTTATATAAATACTTCAATGCCAGAATATACTGACCTGATGAATAAGAAGCACTGGCCAGTCTTATCATAGCATCAGAGCTGTCAGGCTTTAAAAGAAGGGCTTTTTTATATGCCCTTGCCGCATTAGAATAATCTTTTTTGTTGTCAAAAATCTGACCGATTTTAAAATATAGTTCATAGTTTTTAGAATCAAGTTTAACAGCCTGCAAATAATTGCTTAATGCCTGATCTAAATTATTTTGAGCTTCAAATTTCCTGGCATTGATCAAATAATACCCAAGATTATGTTCAACCTCTTGTTTTATAGCATATGCAGAACTGTATAATGATACTATAAACAGAATAGATAGAATAAGCATAACTGCAAAATAATTGTTTGTACGGCTGTATAGCATTTTCTAACCTCTGTTAATCTAATTTCATAGTAGATTTTTTGATCAATTGAAAATATATAATGAACGCATAAATAAATAATAGACTTCAGAAAATAAAGGGTTCGGGTGTTATGCCCGCCGAAGGCGGGCATAACACCCTCATGATTTCCAGTTATGTCTCATAATTTCATGCGTTTACTATATTATACCGATCACAATTTTATTGTCATGCCCAATTTATGAAACAGGTAAAATTTCAATAAAAGAGACCTCTGTATAACTAATGTTTTATAAAATATCAGGGAACAGTGGTTAATGAGGGGAGGGTTTAAAAGGCCCGCACAGCGGGCCTTTTAAACCCGACACTATTTCTCTGCTATCTTAGTTATTTTGAGAATTTATCCAGTTATACCAATCCACGGAAGTAAACGATAGATGGCTTTAAATTAAGGTTAGGAAGATTATAGAATAATACTTCTTTGAATGTAAAACGATATCAGTTGATCTTTTAACCAGATAAATTACTGAACCTGAATAAAATTATACCTGCTTACTTTTTATCTTCTTCTTTATCTTCTTCTTTATCTTCTTCTTTATCTGATAAATTACCAAGAAGTAATTCAATGTCAGTATCATCAATATTTTCAGACTCGGCAAACTGAACACTTACATAATTACTGAGAAATAAATATATACTTAAAATGATAACAGTATAAATCAATGAAGCATGTAAAACTGTAATTGAAGGCCCTCCAAAATAATCATAGACAATAAAATTCCATGACTCAATAATGGCCCATATAGGCACAGCAATAAGGCATGACAAAACAAGAGATACTAGTATTATAATTAACAACAACCCTGATAAGCCATTAATAGTTATTACTTTAAAGTTCTTTTTGTTCATTGCTCTCCCTGTTCAATAGCATCTTGAAGTAATTTAACAAACTCATTTTCAGATAAAACTTTTATTCCGAGATCCTGAGCTTTGGAAAGTTTAGAACCAGCCTTGTCTCCGGCAACAACAAAATCTGTATTTTTGCTGACACTCGAAGTTACCTTGCCTCCAAGGGCTTTGATTTTTTCCGCTGCATCGGTTCTTCCCATTGAGGATAATGTACCGGTAAGAACGAATGTTTTACCATTTAATATTTTAGTATAAGAACTCTCAGTTTGTCTATTCTCCTTAAGATGTATACCCAGCTCAGACAATTTATTAATCAGTTCAATGTTTTTCTGGCTGGTGAAAAATAATTTGACACTTTGAGCAATCTTTTCACCAATACCATCAATGCTGGAGAGCTCTTCAATAGAAGCATTTTTTAGTGACTCAATATCATTGAAACTATCTATAATAAGCAGAGCAGTTTCTTTGCCAACATAAGGTATGCCGAGTGAGGTCAACACCCTGCTAAAAGGTTGCGATTTACTTTTTTCAATAGCATTTAAAATATTTTTAATGCTTTTATCACCAGTTCTATCAAGAGTTGCTATATCTTCATAAGTGAGTCTATAGAGGTCTACAGGGCTCTCAATAAGTTTTTTTTCGACCATCTGCTCAATAAGAGATACCCCAACACCGTCTATATCCATAGCATCTTTGCTCACCCAGTAATAAAGCCGTTCTTTTATTTGATTTATACATGATTCAGAGTTGCTGCAATAGAAAGCAACCTCCCCGTCTTTTTTAAAAGTGTTGCTGCCACAAAATGGGCAAGTATCAGGAATTATAAATTTTTCTCTATCAGCAGGCCTTTTATCTGTATCTACAACTTTAATAACCTTTGGAATAATTTCGGCAGCTTTTTTTACAAGAACCCTGTCACCTATCCTGACATCTAACCTTTCAATTTCATCAAAATTATGAAGCGATGCCCTTGAAACAGTGCTACCTGCAAGTCTGACAGGCTCAAGTACAGCTGTAGGGTTAAGGGCACCTGTTCTGCTAACATTAATTTCTATATCTAAAAGCGTTGTTTCTGCTGTTTCTTCAGGATATTTATAAGCAATGGCCCATCGGGGGCTATGAGAGGTAAAGCCTAAATCCTTTTGCATTTTAAGATCATTCACTTTGACAACTACACCATCTGTTGCATATGGCAAACTATGTCGTTTGGTTTCCCACTCATTGCAATAGGTTATGACTTCCTGAATATTGTTAACTTTTCGATGGTTAGGGTTAGTATTAAAACCTAACTCCTTAAGAGTTTGAAGCATTTGCTGGTGAGTATTTATTTTTAATGGAGAATTCTCAGGTATAATGCCTGTATAAATAAAAGCCTCTAATGATCTCTTACGGGTAATGTCAGAATCAAGTTGCCTTAAAGAACCACCCGCTGCGTTTCTTGGGTTTGCAAATAACGGCTGATTTGCTGTTTGTCTTTCCTGATTAAGTTTTTCAAATACAGAATATGGCATAAAAATTTCGCCACGGGTTTCAATAAAATCAATATCAACCTCATTGGGTATGCTTTTAACTGTTTTCAGGTTTTCTGTGATATCTTCGCCAGTTTTGCCATCACCTCTAGTTGCGCCCTGTATTAACTTTTTATTTTCATATGTCAGGGCAATAGCAATACCATCAATTTTAAGTTCACATACATACTCTATTTGTATATCTTCAGGTAGTTTTAAAAACCTTTTAATTTTATTTTCAAAGCTTAATAAAGCGCCATCAGATGTTGCATTATCTAAAGAATATAGCCTGTTTTTGTGGGCAACCTGTTTGAATTCTTTTAATGTTTTTGCCCCTACTTTTTGGGTAGGGCTATCAGCGGTTACAAGTTGAGGAAAAGCTTTTTCAAGTTCCAAAAGTTTTCTGAATAAGGCATCATATTCTGCATCAGAAATTTGTGGGTTATCATGTGTATAATATTGCTCATTATGATAGCTGAGCTGCTCTTTTAAAGATTTAATGTCATCTTCTACTCCGGAAAAAAGGTTTTTTGTCATAGTTTCTCAATCCTGATATTTTCTCTAACAAATGAATTATACTGATCTTTGAAAGTAATCTATAGATTTCAGATTATAGAGGCAGGGTGTTTACATGTTACGCCGGCAACCACACCCTAGAATAATTTAAAGCCATATATTGTTTACTTCCGTGGATTGGTATAAAAGATTTTTATACAGGTTTAAAATTATTCTATTTTTACTAATCAAAATACTTTCAATGATCAGTTCAAATGTAATTTAACCAGAAAACAACGCAAAAAAAAAATCCCCTTTCGGGAAACTTTTGAGAGAGAGTAGAGAGATTACGGAATTTATTTAGAGGAATTGTTTTATGTCTTGTAAATATATAAAAACAACCAAATTTGATTTTGGAACGGTTTGTGAAGAAATATTAAGTAGAAATTTTAAAAAAGTTTTTTGATAATTCTAAAACACTTGCTATAAGAGCATTTCTGGTGATGACATATTTTTTCGCAAAAGAATTTTTTGAACCTTATACCTGATTCAAAAAAAATAATACTGATTCAGTTTAGAAAAATGACATAAATTTCAGAAACATACCCCCCAAAAAAAAATCCCCTTTCGGGAAAACTTTTGAGAGAGAGTAGAGAGATTACGGAATTTATTTAGAGGAATTGTTTTATGTCTTGTAAATATATAAAAACAACCAAATTTGATTTTGGAACGGTTTGTGAAGAAATATTAAGTAGAAATT
>JBFMGH010000134.1:0-7574 GCA_040752795.1 Cyanobacteriota bacterium
CAAATTTCTTTTAAAAATTTTATGGTGATAAAAATATAAAAAAAATGGACCGGTAAGGTCCATTGAATAGAGCAGACGTAAGGTATTAAAGGGATCTTATTCTTTTTGCGATTACTAGAGGTATTTGGGTTAATAAGGTTAGGTTATTTGTAGTTGTAATGTGGAGAGGGACTTAAGGTAGAAGTTCTCTTGTGTTCTCAATTAAGGGTAAGTTGTGAGCATATTAGACAGTAATCAGTTGTATGTGTGGTTTATAGTCGATTGTGTGGCTTATAGTATTTGAAAAGATTGGAGAGATGTTTGAAGATGTGGTTCTTTTGTGTGAATTGTATTGTAAAGTGGAGTTAATTACATGTTAATCTCTGCTGTTACATCACAACCATCTAAATGATATGTTGCGGTTCCTCCTTTCAAAAATTCAACTTCTAAAGTTTTGGAATTGTCATTTAAAGTAATGGTTTTTACTTGTTGTTTAACGTTATCTAAAGTAAGTGTTTTATTGCCAGTTACTTTACCTTCTAAGATGACAAAATCATTAAAAACTTGAGGATTTTTGTGTTCATCAGCAACGTAAAACATTGCTGAAGTTTTTAAGGAGTTTAATAATTTGTTAGCACATACTTCGTCAGCGGTACCTGTGAGATCTGCAAATCTTGGTGCTGCTGCTAAAGCAATAATTGCTAATATTGTTATTACTACTCCGATTTCGATTAATGTAAAACCTTTATAGATTCTGGCCATGATAGCCTGCTCCTTACTTTTATAATATGTACCTTGTTGCTGATAATTTAATAATAGCATATTGTTTTTAAAAATTAAAGACTTTTTGGTAATATATTAACAATAATTACTAAAAAGTCATATGTATAATTTTCTATATATTCTCTTTTGTTTTAATCAATTACCTTTAAAGTATTAAATTGTTCAGAAATTTACTATTGATAAAAAACTATATTTGAACAATAGTAAAGCAATATAGTAAATATATTTATTACATTAATGTTATTATATGAAACAAATGCGTTTAAAATTAAAAAAAATAGGGAATAGATTTAATTGGCAGGTGAAAAATAGGGTTAATAGTGCTGCAATAAAGTTCCTATTCTCACATAGTGAAGGAAAGGAAACGTTTATTCTAACCTATTTTTTAATCATTATACTGGTGATTGTTTTTTCTGTATTGCAATTTTCTTCATATAAAGCTCAAAAAGCTGTAGAGCATTTATTTAAAAGTTCTGATTTAGCTGATGATAGCATTAATAATCCTGTTAATATTATAAAGCCAAAAACAAGAATCATTGAATTTGATAATAATATAATGTTAACAATTGACTTGCCAGATGATGAACAGGTTTCTATAAAACTACCCAGGCCTGCATACTATTTTGATTTAACTGGAATCTCTGAAAAAGATGGTCAGTACCAGTATCTACAATCTTTATCTGATGTTTTGAAAGAATTAGCAGATAACCCTAAAGTAGATAGTAATTCTGTCAAGGTAAATGCATTTATTATTTCTGATATGGCTTCGATATATAATTCTATACCTGATGAAAACTTTGAAAACTTTTACATAACAAACGTAGATTATGATCATATTATGGATCAATCTATTGATTATTTTAAAGCTGTTGAAGCCAGTTATAGAATGTTAAGTGATGAAAGGTCTTATTCTGAAGAAAATATATTTAATCTTTCTGATATTAGTAAGTATGAAAATGCAATAAGTTTATCTGCATCTTTAGAGAAGGTTCAATCTGAAAAACAACTATCAAATGATATAAAAATACTGGTTTCTTTAATAACTGATCAGGTGGAAGATATATCTGATAATTATATTTTAAGTATTTCAGCTAAAGATTTTTCTGAGTGCAAAGGAATTCTAATTAATTTAGTTAAAGAAACTTCTCTTGAAAATAATACTAAAAATGCACTGATAAGTTCTTTAAATGCACCATTAAGAGATAACTTGACTGCTGAAACATTTATAAATACACTTTCAACTATACTTAATTCAAGTCCTGAAGGTTTAAAACAACTGACAACAGAAGAAAAAACCAGGCTGATAGATACTATTGTCTCTTTAAAAATTAAAAAACTTTTACCGGTAAAACAAGTTATTAAGTATGATCTGTCTCAAAGGTTTAATTGCCTCAACAGTGGTGGTGTTATCAATAAAGAAGGTTCTTGTCTAATTAAATAGTAGTTAATAGGTGTGTTATAAGGGGATATAAATGATTTATAAAAAAAGTAATGGTCAGGAAGCTATTGAATTTGCATTAATATGCGGTTTGGTTTTGATTGGAAGCTTGGTAGTTATTTTAGCATTCGGGAAACAAATTGCTAACTTCTTTAATCAGGCACCAACAGCTACAGAAAAAGTAGTAGCAGAAATACCTTTGAATGATTCTACTAAAAAAATTGATCCAGACGATATATTGCCTGGAGGGGATGTCATTAAAATTCCTAATGGCAGTGGAGGATATTACGAAATTTCTTTAACTGATCCCAATTTTTATATAACAACAGAAACTGCCGGTAGTAGCGGTACAGAAGAATATGTTAATAATATGTCTTTATATACACAAACATTGGCTGATGCCCTTGAGGATTTAGGAAACCAGATGGGGAATGCTAATTTAATTGCTCTGGCTAACGCTATAGGGAATACGGCAAGCCTTGAAGGTGGCTTTGTTAATTATGACACGGATGTTGCTGGTAACCCTTTTACTAACCTGGACCCACATTCAAGTACTTTTGCGCTTGATTTTCTAAATAATATTGTTGGAATGGATAAAACTTTAAAACAAATTCAAGATGAAACGTGTTTAGCAGCTTCTCCCGGTTTTTCATGTGATGCCTGGGAAAATGATGTTACAGGTTTTACCGATGGAAAAATGCAGGAAAATTTTGCACTAGCTATACAACAGGAACTGGCTAAAGTTATGATAGATACTGAATTGCCTTCTGCTGTTAAACTTATTGCTAATCTGTTAACAAATCAGGTTCAAACACTTGCAGATAATAACTCTTATACAATGGATGGTGATTCTTTTAACGCCTGTCAGCTTGTTTTTAATGATATTTTATCATCAATTGAAAAAGATGTAACTGATGGTACCGTACTATCCAAGGTTCAGGCTGAATCCTTAATGGTTGAAATTGGAACAGCTCCTGCTGAAGATTCGGCAGAGACAGAAAAAGCAGAATATTTTGTTAATCTGGCTTTAAAAATTAAAGAATATGGTGGTGAAGATTACCTTTCAAAACTTAGTGAAGAACAAAGAACGATTTTAAATATTGCAGCAAGCACACTTCAGGTTGATATTAACCAACCCCTTAGCGGTGTTGTAGACACAACCATAGCGGCTCAGGCTACCTGTATGGCAGGTGGTGGTTCATGGGATTCCAGTTCTAAAACTTGTAGTGCTGGTTAACCCCTTATTTTTTTAAAAAAAGTAGTTATTTAAACTTCTTCAAAGTAAGTTCATTGTTTTCAATAATTACTATTTAATCATTTTAATGATAAATTATAATTAATATTGCTTAATAATCATGAACTCTCTTTTATTTAAGCAGTCAAATAATTATATTTAAGTTTAAGGAATTATAGGAGTGGATTTATGAATAAAACAAAAGGCTTATTGTTAGCTTTGTGCTTATTATTTTTAACATCCAGTAGTGTAATGGCACAGTCAGGAGAATTTGGTCAGTGGGCGCAACAAACTAAAGAAAATTGGCAGGAAACTAATCAGCAAAATAAAGAAAACTGGCAAGAAACCAATCAAATAAATCAGCAAAATATTGAACAAACCAAACAGCAAAATCAGACGATAAGAACTGATGTTCATGAAGTTAATCAGGCTAATATTCAAAATACTAAAGATACTAATAAAACTTTAAAGGAACAAAATAAAGAAATGAATCAGAATATGATTCAGGAAACTCAACAAACAAACCAGCAAAATAGAGATAACGTTAGGCAAACTATTCAATCTAACCCTGAAATGACAATACAAGAGAAAAAGCAGTATCTAAAAGAAGTTCATCAGCAAAATCAAGAAAATAGAAAGTCTACACATTCAGATATTCAGTCTAATAATCAGGCTACAAGAGAACAATTAAAAGAAAATAGAAAATCAACCTATGAAACCAATAAACAAAATAGGCAATCAGCTCATCAGGAAATAAAAGAAAATAGAAAAAATACCCACCAGTCAAACCAGCAAAACAGACAGCAAACACATCAACAAAATAAGCAAAATAGACAAAATACTAAACAAACAGCTAAGTCTAGTAGACCTAAAAAAGGGAAATAAAAGTAAATAAGCTCATTTAAAAAGGTCTTATTGTTGAAAAATGAATAACAATAATGGATGTTATTTGGTGTTTATATTAAATACATATGTCTTGATTGCTTCTCAACTTTTTTTGTTATATTTTTCTGTATAATTCTTTTTGCTATACCAATCCACGGAAGTAAACGATATATGGCTTTAAATTATTATAGGGTGTTTTTTCCGGCGCAGCACGCAAAAAAACCCAGCCACGAAAAACAGGAATAAATAGATTCCTTTTAAGGATAAGTATATAATATCAAAATGCATTTGATGTATAAACATCTAAAATACCTCTGATTGTTTTCTTGAAACTTTATCCTTTGATAGTAACTTAGTAGAAGTAGTATAGTTTTAAATATATTTAGAGAGTTTATAATGATAATCAAAAGATTTTTATTAATATTTACGCTTTTATTAATACTTTTTTCCGGGTGTTCAAATAATAAAATTGCTAATAATGACACTGAAAAAGAATTGTTTATGAATTTTAATAAGGTTTATCACGAAGAATTTTATTCTCCATTGCAAAAGTTATCAAGTTTTTGTATCCAGAATGATATTTATCATAACCAGCATGTATATGAATCAGGATTTAATGCTGCTTTTGATGTTTTTTCAAGATTAAAACGACAGTTTAAAACACCTCAAGAACCATATGACTTTATATATTTAAATCTTGATAAGCAAATTAAAGGTATAGAAAAATTAACAACTATTATTAATTCTGCTGAGTTCAAATGGAAAAAAGATTTTTTAGAATATCTAAATAATGAGAATGCTAAAGCAAAAGAATCTTTTAATGAACTTAATAAATATAATCCAAACAATTTTCCGGATTTCAGTGAACCAAAAGTTAGTGAAAATTTTCAATATCAACCGATGATTGATTCATATAATGCTTTAGTAAAAATATGCTCTTCAGCCAACTTAAGGGCTGAAGATTCAAAATGGAACGAGAAAAAAACTTACGAGATTCAAAAAGAAAATGACTGGACAAAAGTTGAAAGAGTAGAATAATCAATATTCAGCTATAATGAATGCTTTTTAAAAAATGACCAGATTTCTTCGTTTGCGGAATACATTTGTATTGGGCCTACAAAATCTTTCCACATCTTACATATAATACCATCAGGCCTTAGTTTACAGGATTTAGCTCCGTTGTAAGTACCGCCTGGCCAAGTATGGCCGTGTTTTTTCAATGCACACAATTTGATTGTTGAATTGTTTTTGCAATCAGCGTACGTATGGCATATTTTTTCTTTATCTTCTTCAACAATAACAGAGTTTTCAGAACATTCGTTTCTTTTAATCCATTCTGTAATAACTTCATTAACGGGTCTCCAATCTTCAGTATCATCTGAAACTTTACCTCCCTGATAAGGCAATATTTTATCTTTTAGCCCATGAATGTGAAAAATTGCCACTGGTTTCAGGGGAGTACATTTTATATCAAGCTGATTGGCACCTACAGGTGCTATAGCAGCTATTTTATCAGAGAGTTCACAGGCTAAACGATAAGCCATAGTTCCTCCATTAGAAATACCTGTTGCGTATACTTTTTTATTATCAATGTTATAATTTGTTTTAAGCTGGTCAATCATGAGTGAAATAAATTTTACATCATCAATGTCACGACATTTATGCAAGTTGGTTCTTGGCCCACCATTCCAGTGCTGATAGCGAAGGTTTGAACTTATTTTTGGGCCAGGAAATGCTTCTGGAAAGACGGCAATAAAACCTTCTTTATCTGCTAATTTATAAAATTCATTCTGTCTTGCTGATGCTTTGCCATTGCCATGACCTCCGTGCAAAACCAGAACTACTGGTAATTGTTTTGTTTTATTATATTCTGGTGGCAGATGAACATAATATTTCCTGTCATAATTATCTACTTTTAAGTGATGAACTCTTCCAGGGTTAAAGTTTACAGAATCAGAATTGCAATCTTGCTCACATTTACCTGTGGTTTCTACAGGTTCACATATTCCATTACCGCAGGAGCATTCTGTTTTTTGTGGCAATAAAAGTATTATAAATATTGATATAACTATTATTACCAATAATAGTATTCTTTTATTCATTTTGTCCCTTTCTTTTTTAGATATAAATATTTATCAGAATAAGGTAAAAAAAGTTTTATATAATTTAAAATTTGTAATAAAGATTTACTTATTTCACTTTTGGAATTCCATCAGATTGCATACATTTGTAAAAAAACACTTAAAACTTAAGCAATTATTTTTTTCAGGAGGCTTTACTATATTGGTCAAACTTTTTTAATTGAAAGTATTTATGTTAGTAAATTCTTATTCAACTACTCTTTCATCTCTAAAAAACAGAGATTTCTCAACAACAGATAAACCGCTTTATTTAAAGAGACAACATTCTTTAGATTCTATAGCCTTTGGTTTGAATTCTCGGCCAAATTTGAGAGAAATATTTGATGAAATAGATAAAACGCCTTTAAATACCTGGAAGAAATCAAGAAAATCTGACACCAAAATATCGAGTGCCAGAGTTTATGATCATCCTGAATATGGTAAAGTTAAAGTTGGTTTAACTATTGCATATAGAGATGACTTAACAGTTCAGTTTCAGAATGGATATAAAGTAAAAGCTTTTATTGAAGTACCCAAATATAAAATCAGTAACGCTACTGTAAATGAAGATAGTGGGCTTTTTAATTTAGCACAAAGAATTATTGGCAATGATACATATCAAAAGCTAAAATCCAGAGTTGAAAAAGAGCATGAATTATCTTTAAAGAAATATGATGAAATGACCAGACCATTTAAAAGAAAAAAAGAACGTCATAAACTTAATGTTCTGGCTTGAGGTTTGAATAAAATAGATCTAATAAGTAGGTCTTGCAAAGAGGTTAACATATAAAAACGCTCTGTTTGTATAATTAATGCCGGATAATTATATTAAAATCAAAATCTTATTCTAATAATTTACCTGCTATACCAATCCATGGAATTAAACGATATATGGCTTTAAATTATTATAGTGTGTTTTTGCCTGCGCAGCGGGCCTTTTGAACCCGACGCTATTTCTCTGCTATCTTAGTTATTTTGAGAATTTATCCAGTTATGCATATGTCTTTCTTACTGAATTTTAAATAAGGTTGCAAAAAATATATGAAACCTCTATTTTAGAAGTGTCCAAACTCCAAAATAGAGGTATATATTATGTTACAAGCAACACACCTTTTTATCAAGCAAATCCTTACTT
>JBFMGH010000135.1:0-2629 GCA_040752795.1 Cyanobacteriota bacterium
GAACAAGGATCTCTTTGTGTAACTAAAAAGTCGTGTGTTTTATAAATAACTTTTTTGAAATCCTGACTTGCTAAGCTTGACATAATTAAATTATAAATTTTTCAAGATTAAAATTAAATATTATTTTTTAGGTTTCTTTTTAGTTTCAAATAAATTAAACGCCAGATCTAAATCTGCAATAAGAACATTTCTTGTAGCCTGCTCGTTAGCTTTTTTAATTTCTTCAAAAATTTCTTCACGATAAACAGGTATATTTTTTGGTGCTTTAATACCAATTTTTACTGACTCACCTTTAGTTTCAAGGATAATAACTTCAATATTATCTCCTATTATTAACTTTTGACCTGTTTTTCTTGTAAGCACCAACATCGTTATAAAACCTCAATAAACAAACATTATGATCTAGAAGTTTTTCTAGCTTTATCTTCAGAACTTTTTAACAGTCTATGTTTAGTACTGAAACGTGAATCAGATAACACTAATTGCATTCCTTTGCGGTTTCTGGTGTTTATTATTATAGGGCCAGCCAGGTTGGCTGTCATTAAATCAGGTGCACCTTGAGGTATATATACAATGGTTAATACTAATGCGTCTTCAGCGTTTTGTAAGTCTAACCTTTGTACATCTTCTTCTGGTACAGTAAATTCATATTCTATACCAAAACTAACGGGATTTGTAACAATAAATGCAGTTTGTGGTTCAACAACAGCCTGTAGCCATTTAAATGGTGAATCAGGTGCGTGATCGATTAAAACAAAATCGTTTAAATGTTCAAACCCTAATAGGGGTTGAACAAATTTAAAAATTCGATCTTCTTCTACTTCTATTGTTCCAAATCTAGTTGTTTCAATAACTTTCATTAATATGAACTCACTCTACAACAGTTGCATAATTCAATAATAACTAAATAATTTAAATATGCAAATTTGTTAATATTTCTAAAGAAACTGAATTAGAAAGACTTGTGCATAAGTGTAAATATTGTTAAAAAACCTAAGGGAGTAGAGAGATAGTGCCGGGCTTAAAAAGCCTGCGCAGCGTGTCTATCAGGCCCTCCTTCCATTGGTCACTGGTTCCTGATATTTAATTAAATATCAGTTATGCTGAGCTATCTTAGAGTTTTTAAGAAAAATCGAATAATTTAGTTTTGTTAATAATTATATTTTTAGCAGTAGTATTCATTTTATGTAGTTTTGGCCTGATTTTTGAGGTAATAATTAACTTTGATCAGAATAGAATTCATAAGTATTAATTTGAAAAGAAATTATTTCATTTGTATAGCTGACTGTTTTAAAATTTTAAGTTGATCCCTTAAAAAAGCTGCACGTTCAAATTCTAATAAATCTGCGGCCTCATACATTTGCTGTTCCATTTCATCTATAACTTTGTTGATATCTTTCATTTCAGCATTTCTTAAAACCATTTGGGTGGCTAATATATCTTCAGGTTCTCTGTAACTGTTTACAAGTGACAATAAATTATTTTTAACCTCTTTTTTAATTGTCCGGGGTATTATCTTATGTTTTTTATTATATTCAATTTGAATATTTCTTCTTCTTTCAGTTTCATCTATTGCTTTTTTTATTGATTCAGTCATATTATCTGCATAAAGAATAACTTTACCGCAGGCGTTTCTGGCTGCACGACCTATTATTTGAATTAAACTGGTTGTTGATCTTAAAAAGCCTTCTTTGTCAGCGTCTAGAATCGCTACAAGAGATACTTCCGGCAGGTCAAGCCCCTCTCTTAGTAAGTTAACACCAACTAATACATCAAAATTACCAAGTCTTAAGTCTCTTAAGATTTCTACACGGTCAAGTGATTTAATTTCACTATGCAAATATTTTATTTTTACATTTAAATCTCTTAAATAATCAGTTAAATCTTCTGCCATGCGTTTAGTGAGGGTTGTGATTAAAATTCGTTCACCTTTTGCCGTTACTTTGTTTATTTCACTTAATAAATCATCTATTTGATTTTCAGTTTTTCTTATAAAAACTTCCGGATCAACCAGGCCTGTTGGTCTGATAATCTGTTCGACGATCTGATCAGATAAACCAAGTTCAAAACTAGCAGGTGTAGCTGAAACAAATATTCTTTGATTGGTTTTGTTCCAGAATTCTTCAAAAGTCAGGGGTCTATTGTCAAGTGCGCAGGGTAGGCGAAAGCCATGATCTATTAGTGTTTTTTTTCTTGATCTGTCACCATTATACATTCCTCTTATCTGAGGAATTGTTATGTGTGATTCGTCAATAATTAACAGAAAGTCATCAGGGAAATAACTTACCAGTGTGGCAGGAGGTGTGCCGGGTGGTCTTTTATCAAATATTCTGGAATAATTTTCTATTCCATTGCAATATCCTATTTCTCTAATCATTTCAAGATCATAATTGGTTCTTTGCAAAAGCCTCTGTGCTTCGAGAATTTTGTTTTCACTTTCAAGCTCTCTAACCCTTATTTCTAGTTCTTTTTCAATTTGCTGGCAGCAATCTTCAAGATCATCTTCTGATGCAATATAATGAACGGCTGGGTAGATATTAATTTCATCGATTACTTCGAGAATTTTACCAGATATTAATTCTATAAGAGAAATCTTTTCAATTTCATCTCCAAATAGCTCAATCTTAAT
>JBFMGH010000136.1:0-5508 GCA_040752795.1 Cyanobacteriota bacterium
ATAGGTGAAAAAGTTCACATTTGTTGTTAAATAAGCATTGGAATTTATATTCAGTAAATCTAAAAAGGTAAATATAATTATAAATATTAAAAAATATTCAATTTTTTTAAGCCTTTTGACTATATATAAATAACTTCCAGCCAGACTAAGCAATATTAAACTAAAATATATTAACCTAAATCTTGTATTAAAATTGATAAACCATCTATCTACTTCACCAGAAATAGCCATATTTTTTAAATTTATAATAGTTGAAAAGTCTAGAAAGAAACAAATAATAGTTATTAATATCGGTAAAGTGAAAACAATTAAAACATATTTAGGAAATTTGTGCTCCTGATTATTAAATAGGTCCAGTAAGGTTAAAGACGCAAGAACAATTAACCCAAAGGTTGCAAAAATTATAATCTTTTCGGGATATCTAAATGATGACAACATTGGTATAATGTTAAAAAGCAATTTATATATTGGTGTAAAACAACCAAATGATAGAAATAAACTTATCAAAATAACACTAACCCAGTAAAATTTTTCTTTAGTTTTAGAAAAATACAAACTAAATAGGGCAAGGAAAAAGGGGACAACACCAATATATACAGATTCAGCCCAGGGAACATTAAAAGTTCCAGCCTGCAAAAAAGTCCCCCAATATCTAGGGTATGGAAAATTATGACCATAGAAAAAGGGTAAAATAAATTCAATCAATCTTAGTGGGTTAAATGACCAGATTGTTGCCTCAGCAAAACTTAGCCCACCTGACCTGTTAGAAAGAGATGCAAATTCTAATGCTGGCAATAATTGTACTGATGATATTATTAATGATCCCAAACAAATAATAATTATTAATACTGCTTCTTTTAACAACTGTTTTTTATCTTTTAGCTGAAACAAACAATGTAAGCAAATAAACCCTAGCAGGTAGTAAAAAGCCATAGGCTCACCACCAAATATCAACATACTAAGAAACAAAGCTGTTAAAAATAAATATATTGTTTTTTCTGTATTAATAACCCTGTAATAACTCCAGAAAACAGCAGGTAACCATATTATTGCTGATAAATATTCAAGATTACAGTTCAATGAAACACAGTAACCAGATAAAGGAAAACTTACCCCGGCAAAGATACTTATGTATTTATTTTCTGTTAAATCTTTTACAAACAAATACATAAATATTGCACAAAGAATATAATGACTCAGGATAGTAAAGTTTATTGCTTCTGATGATGGTAAAATTAAAAACAGAATATTGAATATATATAGTGATTGATTAGATAAGTCTGCCAGATAAGGTATGCCTGTTGAAACATAGGGATTCCATAAAGGAAAATAACCTGCAATAATTGAGTCTATTAATATTTTTTTTGCCGGATAAGAATGTGATAATATATCACGCCAGAAAAAATTGTAGTTTAATAATACTACTTTATAAAAAAAGCCCAATATTAATACAATTAAAATAATATAGGGAACAAATAATATTAAGGGTGATTTTTTTTCCATAATATATTTAAGTTTTCACAGAATATTTTATTTAAACAACATTTTAAATTTTAATACAAACCAATATTAAAAGACTTATGCATAACTATATCAATATTAAAAATAACTTCACAACAAATAAAAATATCAGGGTTAAAAAAGCAGCTAAGCTTGCCTTTTAAGCTCTTACTGTTTTAGTTAATAATCTCTGATATTTTACAAAATGAGTTGCACAAAGCTTTTATTATTCATTCTAACCCGGTTAATTCGTGAATTTATTACAAACTCTCAAGGCTCAAGTAATGACTTAAGTTAAAGATTTATGCATTTAACACACTGTAAATATTTAACAGGGACCAGGCTTTTGAGCCCTCAGCAAAGATCTATTTCCAAAACTTTGTGAATAATCCAGGTTAAAAAAAATTGAAAAAAATCTTGCTTAACAGTTTTATTAACTTAAAAGCTGCCATTACTGGCAGCTTTATAAAATGTATTCCATAGCTAAAATCAGGCTTTAGCTGTTTCCAGAGTTTTTAAATATTCTGTTATAGCCTGGGCAGCTCTTTTTCCGGCACCCATTGCATTGATAACATTAGAATCGCCTGTTGGAGATATATCACCTCCAGCATAAATACCTTTCATAGTTGTTTGTTTTGTTTCTTCCTCAGTTATAAGGTAACCTTTTCGATCAACTTCAAGAGGAAGATCTTCAGCTTTAGCAGACTTAGTTAATAATGGATTGGGGCTAGTTCCAATAGCAACAACAAAAGTATCTATATCTTTATATATTGTTTTGCCTTTAATAGGTACTGGCCTTCTTCTACCACTGGCATCAGGTTCACCAAGTTCCATTACCTGCAGGGTTGTACCAATAACCTGTCCATCTTTGCCATGAACTTCTATAGGACTATGTAAAAATAAGAAATTAATGCCTTCTTCTTTAGCATGTTCAATTTCTGCCTTTCTGGCTGGCATTTCAGCTTCAGAACGACGATAGGCAATAGTGACCTCTTCATAGCCAAGTCTTTTTGCAACTCTGGCTCCATCCATAGCAGTATTTCCACCACCAACTACCATAGCTCTCTTACCTAATCTAACTGGTGTTGGATACTCAGGAAACTGGTTAGCACGCATAAGATTTACTCTTGTTAGAAATTCATTTGCAGAATAAACTCCATTCAAGTTTTCTCCAGGTATACCCATAAACCAGGGTAACCCTGCACCTGCGCCTATAAATATTGCTTCAAAGCCATCTTCAAAAAGGTCTTTTATAGTGATAGATTTACCAACAATAACATTGGTATTAAGTTCAACACCAATTTTTCTAAGAGTATCTAATTCTCTATCCAGAACATTTCTAGGTAACCTGAATTCAGGAATACCATATCTTAGCACACCACCAAGTGCATGAAGAGCTTCATACATAACTACTTTATGTCCGGCTCTGGCCAGGTCTGCTGCTGCCGTAATTCCAGCAGGGCCTGAACCTATAATAGCAACTTTGTGTCCGGAAGGTATTATTTTTGAATCTTCTATATCGGTTAAATCCCCGACATATCTTTCTAATGCACCAATGGCAACAGGAGTGCCCTTTATCCCAAGGATACAGGTTGCTTCACACTGCCTCTCTTGAGGACATACTCTACCGCAAATTGATGGCAATAAACTGCTTTCTCTTATAACTCTACCAGCTTTTTCAATGTCATCTTCTTTTATTGCATTAATAAAACCTGGTATGTCAATGTGAACCGGACAACCATCGATACATTTAGGTTTTTTACAATTAATACATCTACTTGCTTCAGCCATTACCTGATCTTTAGTAAATGTTTGCTCAACTTCTTCAAAGTTTGTATTTCTATAATCAGGATCTAATGCATCAGCAATTTGTCTTGAAATCTTATCTTTAACCATTTGCTAACCTCTAACTCATAACTTCAAATATAATACTATACTAACATTTAGAACTTCTATTCAATTTTTTATTGTTCTGTTTCCGCAGAAACGGTTGATTCTTCTTCAATATGCTTATTAGAATCCGTATTTACAGTTAAATTTGAAAATAGCGATCTTACGCTATTAACTTCTTTTAAGATTTTCTCTTCTTCAGGAATTTTAGCTTCTTCCCTTTCTGTTTTTACTTTTTCTATTATTTCAGAAACTTCTTTATCGTCCAGTGTTTCTCTTTCAAGAAGAACTTTAACAATTGCATCCATAATATCTTTATTTTCAAGAAGTATTGTTCTGGCCAATATATAACGCTCTTGAACAATAGTTTTCATCTCACGATCTATCATGGAAGCAACTTCTTCAGAATAGTTTCTTTCTGTACCAAAATCTCTACCTAAAAAGATGTGTTCATTTTGTTTTCCAAATGTCATCGGGCCCATTTTTTCACTCATTCCGAATGATGTAACCATTTTACGGGCCAGGCCTGTAACTTTTTCAAGGTCATTTTGAGCCCCGGTTGTTATTTCTCCGAAAATGATCTCTTCAGCTACTCTTCCACCAAGTGTCATTGTCATTCTATCAAGAATCTGTGATTTAGAATGTAAGAATGAATCACCTTCAGGCAAAGTCATTGTTAAGCCCAGTGCCATGCCTCTCGAGATAATTGTAACCTTATGAAGAGGATCACAGTTTGACATTAATTTTGCTAATAAAGCATGGCCAACTTCGTGATATGCAATAATCTCTTTTTCTTTATCTGATATAATTCTACTTTTCTTTTCAGGGCCAGCAAGAACTTTGTCTATAGCTTCTTCCATATCTTCCATATTAATTTCTTTTTTATTATGTCTTGCGGCTAATAAAGCTCCTTCATTAATCATATTAGACAGATCGGCACCAGTAAAACCAGGAGTTCTTTTTGCTAAAACCTTAATATCTACATCGCCACCAAGTGGTTTACCTTTAATATGAACATTTAATATTTGTTCTCTACCGTTAAGGTCAGGTTTATCAATAACTACTTGCCTATCAAATCTTCCTGGTCTGAGCAATGCATTATCAAGAATATCAGGCCTATTAGTTGCCGCAACAATTATTATACCTTGCGTACCATCAAATCCATCCATCTCAACCAATAACTGGTTAAGTGTTTGTTCTCTTTCATCATGACCACCACCAAGGCCCGCACCTCTTTGTCTGCCAACAGCATCTATTTCATCAATAAAAACAATACAAGGTGCATGTTTTTTAGCCTGTTCAAATAAATCCCTGACTCTTGAAGCACCTACACCAACAAACATCTCTACAAAATCTGAACCACTAATACTAAAAAATGGACATCCGGCTTCTCCTGCCAAAGCTTTAGCGAGCAATGTTTTACCAGTACCGGGAGAACCAACTAATAGAACTCCCTTGGGTATTTTCGCACCTAGTGATACATATTTTTCTGCATTTTTAAGAAAATCAACAATTTCTTCTAATTCCTGTTTTGACTCATCTATTCCTGCAACATCATTAAAAGTAACTTTTACCTTGTTATCAAGCATCATTTTGGCTCTGCTTTTTCCAAATGACATTGCTTGAGAACCACCACTCTGAGCACTTTTTAACATCAAGAAAAATATTAATAATATTGCTATTGGCAGGAACAATGTTCCTATCCAGGTTAAAACATGAAATGATTTATCATCAGGATTCAGGAACGTAATTTTTACATTTTTATCTTCTAATGTTTTTATCATGTCTTCATTTGATTTTGGTATAAAAACAGTATATTTAGTGATTTTTCTTGTTATGCCGCTTTTAGTTTTTTCTTCTTCAGGCTTGTTAGGTATTGCTATAAGCCTGTTATCTTTGATTTCTACTTCAGTAATTTGTCCCTGGGTTACTTTATCAAGAAAACTACTATATGAAATTTCTTTAATACTTTCATTGTTTGAAACACGCAACAAAGCCACAATAATTATTAGTATTACGAAAATTACTATACCAACGCCGGTAGATTGTAATTTTTTCATAGCTTTACCCTTTAGCTCCTTTAAATTTTGACCGATTAAAACATTTATTTTAAAAAAT
>JBFMGH010000137.1:0-5557 GCA_040752795.1 Cyanobacteriota bacterium
TTGCCTGCTGCGCAGGCAAAAACACCCTATAATAATTTAAAGCCATATATCGTTTACTTCCATGGATTTGTATAAATAGTCCTGTTGTAAATTTATAACAATTAAACCAGCTATTACTAGCTGGTTTAAAGTTTATGTTTTTTTAAGAAATTCCAGATTTGTTCTGTAGTTATGTCTTTTGATACCGGACCCACCAAGAAAGCAGGGAAATATTGAGCTCCTCCTGGCCATGTATGTCCCATTCCCTTATCTATACAAAACACAACTTCTGAATTATCTTTACATTGATTGTATATCTGACAACTTGCTTTTCCTTTAGAATAATAATTAACTGACTTATTAGTACAGCCATTTATTTTTTTCCATGTATTAACTACTTCTTCAGGTGACATTCTTTTGTAAGGCACTCTTGCACAGAAGTTTTTAGGAACACTCCCATCAAAAGGGTTACAAGGATCAAGTGTGCCATGTATGTTCATTATTGGGACATGTTTTTTGGGGTGACAGTTTTCTAATATAGCAGCAGGTGCTACTGTAGCAATTGCAGCTATTTTATCAGATAATTCACAGGCCAGACGATTTGTCATTAAACCGCCATTGGAAATGCCCATGGCATATATTCTTTTATCATCAACATTATAATTTTGTTTAATTTCATCAATCATTTTTGAAATAAAACCAACATCATCAGCCGAACCGCAGCATTCACCGCCTTTCCACCTGCCACCATTCCAGCAATTGCCCATAGGGCCATGTTTAACTTTTGTTGAATTTGGTATAGCTAATATAAAACCATATTTATCAGACATTTTATCTATTCCATCAGCATAAGCAGCTTTTATTGAGCCTCCACCGCCATGAACATATATAACAACAGGAAATTTAATCTTTAATTTACTATAATTGTCTGGCAAATGAACAACATATTTTCTTTCCTGACCATCATGATTCAAAAGATGCTTTTTATCTCCTGATTTATATTGAATTATTTTATTGTTATCTTCTGAAAAAAGGCTTGAAGGGTTTATTAATAATACTATAAGTATTAAAACAAAGGTAAAAATAACTAACTTATTATTTAAAAACATAAAATATATAGACCCTGATAGCTTAAGTATTAATTATCTGCACCAACAACTATTTCAGGGGGCATAATGCTTGCAAGATTTGAGCTCAGACCAATTTCATATTTTGCACATATATTAGCAATATGAATTCCTAATATTCCCCTTAAAAAGCCTAAATAAAGAAAATATTTTTCATCGCTGGCGCATAAATTTTTTGTATCATCTAAATATTTTTTGCAGGCTATTCTCATTGCTAATATAGATTTAGACAAAGGTGAAGTCTTATCAATCTTTTGTAAATCAGATATAAACCTTTTTCTAAGCTCTGTAACTAGCTCAGCAATAATATTTTTGTCTTCTAATTTATAACAGTTATATAAAACTTCCTGTTCTTCTAAAAATGCTATTAAATTTTGAGCAATTTTCAGTTCACTTTTTGCTGGCACTAATGACATTCCACTACCTGCAAACGGTATACTAAATTCTGTAAACTTAAATAATATTTCTTTAGCTGTAAAACCTATTGCCATAACTCTAATACCTATTTAAATCTTTTAATTAAGCTGATATAAATTAAAATTTATATCAATTATTATACATCAAGAGACCTCTGCATAACTAATGTTTTATAAAATATCAATGAACTGTGGTTAGACACTATTTCTCTGCTTCCTTAGCTCTTTGAGAATATATACACTTGTGCACAAGTCTTATACTGATCCTTGAAAGTAATCTATAGATTCCAGATTATAGAGGCCAAGTGTTTTTGCCTGCGCAGCAGGTAAAAACACCCTAGAGTAATTTAAAGCCATATATCGTTTACTTCCGTGTATTTTATATCAATGATAAAACAATAAATCAATAAAATATTTAACCTGTATTATAAATATTTACCATTTATACAAAAGGTGGGTTCTATTGTTATGTTTGGGATATAGTTTATTTACACTCTGTAATTTTAGAAAACAGAACCCCAAAATACCCTGAATCTCTCCGCCCAATCCCTGATTTGTGAATTATCTGGATTAAAATATTAAAACTCCTTACAAATCAATATTAGCTGAGATTTAAAAAGCTGATACTTTAGTATAGTTAGAAAAATAATGGGCTTCTACTTTATCAATTATTTTTTCTTCAAGTTTAATATCAAACATTGAATTTACTTCTTTAATGAAAAAACAGGGACTGGTCACATTTATTTCAATGATCTTTTCATCAATAAAATCCAGACCAGTCAGATAAAGCCCATCTATCATCAATTTTGGAGCTATTGCCTGACAAATTTCTTTTTCTCTTTCTGTAACAATACTTTTAATAAAATATTCATCTTTTTGGGCATTAAATTTAAAATCACCTTCACCAGATTTTTTTATTATTGCCTCTTCAGAAAGCTCTCCAAAGAATATGTTAACTCGTTTATCTACACCCTGAATACTTTTTAAATGTTCTTGAACCATTACCAGGTTCTGGCCAGCATTAGTAGAGGTTTCAATTATTGTATTAATATTCTTATCATCTTTGTGGATATAAAAAACCCCTTTGCCAAAACATTTATTTAACGGCTTGATAATAATTTCACCATATTGAAATAGAAACTCTTTTATTATAGCTGGTTCCATTGTTACAACGTTATCAGGAACCATGCCCGGAAATTGGTTTATATAAAATTTTTCATTTGAAGACCTTATGCCGGTTGGATCATTAATTACAAATGTACTGGATTGATCTATATAATCAAGAATATATGTACAGTTAATATAATCTATAGTCACAGGGGGGTCAGGTCTAAAACACACTAGATTAAATTCATTTAAGTTTACTAATTCTTTTTGCTTATTTTTTATCATATTGATCTTATCACTATTACCAGTTAAGCTTGTTTTATAAACATTAGCAACTGGCAAATTGTTTTTTAAAGACAACTGATTAGCTGTAGATATATATACTTCCCATTTCCTTACCAGTAATTCTTTAACCAGCCAGAATGAAGTTATTAACTTATTAAATTCAAAATATTTAAACTCTAGATTATCAAGGAAAAATAGTGCTCGATGGTTCATATCGTTAAACTCTAATAAAAATAATTACTAAAATTTCTTTTAATAAAGAAATACCACTTAAAGAAAATGTCTTCAAGTTAAATTCCATAAATATTAAGGATATTTTCATTCCTGATCTTTAACTTTCAATAAATAACCTAATTTAGAACCTTAATACTTTCCATATCTTCCTAAAAGTTCTGCAGAATCAATTATAAAGCTTCTCATGGCATTTTTAACCTGTTGAGCTGTAGCTTCTTTTTCAATATTTAATATTGATTTCAGCGCATAAAGCTTAAAATAATATCTATGAACACCGTCTGGTGGGCAGGGGCCATCATAGCCTGTATTGCCATAATCATTTCTGGCCTGTTTAATACCATTTTCAAACTCATGTATCTTTGGAATATTTTCCGGCAAATGATTTAAATCCGGAGGTATGTTATATATGACCCAGTGTATAAAAGTTTTTCGTGATGCATCAGGATCTTCAACAATTATTACAAAACTCTGAGTTCCATGAGGCACAGCCTCCCAGTTTAATTCTGGTGAAATATTGTTCCTATCATATGCATATATTGACGGTATTATTGATTGGTGATTAAAAGATTTGCTTTGCAATTTCATATTTATTCATTTCATAAAACATGACCCTTATTTATTTTATAAAATAAAAAGCTTTCAGTAAATTTCAAGCATTAATATTTTTAGAATTCTTTTAACTAAATTTTAAAACCTTGAACTAATTGTTTCAAAAGAATATACAAGTATGACTCTAACATATTTTCAATTTTATAGTGTGTTTTAATGCTTGAAAATAATTTAAAATTAGTATATTTATATTAATAATAATTTCTAATTTTTAATATAATTCATTTGTATTAATTTTATCAGCCAACAATTGTTATTATTAATACCGGGGTTTTAATTTTTTGATTACACCACTAAAAATACTTATGATAGAAGATAATCCTGGTGATATTCGCTTTATTACCGAGTTATTAAAAGACGCAAAATATTTTGTTTACGAACTAAATTCCGCAAAATCTTTGTCAGATGCTCTGTTACTTTTAAACAAACATATTTATGATCTTGTTTTGCTGGATTTAAACTTACCTGATAGCTACGGGCTTAATACTTATATAACACTACTGGAAAAAGATCCTAATTTGCCAGTTATTTTGCTTACAGGCCTTGATGATGAAGAACTTGGCCTTGCTGCTATTGAAGCTGGTGCACAGGATTATATTGTAAAAGGTACAGTTGAAATCAATCCTCTTATTCGGTCTATGCGTTATGCAGTTGAAAGAAAAAAACTTATAAAACAGTTTAAAGAAGAAACCACCAGATATACCCAATTATTTAATAATTCTCCAGTTGGAATAGCTGTTTATGATGTTAAAAACAACGGACAGGATTTTATTTTTAAAGATTTCAACAAAGCCTCCTCAGAAATTCACGACATGACCAGCAAGGATGTTATAGGAAAAAATGTTATAGATGTTTTTCCTGGTATAGTTAATATGGACTTGCTTGAAATATTTAAAGAAGTATGGCAAACAGGTAAACAGGGCTATCAAACTAATACATTTTATAAAGATGATAAAATTAAAGGCTGGCGAGAAAATTTTGTTTATAAATTGCCTACTGGTGAAATTGTCGCTATTTATAATGATACAACAGAAAAAGTTGAAAGCATTAAAGCACTTAGATTAACACAATATTTTGTTGATAATTCTTCTGTAGCAAAATTATTAGTTTATATGGATGCCAGTTTAAAATATGTAAATGATTCTGCAGCGAAAAGTCTCGGATATTCCAGAGAAGAACTGTTAACTTTAAAAGTTTTTGATATAAATCCTGAATATTCTGAAGATAAATGGCCTGAAAAATCTCAAGAATTAATAAATAATAAGGTTTCTTCATTTGAATCTATTCATAAACGAAAAGATGGAACCATTTTTCCTGTACAAGTATATTGTAATTATTTAGAATTCGAAGATGAACAATTGTTTGTTGTTTTTGTAAATGATATATCTGAAAGTAAAAAATTTGAAAATGAACTCAGAGAACATAAAGAAAATCTGGAAATACTTGTTAATGAAAGAACCAGAGAGCTTAAAAAAACCCTAAAAAGTTTAAAAGAAAAAGAAATTAAATTATCAGCACAAAATGAAGAACTTAAAACAAGAGAAGAAGAACTCGCTGCTCAAAATGAAGAACTTTTAAGTAAAGAAGAAGAACTCGCCGCTCAAAACGAAGAATTAATAGCCAAAGAAATTCTGCTTATAGCAAAAGAAAAGGAGCTTTTAGCGGCTAAAGAAAGGGCCGAAGAAGCTAGTAGGGCCAAAAGTGTTTTTGTTGGCAACATGAGTCACGAACTCAGAACACCTCTTAACGCTATTATAGGCTTTACAGATCTTCTATCTAAAAAATATTACGGTGAACTCA
>JBFMGH010000138.1:0-3653 GCA_040752795.1 Cyanobacteriota bacterium
ATAAACATCAGAAAAACAAAATGAAATTTTAAACGGGTAAAAAAAATATAAGGAGACCTACTATGAGTTTAACTCAAGCAAGATTTAACCTACTCAATGCAGAAAAGAATGTTACAGAAGTTTTAAATGCACACGGTGAAAACTCAGACGAGTATAAAAGAGCATTAAAAGATTTTGCAAAGAATTGGATCTTTCTATCCAGAAGAGAAGATACTTTAGATAGTATTATTGATGGATAGTAAAAAAGTTTTAAATTCCATTATTAGCCAATAATAGCCATAATATTTCTGAGTAAGTTGTAGTAGGTAGGTATTAAGTCAGTCTAAAAGCTGACTTTTTTTTTGCGGTAAAAGGCCTAATATCTGAATTAATTATTTTTACCTTCTTTCAGGTTTTTTTCTTTCATAATGTATTTCAAAGGTATGAATAATTAATTTTTCTTCGCCCGAGAGTTCATGTTCTTTTTTCTTTAATAGTTCATGCATATCTTCAATAGTAAAGTCTTTGAAAAGATCAACTTCAGAATCGTTAAGAGAATCGTTATCTGTAGAAATAATAATATTAACGATTTTAGCAAATGAAATATCAAAGAAAATCTTTATTATTTTGGGATCAAAGTGAGATCCAGAGTCTTTTCTAAGTATGTTTAAAACTTTAAGCATAGGCATACGGTCACGATAGTGCCTTTTGGAAGTGATAGCATCAAAAACATCTGCAACAGCCATGATTCTGCCACCAAGAGGTATTAAATTTTCTTTACTACCCCTGAAATACCCTGTGCCATCAAATCTTTCGTGGTGTGATGAAGCAATTTCTGGTACTTCAAAAAGATGTTCCTGGAAATACATTTTTTCAAGTATTTCTTTTGTTATAAAGGCGTGACGTTTTATTTCAGAATATTCTTCTTCAGTTAAGATGCCTTCTTTACACAAGACTCTATCTTTAATACCAATTTTGCCAAAGTCATGGAGTAAAGCTGCGTATTCCAAAACCTCTTTGTCTTTATCTGATAAATTCATTTGTTCGGCAATGGCCAGAGTATAAGCAGTAACCCTGCTGGAGTGACCAGCGGTAATACTGTCTCTTGCATCAATTGCAAATGCTAATGTGTTAATAAAGCTATTAAAGGATTTTTTCTGTTCTTGATACAATTCAGCCTGCTCTTTAAAGAGTCTGGCATTTTCAATTGAAATTGCAGCAGATGAAGCAATAGCTATTAACAACGCTTCATTTTCATGAGTAAAAGATTCACCATCAAGCTTATTTATAACCTGAAATACTCCAATGATTTCATGATTCAGGTTGCGCATTGGAACGCATAGTACAGTTCTTGTTCTATAACCAGTCTTTTTATCAATATCTTTATTGAATCTTGAGTCATTATAAGCTTCTTCAATATTAATGACTTCACCAGTCATTGCAACATGACCGGCCAACCCAAGATGAGCAGGGAATCTGATTTCTTGTTGACCCATGCCAGATGCTACAATGGACCATAGCTCGTGCGTTTCTTTATCTAGAAGGAACACTGTTGCCCTGTCTGTATTTAAAGCCTGTTTTGTTTCTTCAGTAATAGTGATTAAAAGCTTGTCAATATCTGTTTCAGCAGCCATTGCCTGGCCTACGTGTAGCAATGATATAAGAGGATCTGTTTTATCAGACTTGCTAGATGTTCCCTGGAGGCTTAAAGTGGATAATGCATCAAGTAATGAAGTACTTTCTTCTTGAACTTTTTCTTTTTTTGATCTTTTATTAACGATTCTTATCCATTCTTCCTCAGAAATGTTTAAGAATTCATCCTCAATAGTTTTAATAAGAAGGTTTTGGCCTTCTGTTTCAGCTATTCTCAAGGCTTCTCTGGCACTTGACAGTGCCAGTTTTTCTTCAAAAATTGCTCTATATGCTTTAGAAAGTTCTAAATGTCCTTTTGCTACCTCAATTGGTTGAGATATATCTTTAAAAAGTTCAAGAGATTCATGAAGTATTTCTATTGCTTTGTCTTCATCATTATTTTTAAGTAGGCATTTAGCTTCAATTCTTTTAGCAAATGCAAGGCCACGTGCAGAATTTAGTTTTGTAAATATTGGTAGAACATCAGGAATAATAGTAGTTAATACATCAATGTAATTACCTTCATCGTGAATAACGTTGGCATATTCAAGATATGAAAAGGCATAAGCCATTTCATCATCGTAATCTTTAGAAATTTCAATTGAATCAAGAGAGTGTTTTTTAGCTTTTTCGAATTCGCCAAAATATAAATATATTTTAGCTAATTCACTTAACAGTCGACATACCCTCTTAGACCCACCAAGGCTTTTGGATGTATTTTTAGCAGATTCAAGGTATTCTCTGGCATGTTCATAATCTTCAAGTCTTAAATAGAGCCTGCCTAATAATTGTTCGGTTATTGATCTTTCTCGACAATGTTTTAATGCTAATTTTTTTCTCAGGGAAGATTGTAAATATTTAATAGCAACCTGAAAATCCCCAACTCTTGAATAATGAACGCCTATACTATCTTCAATTTTTGCCAGCTCAATACCATCTTTAGAAGCCATTTTTTCAGCCTGCTTGAAATATTTAAGGGCTTCACCGTGTTTTCCTTCTCTATAACTAATGAGGCCATAATAATGAAGTATTTTTGCTCTTACTTCACTATATTCATTATGTTCTAATAAGTATCTGGCGTCATTGAGAAGGGTTAGAGATCTAATAAGATTATCAGATCTTTTATTATAATAGATCCATGCTAATTCTGCAAGGCATACTGCAACCTGAGGTATGTTTTTTGAGGCCGAGAAATTCTTTTGAGAGTTTTCAATAAATTTAATTGCCTTATTGTGTTCTTTTCTAAAGAACATTATTAAGCCTAACTCAAGAAAGGCATCTGCTCTCATTGGAGTAAACATGCCGGATTCGTCTTTCTCAGTCTTTCGAATAAGATCTTCTAAAAGAGCAACCTGCTCAGCTTCATTTCGAAGTTCTGAGATATCAGTTCGTTCACTATCTGGCGGTATTGTAGGCATAATATTTTACGTAAAATATAAACTTGTTTAATTTGTCTTCAACAACAGTATAATACTGTTTTAAGTTAACTTCAAATTCGTAAGAATTTGAAATAATTTTTATTTTGACAATTTATATAGCATTAAAAAATTATCACAATAATTATAACAGTAATTTAAAAAAAAATAATTAATGAAAAGTATATAATTTATTCTTTGAATGCTATTAATTTTTCTAATACTAGCTAATATAAACAATATTTAGACTGATAAACTTGTGTTTACATAAATAATTAAGAAAAATATAAATAAGTAGCTTTATTATATGTAATAATACTAATAAAATATCTTAATAATGTTTATTTAAAGGCTATATCAAAGATAAAAACGCCATTTGTACTCAAAATATTTTACTTTTTATAAGTATAAGAATACTGTTATTATTAAAAAATATAACTAATCTTATAGTAGAATTTTGTGAAGTTTAACAATTGTTTACATTAATTGTTTATATTTTTATACAGGAATTACGCAATTTAAAATAAAAGCTTAAAAAAAGTTCTTATACCCCTTTTGTTCTTGTGAACAATCTGATAGTATAAGAACATGTATAATAAGAATTCCTATAGATTAGCACTCTTGGGT
>JBFMGH010000139.1:0-2107 GCA_040752795.1 Cyanobacteriota bacterium
TTTTGCCCGCTGCGCAGGCAAAAACACCCTTAATTTCAGCAAGCAATGTCCAATTATTTTATGCGTTGATTATATTTATACCAATACACTAAAGTAAACTATATATAGACTAAATTTACGACCCTTAATTCTCTTGTATCTATTATTACTTTCAAGGAATAGTATATTAAGTAAAAAATTAGTAACATTTATATAATTAATAGCAAAAATACATATTTAGTTAATTAATTTAAATAAGGAAATACTCTCAAAGAGAAAAGGGTTCTTCTGTTGATTAATAAAATAAATTACAATTCAGGCCGATTATATTCAATATCTGATTACACAGAGGGAAAGAGAACCCCGATAATTGCTTTTCGAGGAGACATAGATCAATTTGCAAAAAAAAATATAAACACATCACGAACAGAGCAGGTTCTGGCAATTCACCAACAAATAACAGATTGCCAGCAATTGATTTCTGAATCTGATAATTTACAACAAATTAAAGAAAAAGCCGGCGAAGTATTAAAATCTGTATCAAGATTTCTAGATAAGGCTGTTTTCTGGAATACATCCATTCAGGTACCCAAGATTTATAACTGGGCTTATATGCAAAAGAAGGGGCCTGAAGCACTTATAAATTCACATCGCCTTGAGGAAGAAGGTACACCAAAAACAGTTGCATTAATGGTTATAGATGTTGATAATCTAAAGAAAATAAATTCTGCTAATGGTACAGTTTTAGCAGGAAATGAAGTTGTGCATCATCTTGCTAGAACATTAAAAAAAGTGTTCCCTGAAAACATTGTAACTAAATTTGGTGGAGATGAGTTTTTTGTACTACTTGAAAATACAACAAAAAAAGATGCTGTTGAAAGATCATTGAGACTTTCAAAGGCAATAAAAGAAGAGCTTCCATCATATGATAATAAAACTATTGATTATACAGTAAGTATAGGTATTTGTACTAAAACTGGCAAGATTTTAGAAGGTAATGAAACAATTGAAGATCTCAAGTTTGATGCCGATTATGATTTTACTTTATTAACACGTAAGGCAGTTAATCAGTGTACTCAGATTGCAAAAAACAGCTTACTGAAAGGTACAGACCACAACATATTTATTACCTCTTTAGATGAAGAAAATTCATCAATTAATGATAGTAAAAAAACAGGAAAACAATTAAAATTAGACTTATGAGCAATTTATCATTATAATATTGGTTTTTATTCATGAGCATTTGTTATACGTGCCATAGTAACTGTTGTCGCAAATTAGATTTTGTTTTGACAGGGTTTGATATATTAAAAATATCTAAAGCCCTTGAACTTGGGCCACAATTTTTTACTGAAATAGTTGAAATTAAAAATAAAAAGGATCTTGAAAAAATTAAACTCCATTACGCTATTTTCAATTTTTCAGACAATTTTAATAAAAATCCGTTTTATTTTAAGTTAAAAAAGGTTTCTAGTAGTTTAATTCAAGATACTTTAAAATGTATTTTCTTACAGGAATGGAACATAACTGGTTCAATAAATGAATCCGGGATTATTGGGCGCTGTGGAATATATAGTTGTAGGCCTTTTGAATGCTATTCTTTTCCTGCAAAATATAATGAAATAGAAAAAAACATTATTATTGAGGATGTTAAAGCTAAATATTATCAAAATAAAGAAGAGGCTTATAAACTTTGTTCAGAAAAATTTCAGCTTACAGACTTTCAAAATTCTTCTGATGAACTTGTAAGCAATATAAATAATGAAAACTATGAGAAAGAGTTTTTTAAACAAATTGCTATAAAGTGGAACAATAATCCGGGTTCTATTGAAACTTTTTTTAAACATTTAGAGAAGTTTTATCAACAAAGAATAATTGTAAAATAATAAACTATTTAGAAATTCCAACTACGTTTGCCTCTTGAGTATAATAGTTTTCACATAACTGCTGGGTATACCTAAGCATAACTAATTCATTATTGCTATTATCCTGAAAACAACCTTGTAGAACCAAAATGAAAATGTCCTATTAGAACAAAGTAAAAATGTCCGGTTTTCAATAAAAAAAATCGGAGGATAAAAAATGAAACAAGGAGTTCTAATAGTGACAATACAAGAAGTAAACAAGT
>JBFMGH010000140.1:0-4677 GCA_040752795.1 Cyanobacteriota bacterium
AATTATGAGCCGGTAGTAGTAGCAAAAGCAATCTGGAATAGCAGGTTACCTGAAAGAATGGGAGAAGTTACGGGAGCTCTTCAACAGGCAAAAGAGTTAGTAACCCAGGGTAAACTTGATGAAGCTATTCAAATGCTTGAAGAAGCACTGGTTAAAGCACAAAAAATTAAAGAAGCCTCTCACCTTGCAACACAGGTTTCAGAATATCTTAACAAGCTTAAAGCTGAGAGAACAACAGTTCTTGATCAGATAACAAAGGCAAAACAGTTTATAGCTCAAAATAACTTTAATGATGCTGATAAAGAACTGGCATCTGCAAGACAACTTTACGGTAACTACCAGCCTGTAAAAGATGCTACAGCATTTTATGATGCTGAAAAGAAAAAATATGCTGATAATTCAGATCTTGTTAACGGTAAAATTCAGAAAGCCAAATGGCTTGTTGAAGAAGGTAAACTTGATGAAGCTATAACCTGGGCTGAGGAAGCTGTTAGTCTTGACCCTAATAATACTTATGCTACAAATTATGCTAATCAACTAAAAGCTGAAAGAAAAACCTGCCTCGAGCAGGTGGAAAAAGTTAAAACTTATGTTAAACAAAATAATGTTGAATCAGCAAAAAAAGAACTTCAGGTTGCTACAAATCTTCATCCAAAGTATTTGCCGGTGGTTCAGGCCGCTGAATTAATTGGCTCTATAGAAGAAAGCAATACAAATGTAGTCAAAGAGAAAATTACCGAAGCTTCTATAGCTTTGACAAACAAAGAATACAAAAAGGTTTTGAGCATTGTTGATGATGTTCGAAGTAATTATAAGCTTAATCAACAGGATTTAAGTACAATAATAAATATTGAATCCGCAGCTAAGAAAGCGTTAGCTGATAAGGATCAGGCTATAGTATGTTTAAAGGCCGGTGAAAACCAGTATAATCAACATGATTATCTAGGAGCTATATCTAATTTTGAAATGGGTCTGGGTAAATATTCACATGTCTGGGAGTCTACAGATACTGAGCCTGAACATTATAGCAAGCTGTTATCTTCTGCTAAAAAGAAACAGGCTCGAATAGATCAATTAATGAACGAAATTACCAATGTTGTGCAAAATAATAATGCTGATATAGATACAGTGAAAAAAGCTTTAACTGATACCCAGGAAGTATTATATTTACAGCCGGGTAATAATCAGGCAGAGAGTTATAAGAATATTCTTACTGACAGGTTGAATAAGCTTGCTTCAAAACAAAATACTATACAAAATACCACATATAACAATAATCAACAAAATCAAATTAATACATCAGGTTCTCAAACAAGAACTTTTAATTTAACAAATAATACCAGATTGACTATAAACATTCCAAATGCTTGGAATGTAGAAGTAGAAAGTGATGGAGCGGTAAGCTTCTATAATAAGAATGTTCCTGTAATGATTTCGATTGTTAATTTTGCATCTAGTTATAATAATAATTATGAGAAAGATAGGTTTATTAATGATCATAAAAATCAAATGAAAGGTAATAGAGATTTATTTTCTTTTCAAGATAAAAACAGTTATTTAAGTGGTATTAATGTTTTGATGTTAGGTTTTTCTGAAAAGGCTGGCCCTGAAACTATATACAATGATTGTTATTATCCATATAATAAACGTAAGCTTTTTGAAGTAGTAGCATCTTCAAGAAATAATCCTGCAAACGGGCAACAGGAAAAATCTGAGCTTCTACAAAATATTATGAATGCTATATTACAGGAAGATAGTGGTTATAATAATATAGCTTCAAATCAAAATAATAATCAAACCCAGAATCAACATATACCTGTAGAAGTAAATAAAGACCTCCTTAAAGTTTATTTAGATTCAAAAAGTAAGTCAGATAACAATATTAGTACATCAAATGATAATAAAAATACTATGGTTGGTAATATTGATGATGCATTAAATACTGTACAAACTAATAAAAATAACTTTAATGTAACAAGAGTAGGAAGTTCATCGTCTAATAATAGCAATAGTCAACAATCGAATCAGACATTTGATACAGATATGTCGGGCACAGGAAAAGGTGGATCATTGTCTGACCATATAAAAACAATATCAACCGCAACAAATAATCAATCAGGTAACAATACTAAATCAACATCAACCGGTTCGACTTCTTCATCTGGTGGTGGTAGTAAAATAATTGATATAGGTAACCTGGGAGGATGTAGTTATACTGATAAATCAGTATTTAGACTTAATTCAACCACATTTCTTTCAAGGCTTGAAATATGGTATTCGTGGGATCAAGGTGAGCAATCAGTATCATATAATCTATATGATGGTAATAACAGTGCTGTTAAATCTGGAAGCTTTGTTAGAGGTAGTTGTGATCCTAATCAGCGACAGTGGTGTCAGGGCATAACAGATGTCAGGATGAATTTAAATCCTTCAAATTATACATTAAAACTGGGCAAAGCAAAACTATGCCAGAATAGTCAATCTGGTGGCAATGGTTTTATAAAAGTATATGCTGATAGTGTTTCTGGTAGTGGTACACAAATAGCTACAAATACAACAAATAAAACTAATACTGGTAGTAATACAGTAAAAACATCCGGACAGAATAATGTAACAAAAACAATAACAACTTCAAACACAGCTGGCCCACAGTCTGTTAAGCTTGTTATTTTTAATGAGAATAGCAATAGTATTCATTTCTTTACTGATGGTGAAAGTTTTGGCCCCGGAAATAAGGTTGCACCCGGTGCATCAAGAGCTATACAGCTAAATATTTCACCTGGTAAGTCGTATACAATTTATGCAGGTAGAAATGGTCAGGTGTTGGCTAGAATTGCAATACTATATGGCAATCTGAAAGATTATAGCCAGGTTCACATTAAATTTAATGACAGTCAGGAGTTATTAATTCACGAGAAATTTCAAAGGTTTTAATAAAATATTGAGATAAAATAAAAAAGACTCAATATTTAAATAGATAACTTAAACAGGTTTTTATTATGATTAAGTTTTTAAAACGGTTAATAATACTTATTTTGCCGTTATTAATTATGTATGTAAGTATATTACAAATTTTAGGTGCTAATATTCCTGCGGAAGTAGAGAATTATAGTTCATTTATTTTAGAAATAAAGAAATCAAAAGTTAAACAATCTCTACATCGTCTTTATGAGTTAGGGTTAGAAGCACAGTCTAAGATAGATGGATCATTTGATAAAAAAACATATGAATTAATTTGTCGCAAAATGGAGGGTTTTCAATCTTTTCCATATGATCAAAACGAATATGAACCCGGTATTTATCTGGATCCTGATTATTTTTTAAACCTTGCATCTAACAAAGGAATAAAAGAAGATATTATATTTTTTGAATTATATAAGAAAACAAAACCTTCCGGGTTGTTTTCATCTTACATAGCGCAGCAGACAGATTATAGTGGTTGTTATTTATATGGAAATGGTTTAATGGTAGAACTCTATGAAAACTGGAGTAGTTTTGCAAATAGTTATCCTAACACAAAAGTGTATAAAAATTTTGCCAGCAAGGTAATATCAGATATTGAAAGAGTTTTGACATCCAATACACCCTGTGTTTGCAAAAATAAAGGATCCTACGTTCATGAATTGCAATATTTTATAAAAAAATTTCCTGATTCAAAATTAGTGCACAAGCTAAAAACTCTTATAAATAAAGCTGAAAAAGGCTATTTTGATTCAATAACTGAACCAAGAAAGATTTTTTATTGTCATTCGGGATAATAAAATCTATAAAATATTTAAAATGAACTGTTTTTTTTAATATACTGTTATTCTGAGTTGCAATAAAAGTATAAATAGTCAAGAAGCTATTGCGTGCAAAATGCCCTAATAAATTTTTCTTATGTTCATACATTAATTATGTTTTAGTATTAGAACAATTTTGAGGAAATTTTTATGTTTATTAAAAAAAATAATAAAGTTTATTATAGGTTTTTACTGGTTATTATAATAGTTGTTTCGGTGTTAACTTCCTGTATGTTTAGAGATAAAAGTGCAGAAAACACCTCAAATGTTATTAGAGATAATGTAAAACGAATTAATGAAGAAAATGCGCCTGTTGATATAGCTCTTAATAAAACACCACCTCCTGTAACACAGACAACAAATAAAATTATAACTGCAGAACTGGTAAATAAAGGTAAACTTGAAAATAACACAGAGAAATTTTATTATTATTTACCTATAAAGCTTAAAATTAAAAATATTACTGCTAAAGATCTTGAATATGTTAGCTCAAAAATATATTTTAAAAACAAAGATAACCATATGATTGGATATACAAGTATAGATATAAAAGAAAAGATTCCGGCAGGGCAAACTATAGAATTATCTGATGAGTATATAATGTCTGTAAAAGAAGAACATAAGACATTTATTGATAGTAACCCCCGTGACATTGGAGCAGATACAAATCTTTTTGCATATAAGTTTGCAAATGAAGATTTGCAAGAAATTAGGTTCTGGGGGCAAGAGTGATATGTGAGTTATTTTTCTGACTCTGAATATGTATTATTATGAAAATAAAAGAAATAAAAATATTTATAATTGTTTTATTCTTAATGATTTTAGTTAGTCAGCTGGGTTTGTTTGAAGCTATAAATGAAAAAATATATGAAAAATATATTGAATTTAATCAGGA
>JBFMGH010000141.1:0-3404 GCA_040752795.1 Cyanobacteriota bacterium
GTACTTAAAGTTTGTGGGGGGAACTATTAAGTACCTTAATACACATAAATGTGAGTACGATATTATGACACCTATATACTTTTTACTGCTTTAATAACATCTATAACGTGAGTAGTTACAAACAACTCCTGTATAAACTCTGTAAGATTATATACTTTAAATTCTATATCTTCTTTTTGACAAATATTATAAATAGTCAGAAGTGTTCCAAGTGCAGCTGTATTCATATAGTTAACATTTGTCATATTGAAAGCTATCTTTTCAACGTGATTTTCCTTGATTAGATTACAAACAATGATTTCAAGAACTCTTGAATCAGTTATATTAAACGATGAATCATTAAGATCTAATACATATGTATCATTAATTAATTGAAATTCATTAGCTGTTGCTGATGTCATGTCTCATCTACTCCAAAACTTTCTCTCTACCTTATTATAATTTTAATAATAGTTTATTCTGTCAATCAATTTCATCAAGCAATTTAGTGAAATTAGGGTATAATGAGGGTTATTTTTTTTATCATCCCGGGGTGAATATTAATATGCTTCTAGGCTGTATGACAGTTCTTTTCACCTGATCACCCATACGTTTATAAATGTTTAATTTTATTACACCAGTATAATTTATTGTAAGTATTTATTTGATTTATAATAATTCCTAACTTTAAGTGAATTAACAATACACTGATAGTGTGAATTTATTCTCGAAAGGAACAGCAAATGCTTGGAATAAAATTTATTAAAGCTCATCCAACTACATATCTTATTAAATTTGTTGACGGAAAAATTAAAAAAGAAGGTTCGGGAATATCATTTTTTTATTTTGCACCTACTACCTCCCTGGTTTCAATACCTTCTGCTTCTAAAGATGCACCTTTTATTGTTAAAGAAACAACAGCAGATTTTCAACAGGTTACTATACAGGGGCAGATAGTATATAAAATTACTGAACCCAAGTTAATTGCTGAAATGATGAATTTTACACTTGATTCAACAGGAAACACATATGCATCTGAGGACCCTGAAAAACTTGAAAATAGAATCATTAATCATGTTCAGGTTCTAACTAGAGCCGAACTACTTAAAACCCCTCTCAAGGAGGCCATTAAAATGTCAGATGTTCTGGCAGAAAGGATATTGCCTAAAGTCAGAGGCCTTGAAAGCATCAAAAGTTTAGGTATTGAAATTTTAGACCTGTCTATTGTTGCAATCAACCCTACACCTGAAACAGCCAGGGCTTTAGAAGCTGAAGTCAGAGAACAACTGCTTAAAGATGCTGATAGTGCAATTTATTCAAGAAGAAATGCAGCAGTGGAACAAGAAAGAGCTATTAAAGAAAATGAATTAAAAACTGAAATGAGTATTCAAGAAAAAAAACAACAAATGAAAATGGCCGAAGTAAACTCCAATATTGCACTTGAAGAAGAAAATAAAAAACTTGTTTCCCTTTCTGCTGAAAGTACAAAAATTCAGGCTGATGCAAAAGCTTATGAACTCAATGCTACACTTAAGCCCTTTACATTAATTGATCCTAAAGTATTACAGGTATTATCACAAAGTCAGATGAATTCCGGTCAGCTTATTGCCCAGGCCTTTAGAGATTTAAGCGAAAATACAGACAAAATTGGGCAGCTTAATGTTACTCCTGATTTACTTAAAACCTTAATTGATCAAAATAATGGATAGGCTTACAGAAAACAAAATTATTCTTATAACACGCATGACAAGGCTTGAAGAACTAATAAAGCGTTTCAATACTGTTGAGCAGGCAAAATTTTATATTGAACACATGGGGGCTGACTTTTCTGATTATGTTAAAGAGCATAAAACATATCAGCAATCTTTAAAATTTGTTGAATCAGAACTAAAAAAAATGGCCAGAGTTCAGGTTCTTGAACGATCATTTTTACCGAATTTTATATTCTCTAAAGACGATCTTATTGTTGTACTTGGGCAGGATGGACTTGTTGTTAATACAGCAAAATATTTAAATGAGCAGATGGTTGTGGCAATAAATCCTGATCCCGATAGGTGGGACGGTATTTTATTGCCTTTTGAAACTAAAGATATAGCCAGAATTGTACCCGAAGTTTTTAAAGAAAAAAGAGAAATTAAGAATGTTACTATGGCAAAAGCTGAATTGAAAGATGGACAAAAACTTTATGCAGTTAATGATCTTTTTATCGGCCAGAAATCACATACATCTGCCAGGTATGAAATTAAACTCGGCAAAAAACAAGAAAATCATTCATCAAGTGGAATAATTGTATCTACAGGTCTCGGGTCAACTGGCTGGCTGACAAGTATTATTATTGGAGCCAGTGCAATTGTTGCTGGTACTTCAAAGGATAAGAAAAATCTTAAAGATAGAAATAAAGATATTCAACCTTCATGGGATATGAATTATCTTTACTTTTCGGTCAGAGAGCCATTTCCAAGTAAAACAACATCAACGTCATTAATTTTTGGTAAAATAACACCAGACAAGCCATTAATTTTAACTTCTTTTATGCCAGAAAATGGTGTTATATTTAGTGATGGCATTGAATCTGATTATATTGAATTTAATTCCGGTAGCATTGCCAGAATTGGTATAGCAGAAAAAAAAGTACATATTGTTATATAAATTATTATGGATAAAGACAAAAACAATTTTGAACTTTCTCACTGGCTTGATATAGCCAGACGACTTCAGGCTATATCACAAAATGGACTTGAGTTTTCTAATAACCCGTTTGACCTCGATCGCTATAAATCAATTAGTGACGTAGTTTTATATATTTACGAAAACCATACTAATATTAATTCTGAATATTTAAAAGATATTTTTGCTAAAGAAAAAGGTTATGCAACACCTAAAATAGATGTAAGGGCTGTAGTGTTCTCAAATGATAAAATTTTAATGGTAAGAGAAAAGTCTGATAACGCCTGGTCTTTACCTGGAGGCTGGGCTGATGTTGGCCAGAGTGCATCAGAATGTGTTGAGCGTGAAGTTATGGAAGAATCAGGATATAGTGTTAAAGCTGTAAAGCTTCTTGCTGTAAATGATAGAGATCGACAGGGACACCCTAAATTGCCTTATTATGTATATCAAATAGCTTTTCTTTGCGAATTAATTGGTGGTAATCCTTCTACAAGTAATGAGACTTCAGATGTTAGATTTTTTGCACCAGATAACCTGCCAGAATTATCTTTGATAAGAGTGACAAAAAAACAAATTGAAAGATATTTTGAACTATATAAAAACCCTCAATTGCCTGTATATTTTGATTAATACCATTTTAAATTCAAATTATAAATAACCTTATTCAAATTCCCTGGTACTTATATTTATCCTGATTAATTCATGAATTTGTTTCATTTAGGTAAAACCTTCTTCTAATGACATATTTTAAAAATACT
>JBFMGH010000142.1:0-2077 GCA_040752795.1 Cyanobacteriota bacterium
CATCCTTATTCTCATTGTTGGATTTAATCTTTTGGTATAATTCATATTGGTGGCACTCCTTTTTAATTTTATTTTTATCAACTTAATTTTACTTAAGAAGTGTCACCCTTGTTTTAACTATTCACAGCTTATTTTTATGCACCACTAAATATAGTACAATAATAATCAAACCGTTGAAGGATGACTAATTGTTCTATCAATTTTATTATGTAGGTAAGTAAGTAACTAACTAAAGACCGGGGAACATGAAAGATTTAAAACTTTTAACCGTTTCAAACAAAGCTACAGTAAGAGATACTTTGGAAGCTATTGATCGAGGCGTTATGGGTATTGCACTGGTTGTTGATGACGATTACCACCTTATAGGAACTATAACCGACGGAGATATTCGTCGTGCATTAATAAAAGGCGGCTCTATATCTGATAATATAGCCCCTATAATGAACATAAACCCCATCAAAGCACACATAGGTAAAAGTAATTATGAACTAATCTCCATAATGAACTCAAAAACTATTACTCAAATACCCATTATAGACGACAACGGCAAACTTGTAGATGTTAAAAATCTTTCTGAACTTCTCATCAGTAACAAAAAAGACAATAAGCTTGTTATAATGGCAGGTGGCCTCGGAACACGATTAAGACCATTTACTAATACTACTCCTAAACCCCTGTTGCCTATAGGTAATAAACCTATATTAGAAACCATCATAGAACATGCCAAATTTCATGGCCTTGTTGATATAATAATATCCATTAACTATTTATCTGAAAGTATAGAAAATTACCTGGGAGATGGTTCAAAAATAGGTGTTAAAATTAAATACCTTCACGAAAAAGATAGCCTGGGTACTGCCGGAGCCCTCAGCTTAATAGAAGATAAAATTACTGAAGATATTATAGTCATTAATGGCGACATTTTAACAAGAACTAATTTCGACAAAATGCTTGAATTTCATAAAAATAATAACAATACCCTAACTGTAGGCACCAGACCATACAAAACACAGATTCCTTACGGTATAATAAAACACTCCAATGACATTATTGAAAGCATAGAAGAAAAACCCGTCTTAAAATACACTATAAACGCCGGTATATATATACTATCACCACACGCATTTAAGTTTATACCCGAAAAACAATTCTTTCATATGACTCACCTAATGGAAAAATTAATAGAAAACAAAATGCGCGTTGGAAATTTTCCTATAGAAGATTACTGGCTCGATATAGGAAAAATAAATGATTATTACAGAGCAAACATAGAATTTGAAGAGTTCTTTGTTTAGCAAAGAACTAAAATAACCTGCAAATTATACTATGTATTTTAAGCGTTACCGTGTAATGTTTTGTTGACCAGATTCATACTGCAGAGTTGATCATAATATGAACCACCACCACCATAAGTTGGTAACTCATAATTATAATCTGTAGGAGAATACTGATTCATATTCATATTACCAATAACATTGGAAGTTAAACCCATACTACAAAGTTGATCATAATATGAGCCCCCACCATTATAAGAAGGCATTGCATAGTTATAATCAGCAGGAGAATATTGATTCAGATTCATATTACCAATAACGCCTGAAGTAAGGCCCATGCCACAAAGCTGATCATAATAAGAGCCACCACCATTATAATTAGGGGTCGTGTCAGAAATACCCTGAGTTTGCTGGCCTACAAAATCATAAAACCAGTTTTCAAATTGCTGATTATTGCCCTGTTCTAACTGGTTTAAAGCATTATTTGCAGAATTATAATAGCTGGTATTAATGTTTGTCATAACTAAACCTTATTCTAGCGATGCGCTTTAAATATTACCTATGAAAGAATAACCCGAGTTTAAAGTCCTCTATTTACATAAAAACAATTTATGTCTTTAAGTTGTTTAGTTTTTAACCAGTTTTTACAATTATTAACAAATATAATGAGTATTAAAGACTTATCCAGGTTATACCAATCCACGGAATTAAACGATATATGGTTTTAAATTATTATAGGGTGTTTTGTGGGGGTGGGGGGGGGGAAAAAACACCCCCCACAAAAAAATGAAAATAAATTTTAT
>JBFMGH010000142.1:2087-7538 GCA_040752795.1 Cyanobacteriota bacterium
ACTTATTTAATTTATTTTTTTTTTTATTTTTTTTTTGGGTTTTTTTGCCGGGGGCCCAGAAAAAAACACCCTGCCTCTATAATCTGGAATCTATAGATTACTTTCAAGGATAAGTATAATTCAGATGATAGTTCTCAGAAGAAGAGAGAAACCTTCTCGCTGATTCCTGATTTGTGAAGTGTTGGGTTATGTCTATTAACTAAAATGTCAATCCAAAAAAAGAACTATTATTGTGTAACAAAACCCCCTGGAATAATTTAAACCATATATCGTTTACATTAGTTGATTGGTATAGCAAGCATTAACTTCTCTTATAAGCCTGAGAATAAAGGTTGAGAATAATAATTGGTATAATAAATTCTATTATCAAAGGAATAATTAGTACACCAAAACATGTAATAGAAATAATAACACAAATCAAAAGGGCTATAAGTATGTATAAAATAGTAAATACCATACTGGCCAGGAAATATGGTAAACAACTATAGATTCTTAAAACTACTTTAGGTATATTAAAAGCTGCCAGAATACTATCTTCCTCGGCATAAATAACAGAAACCACAGGCATATAAAACAAATAGAATAACAGTGTAATTATTAAGATCGGCACAGGAAACTTAAAGTTAAAATTGGCTATATTATTGCTTATATATGGTAATAGATCTACTGTGCTATGTGCTATAATATCAGGGGCTTTAATGATTAACCAGACAGGAATTGAATAACCAATAAATATAATTATAAAAAAGACACCCCTTGTGAAAAATCTGGCAAAGTTATCTTCCCATAACGGCATATTAAAAGAAACTTTTTGTATTTCCATATTAGCTGTCTCAATTATGAAGCCAACCAGAAAAGATAAAAAAACTATAAATATAATAGACACAAATATTTTAAAAGCCGATACAAGCAAAGGAATAGTTTGATCAATTGTTGCAGAACTAAAATTATAATTCATATCAATAGCCGAAGTTAAAATACCAGAACCATATAATCCTGCTATCAATATAAAGTCCTTAACAATTATGATTAACCAGGCTGTTAAGTATATAGATAATAATTGGTTATTTTCAAAAGCGTTGAAGGGCGCTCTTAAGCTTTTTTTAGGGTTAAAAAACATTCATTCGTTAACACATTATTAAAATAAAACAATTTCTAAACACGATATAAGTGCTATGAAAAAGGTAAATCAGTTGTGCTGATAGGGGTATTAGTAATAGAACCCTGTAGCGTAGTATCAGGATATGTATTAAGAGTAGCAATTTTATTAGTCAGGTTAGCCATTTCAATAGCGGCCAGAGCTGCATCTGAACCCTTGTTTCCAGATTTTGTACCAGCACGCTCAATAGCTTGTTCAATATTTTCAGTTGTAATAACACCAAATATAACTGGTAAAGAGTTTTGAAGCATTACATTAGCAATACCTTTAGATAACTCAGCAGCAACATAATCAAAATGCGGAGTAGAACCCCTTATAATAGCACCCAAACAAATAATAGCATTATATTTATTAAGATGTGCTAATTTTTGTGCTACCAGTGGTATCTCAAAAGATCCTGGTGTCCAGAATATATCAATATCATTATCTTTAACACCGTGTCTGGTGAGAGTGTCTATACATCCATTGAGTAACTTTGAGCTGATAAATTCATTAAATCTTCCAATAACAATAGCAAATCTAAGGTCATGGGCGACTAAATCACCGTTATAAACATTAGCCATTATAAACTCCTAATCAATCATATGTTGCATTTTATCTCTTTTGGTTTGCAGGTATTTACAATTCTGGTCAGTAAAATCAGAAGGCAGTTTAATTCTATCTTTAATTTCCAGGTCATAGCCCTGCAAGCCAACAATTTTCCGAGGATTATTGGTAATAAGTTTAAATTTTTTAATACCCAGGTCAAGCAAAATTTGGGCTCCAACACCATAATCTCTAAGATCAGGAGCAAAACCCAGAGATATATTAGCTTCAACAGTGTCCTGGCCAGCTTCTTGAAGGCTATAGGCTTTTAATTTATTTATTAGGCCAATACCTCTACCTTCATGCATTCTTAAATAAACCAGAGCACCGTAGCCATAATTATCAATATATTCCAGAGCCTTCTGCATTTGAGAGCCACAATCACATCTCAAGCTATGAAAAATATCACCAGTTAAACATTCAGAATGCATACGAACTACAGGAATTTTGTCAGTAAAGCCAATTAGATCAATGCCTTTAACAAGAGCAACGTGTTCAGAGTCATCAAGCAAGCTTCTATAGCCAACAATAGTAAAGTCACCAAAAGCAGATGGCAGGTGAGCTTCAATTTCTCTTGATATAAGTCGTTCATGTTTAAGTCTATAGCTAATAAGCTGGGCGACAGTAATAAATTTAATGTTATGAGTTTGAGCAATTTTAGCGAGGTCTTTTCTTCTTGCCATAGTGCCGTCTTCGTTGAGGATTTCACATATAACGCCAGCAGGTATTAAACCGGCCAGCCTTGCAAGGTCAACACTGGCCTCAGTCTGGCCAACTCTTTGCAGAACACCACCATCTCTAGCTTTTAAAGGAAAAACATGTCCTGGTTTTCTAAGATCTGAAGGTTTAGCATCAGGCGCAATAGCTATTTGAATTGTTTTAGCTCTATCAGAAGCAGAAATACCAGTAGTAACACCAAATTTTGTCGCAGCATCAACACTAATAGTAAAGGCCGTTTTTTGACCTTCGGTATTATGTTCAACCATTTGTGGCAGTTCAAGTTTATTAATAAGTTCTTCACTCATAGCAAGACAAATTAATCCCCGGCCATATTTGGTCATAAAGTTAATAATTTCAGGTGTAATCATTTCGGCAGCACAAACAAGGTCGCCTTCATTTTCTCGATCTTCGTCATCTGCGACTATAACCATTTTGCCTGATTTAATATCCTCGATAGCTTCTTCAATAGTATCGAAAACATCCGGTATATCATCAGCCTTAATGGATTTAAGTTTTTTTCTTAGATTTGGAGCTGGCTCAATAGTCATATTAAATTCCTTTAAATAGATTTGTTATAAGGTTGTAAGTAAATAAAAGTTTTTCAAACAAGGCTAGAGGTTAAAAACCTTTTATGCCAGGGGTTGATCCAGTGATTATTTTTGCCAGAATCAATGATTATAAAATAACCAGAGGTTCCAGTAATATTTTAAACTAACACAGATAATATTCAACTATCAGTAAAAAAAGTCTAGGCATAATCATTAGGAACGAGGCACATAAATTTAAAAGTTTCCGATGAAGCATTTTGGAACTGGTGTTTCTCATTTGGAGGTATTAATGCGGCAACACCGGGGTAGAGATCAATTTTATCACCATGTTCATTAATTAATAAGCCTTTACCACTAAGAACAAAGATTTCGTGTTCCCATTCGTGAGTGTGATAAGGTGTGCAACCGTGTATATCGAGTTCAAAAATTCTCATGGCAAAATTAGGGGTGCCCTCGTTTGGAGTGAGAATTTTTCTAATTTTTGCAGCTTTAGCACCTTCAACATTAACATCTACTGCAGGGACATTTTGATGATCAATAACTTTCATAACCTTCCTCCTATAAATCAGGCAAAACCATGTTCTATTAAATAGTTATATGTAATATTAGAAGCAGATGAATATTCATTATTACTGTTTTTGAGTAGTTTTTCAACATATTTAGCTATTATATCAACTTCTAAATTAACCTTTTGACCGGATTTTTTTGATAATAAAGTTGTATTTTGAAGAGTGTGAGGTATAACAGCAACAGAAAATTCTTTCCCATTTAATTTTAGATCAGCGATAGTGAGGCTAATGCCATCAATGCATACAGAACCTTTATAGACAAGGTATTTAGCAACTTCCTCCGGAGCTTTAAAGCTAATAATTTTAGAAAATCCGTCATTTTTAATATCTATCAGTTCACCAACAGAGTCAACATGTCCATTGACCAAATGGCCACCGAGGCGGTCACTAAGTTTTAGCGCCCTTTCAAGATTGACATTATCACCTAATTTCAGGTATTTAAAAGTTGTTACATTAAGGGTTTCAGGTGATACTTCAACAGTAAAATAACTATCGGAGAAGCTTATCACAGTCTGGCAGGCACCATTAATTGATATGCTATCACCGAGTTTAAGACCCTGTAGAACAATATTAGCAATAACAGTAAGCTTTATACCATTAGTTACTGGTTCAATTTTATTTATTTTTCCAATTTCTTCAATAATTCCGGTAAACATACTTAAAAATTATCACAAGAATTCTGGCTATTCAATTAACCCTGCAAATTTTAACCTGAATTCTTAGTAAATTTGTAAAATTTACATAAAAAATGCTTCTACTGGCAGGTTTAAAATACAATCTATTAACACACTGTTATTATAGATAACAAAGCTTTTAAGAAGATAGAGGGTGTTTTTTCTTTTTATTTATACTAAACTTTAAAAATTATCTACAGATTACAGGTTATTGAGGGCTTAAAACTATATATTGTTTACTTTTTTTGATTATTATAATTATTTTTAATACAAATAAAGTTATGGATTACGCTTTTTTTCTGAAGAATATTTATTTTATACTATTCATTGAAAGTAATGATGGATTCCAGAGAATTGTTGTCAGGGTGTTTTCCTTGTGTAGCAACGAAAAACACCCTATATTAAATTTAGTCCATATTTAGTTTCTTTAGTGGATTGTCATAATAAACTGATAAAAATATTAAAAATTAAGTAATTTCACATAAGAATATAAGTATTATCTGGTATCTAAATTTATTAACAAAATCCGATAATGATATTAAGGGCAATAGCATTTATTCTGATAGAATACGAGAGAACTAATTTATTCATAACAGGCATTTTTCAGGTTAAGATAATCTGTTAAATAATATTGTTCTATAAAATTATGTTTTAATATCTGAGAGTTAAACTGTTCAAATAACTCACACTTCAATAACCAGATGTTGATTTGTGAAGCATTGCATTCCGGAGTGGAAAAATATATAGCAATGCTTCTTTTTATTTTTGTCTGACATTAACTTTAGAAAATTTAAAGACTTTAAACCCGGATTACACACAAATCAAAAATCAGCAAGGAGGTTGTAGGGTGTTTTCTTACTTGCAGCTCAAGTATAAACACCCAAGAATAATTTAATACCATATATCGTTAATTTTTGTGGATTAGTGTAATACCTTTATAAGTAAATAATTTCTGAAAGTATAAAAAAATTAGATTTGACTTTTTAGAATAAGAGGTTTAGTATTGATAATAATAACTATTATCAATTGAGGTATAATTTTGGAAAAAAATAGCAAATTTATACTGACCCCCCAAAGACAGATTATTCTTGAAGAACTAAAAAAAATGCGGTGGCATCCCACCGCTGATGAGCTTTATGAAGCTGTTAGAAAACATATGCCAAGAATAAGTCTTGGAACTGTCTATAGAAACCTTG
>JBFMGH010000143.1:0-3809 GCA_040752795.1 Cyanobacteriota bacterium
ATCTCGTTTTTGCCAGTATTCTTCAAATTTCAAACATAGTTCATTGCATAAAGTACTTATAAAATGATATGTACCTTTTTGAGGATTGGTAACCTTCAAATAATATTTGTATACTTTCATATTCTGTTACCTCCTGATTAAATAATTATTTTATTTATTTAATAAACTATATTTATATATGAGGCTTATAAGGATTATTTAAACTAAAAATATCTTTATTTCTTTTAGCTGCTTCAATAGTAATTTTTATAAAATCTAACACTTCTCTATGCCCCTGGCATACACCATTTTTATAGGCCTGCTTAATCGCTGAATCAAGACTATCAATAGGAATAATAACAGGAGTAGAATTTTTTTCTAAATAATCTTTTAATACTTTCCAGCCTGTTGTTTTTATCATTGACTCTAAAGCTGAAGCTTTTTGATTTAAGTTCATTATTAAGCCTCCTTAAAGATTAAATTATTAATATGCTATTTATTATGGAACTAATCTCTTATATAAAGCTAAAAATACCTATTTTTTAGCTAAAACAAGGTATTTGTTAAATTAATAAACCTTTTATAAATGTGATAGAAAACACAGCAAAATCATTGCAAGTATTTTTATAATCAATATAACTGTAGATGAGGATCCCTATAAAAAACATCTTACGAATCGTCAGTGTGTGATATTAGAAATAGGAGCTAAAAAAATGAGATATCATGTCATGGATATTAGGAGTATCTGTTTAAGTTCTCTTTCTTTATTTGCGTTATCTTTTACTATTTCAGTATTACCGGTTAACGCACAACAAATAACACCAAACGGTTATACAGATACCAACCTGCATTCTTACGGAAATGTCACAGATGTCACAACAGCAACCGTAAAAGGAAATAATGCCTTTAACTCTTTCAGTAAATTTAACGTAGATAAAGGCAATGTAGTAAACTTAATTATTCCTGATCAGGCTAATAATCTGATAAATGTGATTAAAGACGAAGCAACACATATTAATGGAACCCTTAACTCCATAAAGGGCGGTAATATTGGCGGAAACGTTTTCCTGGTTAACCCTAACGGCATATTTGTAGGCACAACTGGTGAAGTTAATGTCGGCTCTTTAACAAACGTTACACCAACTAAAGACTTCATAGACAAGTTTTTCGACAGCCCGGGCAACCCCAACCCTGACGCTGTTAGTGCTGTTTTAAATGGAACTGCACCTAACAACCCTGACGTTAAAATTGAAATCAATGGCATAATCAACTTTGTTGATGATAGCACCCTTGATGAAAAACAAAATATTAAAAATGATTTTAATGATAACAATAAAAAACAACTCATCAAAGGGGTTAATACTGACAACATAGAAATAGCAAATGATATTATCACTGAAAAAGATGGTGAAATCATCATTGGTTCGGTATTAAACATTGATGATCCTTATGTAGGCCCGGTAATTTTAAAAGACAAAAATGAATTAATCGGTAACGATAAAGTAGCTGGTGGTTCACCAATACCACCACTACCTACAAAAGAAAATATTCAAGAGAATTTTCAAGGTATTGTACCTGTTAATCCTGTTAAACCTGCTGAACAAAATCAAACCTCAGAAAGAGGCATTATTACTACAGGTCCATTAAATCCAGTAGGTTATATTGACCCCGATGTTGGGCCACTTCCTCATGTAAATTCTGACAATAACCCTCTTGGAATAGTTACTACCGGCCCTGTTAAGCCAGTAGGTGACTCAAATCCTCTTGGAATAGTTACTACCGGCCCTATTAAACCAGTAGGCGACTCAAATCCTCTTGGAATAGTTACTACCGGCCCTATTAAACCAGTAGGCGACTCAAATCCTCTTGGAATAGTTACTACCGGCCCTGTTAAGCCAGTAGGCGACTCAAATCCTCTTGGAATAGTTACCACCGGCCCTATTAAACCAGTAGGCGACTCAAATCCTCTTGGAATAGTTACCACCGGCCCTGTTAAGCCAGTAGGCGACTCAAATCCTCTTGGAATAGTTACTACCGGCCCTGTTAAGCCAATTATAAAAGAGATGATAGACAATAAAGGTAACGTTTCAGTTAGTCCATTTGTTCCTTTAAAAGGTTTTAATAATAAAATGCAGTTGAAATCTCCTGAAGTACAAGCTGACAATGCTCTTTTGCAAGTTGGCTACAGGCATTTTGTATATTATCCCTACAAATTGGGCAGTGGCAATTTAAAAGCTAAAGCTGATTTTAAAGCACATCATCTTGGTGATGTTGCACAAAAAGCTAATATAGTACCTCCTCAAAGAGGTGTTAAAACCGGATCAGTTTTAATGAAAGCTTCATTTATTACGAATTCTCCCGGAAATCAAATTAAAAAAGCAAAAATGATTATAGATTATAAAACTGACATTCCAGCTAACGCAGAAATAAAACAAAAAGCTGTTAATGTTATATATGGAGCCCAGTTATCACCAGGATATAGGCATATTATAGCTCCTAAAAGACATATGATAAGCATAAAACATAATATAATTAACATGGCAGCTAATATAGGCAATGAATTAATAAGAGATAATTCTGAAACAACTATGTCAGCTGAACCTGTCGGGCCATCTATTGGTTCTATTAGAAATACCCCTCAAAGTTCTATAGATCACAGAGGTATAATACCGACCACACCTTTCTAGTTACCGGCTCATAAACAGAGAACAGCTTGAAGGGCGCTTTTTAAAAAAGCGTCCTTTTCTTATTTATTTTTTTTGAGAAGCAATGTCATTACTTTCTACCGGCATTCTTCAACACCTCTTTACTTACCAGCCCTGCGTTTTTTTCAGCAACATAAACTGACAACAAGCGCCTGGCAAGTTCTAATGTATCTTGATCTTCTGGGGTCTGCTCCGCAGGTGCTTTGTTAACCTTTGTCAGCGCATCAGCATATTAAAAATAAATTTCATAAACCCACATTAAACTTTGCTGTTATCAAAGGCTTTTATTAAAACCGCATTATAATTAATGACAAGGGGGCCTAAAATTGAAAATATGGCCCGCACAAATCAATCGTTTTCTGTCATAATGGGTTTATGGCTTCAATAACTCAAATACTTGATAAATATCAAAACTTTGAAAATGACCTCAAAGAAAACAAATTCTGGTTGTTTATACCGGTTTATTTGCTTAAAACAGCTATCCAATATTCTTTAACAATAATTATTATAATTGCTTTATTAGCTTGTTTCTTATTTATAACATCATGTTTAATTAATTTATTTTCCATTAATTATTATTTAGAAGAAGAATTATTTACTATTGTATGCTTTAGCACCTTTGCATTTGGAATTCCCGGTATCTACATTCTACTTTTTTCTAGAAAAACTTTTACATTTCATCCATTCATAATTTCAGTAATATTTCTATTCATATTATTTTATTTTGATACTAAAACTCCTAATATAACATTATTTCTAGTTGCACTAATGCTTTTTGTACCAACTTCATTAGTACAACTAATTCATTATTGTTTATTATCTATTAATCAACCAAAAACAACAAAAAAGTAATTGGATTATTTCATCCATTTACGTACAATAGGCAATTTTTCTTTAAAACTTTCAAAATATGGTTGTTGTGTATACTTAATACTACTAGGATTGTATTGCTTTGCAATTTCGCTCATTTCACGATCAGTTAAAAATTGTTTTTCACCATATTTTTCTGTTTTTATTCTTTTTAGAAGGTTAATTAAATATTTGATACTATATTCCTCATCATACAACCACTTTCTAACTTTTTTTCTTGAGTTTATAATTTCATCTTTATTCGAAGTAAAATCA
>JBFMGH010000144.1:0-8700 GCA_040752795.1 Cyanobacteriota bacterium
TCCTCCAAAATTTTAAAAAACAGAAAAAAAGCAATTTAGGTTTTACAGTGGAAAAATAATTGTTTTCTTTTCTCGGCTATTTTATAACAGAAAAACCTTTAAATCTAATTTAAGTTTTATTCATTTGCAGACGAATTATTTACTTGTTTTGCAGTAATTTAGCAACAAATAAGGGTTGTTTAACTGAAATAAATCAGTCAGTTTATTTTTTTAAACTTTTATTAGCCTTTAAAATATAATTTGTTATCTTTGAACCATTGTTGCCCAGTTTAATATTATAATTAGCATAATCTGGCAATAGTTGAGAGGATAATTCGTTTTCATCAAGTTCATTCAGTATATCTTCACAAACATCAATAACTGTATCTGCGGCCTTATAATAAATTATTACGGCATCTTTGTATTTATTTGAAAATTCTTTGTCTTCAAATCTTTCAATAAGAACTCGTTTGCCTTCAGTTAATCGTTGAATTTTATCTATTTGGTTATAAACAATGTCTTGATGGGTTAATTCTTCGATGTTACCTTTACTATCTTTGATATTAACAATTTTATAGGGGTTTTTATCTTTTGATTTATCTATTGTCTCATATAACTGCAGGGCCAAAATATTTATTTGTTTCCCACTATCTATTAATCTGGCCAGATGTAGAGTTTCAGGATCAACTTTAGCAGGTTTTATATTGCTTATACTGCTATAACCAAGATACAAAAAGAGTATTATTATACTGAAAAAGCAAGTATAAGTTACAATTTTTCCTTGTGTGCTCATTTTTTGCTTAGTTGTTTCTTTTCTTTAATGGCTTTCTTTGCAATATTTTTGGCTATTTCAAGTTGCAGGTCTTTATTGTTTTTAAAATCGTCAATTGTCATTTCAACTTCAATATCAGGTATTATTCCAACATGATCAATGTCAGTACCATTGGGAGTAAGATATTTAGAAACAGTAACATTCAATCCGGAACCGTCAGGCAGGTCGAAAATCTTTTGAACCATACCTTTACCAAAGGTTTTTTCTCCTACTAATATTGCTCTATGGTGGTCTTTCAAAGCACCACTTAAAATTTCAGATGCTGATGCACTGGCACCATTAATTAAAATTACTAGAGGTTTATCTGTTAATGATTTTACAACAGAGTGATAATCTTGTTTTCTACCTTTTTTATCAACAATACTAACAATTATTGCGCCTCTATCAATAAATATATTAGCGATAGAAATTGCATTAGGAAGAAGACCACCGTGATTATTTCTTAAATCAATGATATAAGCATCAGCAGAGTTGGCATTTAAAATTGCTTCCTCCATTTCTGCGCCAGCATTCTGGCTAATAAAACTACTTAAACGAATATAGCTAATATTATCGTCCAGCATTTCTTGAGTTAGAGCTTTAATTCTTATTTCATCTCTTTTGACCCTGAAAAGTTGTTTTTTATTATTTCTTGATATAACTAAATTAACGTAAGTACCAATTTCCCCTCTGATAAGATCAGCAACGTCTTTGAGATCAAGACCTTTAGTTGATGTTTGATCAACCTGAGTTATTATATCGTTGCTTTTCAAACCAACGCTATATGCAGGGGTGTCTTCTAATACAGATACTACAATAATTTTGTCATCTTTCTGAGCTATTTGAATACCAATACCAGATATTTTAGCTTCAATATCTATATCCTGTTCAGCAAACTTATCTGGTGTTAATAATCTAGTATATCTGTCATTAAGGCTTTCTATCATTGTTTGAATTGCTATATAGGCATCATCGTTGGTTAATAATACATCATCATATCTATGTTCCCAGTAATTCCATTCATCACCAGTACGTGATGGATCATAATACTCATTTTTAATGATTGTCCAGGCTTTATGATATAGTTCAACTGGCGTTAGTTGTTTTTTTAGAATTGGTAAACGAGATTCAAGATAATTACAACCAGGTATGGTTAGAAATATAATTGTGACTAATGTTATAAGAAGTATGCTTAGGAGGTATTTCTTCATATGGTTTTCCTGTTATGTTTGTAAGAATAAAAAATAATATCAGTTAAATTAAATCCAGTGTTCTTAGTAATAATAGTAACTATTATTATCATGTTTGATTCGTTAAAAATTATAGTAGGTCATTTTCTGATAATTGGCAATGAAATTGCTCCAAAGCTTGCTTTTGAATATCTGAAAAGTCATAAGAGAGTTGATTTTTATAATAGTTAACCAATATTTCATTAGGTAAATTTACAGACCTGCTAGCATTCTCTATTAGATCGTTAAACAGCAAATTGAAACTGAGTTCTTTTGATTTAGACAAACAATGGTTGATAAATTCTAATGCTTCAGGGTTTTTAACAGCCCAATCTTTGTATGCAACCCAGATTCCAAAAACCATAGGCATGTTTGTAATTTTATACCATTCTTCAGCCAGATCATAAATAATAATATTGTTATTGTTATTCTCTTTATATGTGGCATTTAAGGCAGGGTCACCAATATAAAGTATTGCATCAAAAAGGTTTAAGAGTGATTGCAAACCCTGTTCATAGTAGTGGGTGACTAATTTAGCTGACTGTTTTGTTTTAATTTTAATCAGTAAATTAAGAAGCCTTATTGAAGTTGAAGAAGTGTGTGCAACAGCAATAGTTTTGTTTGCCAGATCTTCTAAAGGAATATTACTGAATAAAATAACACTGCCAACAGTTTTTTGAGAGCTAATAGAGATATCTTTAAGAAGCGCATATTTTTCTTTATTTTTCAGGTAATCATATGAAGATATTGGCCCAATGTTAATGATCCCATCATATAAAAGTTTATTAATAACATTAGGGACTCCGAAGACTGGCTGAATAATTTTTTCAGGTATATCTTCTAGCGGAAGATTCAAAGGTAAGCAGTTAATAAAATTATATTTGCCTAAAATAATTGTTTTGGATGGAATAAAGTTTGATTGAGTTGGAACAAAGTAATCTTTGTATAAGGTATTAGAAGTCATTAGAAAATCTCTATAATATTATAAACTGTATCTCTTTCAACTGGTATTCTGGAAGCATTTTTAATCAGATTAATAAGTAGATCTCTGGTTACCTGATGATTAGAATTGGCCCCTGCAGCACTGGAAATTTTTTCTTTAACAACTGTGCCATCAAGGTCATCAACACCAAAAGCCAGAGAAATTTGAGCCAGCTTGATACCAAGTTGTATCCAGAACGATTTTATATGTGGAATGTTATCGAGATATATTCTTGATATAGCCAGGTCTTTAAGATTATCAATGCCAGTGTTATTTTCAGGAATATTAAGATTGGTGTTTTCATAATGGCAAACAAGCGGAATAAAAGTCATAAATCCATTGGTGTTATCCTGCAGGGTTCTGATTCTATCCATATGATCGACACGATGAAAATAAGTTTCACCGATGCCAGTAAGCATAGTTGCATTGGATTTAATGTGTAATTTGTGGGCTATTTCCATAATTTGCAGCCAGCGATCAGAAGAAATTTTATCCGGGCAAACATTTGATCTTATTGTAGGATGAAAAATTTCCGCACCGCCACCAGGCAATGAACCCAGGCCTGCACTTGTTAGAACAGTTAGAATTTCTTCAGGAGAAGTTTTTTCCAGATTTGACAGGTAGTCAATTTCTACAGCAGTGAGGCCCTGAATGTGAGTTTCTGGCAAGATTTTTTTACAGACATCAAATAAGTCAATATAATATTTTAAATTAGCTTTTTTATTTATAGCTGAAACAATATGAAGTTCTTTTATATCTGGTAAAACATTGTTAGTTAAATAATCTTCAATCTGCTTTATTTCCAGAAAGAAAGCATCTGGGGCAGCCTCTTCTTTTCTATAAGCACAAAATTTGCAATTGCCTTTACAAATATTAGTTATATTTAGATGGTGATTATGTATAAAGTAGGCAAAATCCATATGTTCTTTTTTTGCACGTGTTTTTCTTGCAAGGTCTGCAATTGCCCCTATGAGGAGGATATCAGGAGATTCATATAATCTCAAAGCGTCATCAAAGGTGATTCTTTTTTTGTTGATGACTTTATTTGCGATATCGTTTAAGGGTGATTTTGATACAGTTTCCATTAAAAGTGACATAGCTAACTCCACAGCTAATTTGATATATTTTCAAGTTGTTCTTTAAGTTCAATATTTTCTTGTGAAAGGGCAACTAATTCGTCTAAATATAGATTCAAATCTCTTTTGGCATTGTCGTTTTCAGTTTCAAAAGTTTTGAGTGATTTTTTAAGGGTATCTATTTTTGTTAGTAAAGAAGCAATGGTTTTAGCATCTTCAGAAGATTGTGAGATGCTTTTTCTTAGCTTAAGTCTTTCATTTCTAAGGCTAATAACTTCTTGTTTGAGATTATCAACATTATTAGTCATCTCTGAAATATTTTCATTAAATGCTTCAGTATAAAGTTCATTACCGTAGTCTTTAAGAAATATAATATTTTCATAATCTCTAGGAGAAATATAACCAAGATTCAAAAGAATTTGAGCGAGATAAATTCTTTCACCCATACTATCTTCAGTATATTTCTGAGAATATAAAGCCATATCAAGCTGTTCAACAGAAATTTTGCCAGTTCTGACAAGAAATTCTCCTATTCTAATTTTACCTGCAATAAAATATATAGTGCTTGAGAGGCTATTAGAGGCGATAGGTTCAATTAAGTTTAGGTCAATGCAATCAGTGATAGTTTTACATGCCTGAGAAAGTGTCCAGGTGTTTTTCTGGCAAATGTCTATAATTCGGAGTTTATTTTTTGCATTAGTTAGTAAAGAAATTACTTCATTGGTGATTTTAGATTTATCTATAATTAAAGAAGTATCATCTTTTGAGAGAACTTTGATCCCTGCCTGGGTTATAAATGGTGTATAGAGTTGAATTAAATTGTGTTTGCTTATTGTATCAAGTGCACAGATAGGGCTGCGTGATTGAATATGCTCTTTTAATTCTGCATAAATGGCCTGTTTAACCCATAGAGGAAGTTCATAGATTTTATCTAATACATTATCAAAATACGTATTTTTTTGCATTATTAACCAGCCAACTTTCCATTACTTGGTTTTAAAAAATATTTTACACCTAAAATAATTCTTTTTCAGCTAGCCTTGATTTTCAATTTGATCAAGAATTTTTTTAGCCAGACGTTTATCAACTTCCATTATTTCTTCTGCAAGTTCTCTAGCTTCTTCGAAATTTTTAATAGCTAAATATGAAACAGCAAGACCATTTTTAGAATAAAGGTCGTTTGGTTTAAGGCTAAGAGCTTCTTTATAATTGATTATGGATAATTCAAATTCTTTTGTGGAGTAATATGCTGAAGCCAGATCATAATAAACTTTGTAATCTTGTGTGAATAGATCTAACGCCTTTTGATAACATTCTATTGCTTTAGAAAAATCTGATTTACGATAGTTTAAATTGCCAAGTCGATGATGAACTTTATACAATTCGTTTGCACACATACAACTTCTACCTTATCTTAAGAACGTAAATCTAAGTATAACTGCCAAGTGTTTGCTGACTACCCTCAATTACATTATAGTATTATTTCTTTTATTTTACATTAGGTAAAGTTGGTAAATTTTTTCAATATATTTTCTGATATTAGGAAATATAGAAGATTGAAAAGATTTTTTATTCTTATAAGTAAGGCTGAACGAGAGTGAAGAAAAATATCTTAGATTATTTTGATTCCGTTTGTGATTTTAAGAAATTTCTATTAATGATAATAAAAATTATTCTTAAGAATAATTAAAAAATAATTTTAGTTTATTACTAAAGTTAATATATTTAATAAATTTGATAGAGTTGAAAATAATATATAAAATTGAATATGTTTACAAAAGTCTTTAAAGAGGTGTCAGATTATAGCTAATCAGAATTTAGAATCTCTAAGGCCAAAAGAGCTTGAGTATTTATCTAAACAATTACCCCAAATAAAAAATGGCCAGCCCAAGACAGTTTTGTTATCTGGTGATAACGGAATAGGAAAAACCTGTTTATTGAATGAATTTATAGATAAAACCAGGAGTTTTAATTGCCAGAGTATTTATTTAAAAAGTTTTAATTTTTCAACAGTTAAAGAATTTTATCAGGCAATTGTTTTTGCTTTAGAGCAAGAATGTGAGGAAATAATTAATAATATTTTGCTTAAAATTAATAGCATTTATGATGAAAAACTTAACTGGAAAGAAAGTGACCTGAAAAACGCATTGAATATTGTTAAATTACAATCTTCTGTAACTCCTAATATAACTTCAGAGCATATATCAAAATCTATAAAAAGCTCCATGAAGTTATTCTCTAGAATAAAACCTGAGCTGGATGGCAGTATAGATGTGTTATCAGAGTTGTTGATGGATCCGTGGATTATAATTGCATCTAATTTTACTAACCCGGCTGATGAGGTTTTTAGTGCTACCCGTTCTCTGGCCAGAACAGAAAATGATTCTCTGAATAGTTCTGAGATACCCGATGATTTTTATAAAGATCAGTTACTAAGGCTTTTGTATTATATTAATAACCATATTAAACAGAAAAATACTGCTTTTATTATAGCTATTGACGCATTAGATAATGTAGTGCATCTTAATAATGAAAATAGAGAAAGCCTTAAAAACTTTCTCAGTGATATTTTAGAAGAATTAAATAAAAAAATGGACCTGTATATAATGATAATAGTTGCCTGCAACACTGAGCAGCAAAGTAAAGTTTTGGGAGGTAATCTTTATACTAATTTTACTAACAAATTATTATTTAGTCCTTTAGAGAAAGAGCAGTCTTTAAGGTTAGTTCATAATACATTAGAATCAAATAAAATTAATATTTCCGGTAATATTGTTAATTATTGTTCTGATTATTGTGAAGGTAGTCCTTTCTGGATTGACAGGTGTGTTGGTTTTGTAAATATTGCAGCTAAAACAGTAAACATTAAAAAAATTGATGAAGGGTTTCTGAATCAATTTTTGCCTGGAAATGTTACTGAGATATTAAAATCACAATTTAGTCTTTTATGTTCAAATTTTTCAGGAAACCCTGAGTTTGTTGATATTATTGCTAAAACTTTTATTTATTGTGATGAACCATTTTCAATATTTAAGATTTCTAAAGCGACCGGTATAAATGAATCAAGTTGTACAGAAATTTTTCAAGAATTTGTTAATTACGGTTTTTTAACCTCTTCAACCGGTGAAGGTTATTATTATACACACGATATGATAAAAGAGTTTTTAATAAAACAATATAAAAATAGTGAATATTATAATTCAACTCTTTTAAATCTTCTGAAACTTCTCAGTATAGTTCATAAACAAGTACTGGCAGGAGAAGACCCATCTGCAACAGTTATTTATTTAAAAGAGCTTTGTGAGAATTCTAAACAAACAAAAATGATTGAAAAATTATTAAAGATTTTTGAGCTTGCTGTAACTGTAAAAGATACTAATATTAAACTGGCTGCAATATCTGGTATAAATGCTATGGCTATGCCAGAAAGTATTAATTATTTAATTAAACTTTCAAATGACGTTGATGTTAATGTAAGAGCAGCTTCATTAAATGTATTAGAAAAGTTAATTATTACGGTTGGCTCTAATGAAAGCTATTTGGAAAATATTATAACGGCATTAAAAACTATTATGTTTGATAAAGAATTAAGTTTGCGTTTAAAAGCAATAGACATAATAGGTAATATACCAATTAAAGCATCTTCTGATGCTTTAATAACTTTATTAAAAGATAAAGATGAAAATGTCAGAGCTTTATCATTAAAATACCTGGGTAAGGTATTAACTCAAGAACATTATTATATGTTCTTAGAAAAAATGACGGACCCAAGTCCAAGAGTGAGAGTTATTGCTGCTGAGCAACTTGCAAAACACAGGACCAGGCAAAATATTCAGGTGCTTTGCTCAGGCTTAGAAGATTCTGACAAGAATGTAAGAAAAGCATGTGCTAAAGCATTAGGAATATTAAAATATAACGAAACAGCTATTTCTCTTATTAATGCTCTGGATGATCCTGATGAAGATGTTAAAATGACTATAATAAAAAGTCTTGGCAATCTACAAAACAGAAGGGCTGTTCCATATTTAAAGGATATTTTACTGAAGTCTGATAATGATGTAATTCACTGGGTTGCTACAAGGGCATTGGGGAATATACCCTGTAAAGAATCATTGGAGATATTAAATAAAACGGCTGAATCTCAGAATTCAATTGTAAGACATGCGGCTTTATGCTCTATTCAGAGAATTAATACTTCTGTTAATTAATTAAATATTAACAAATTAAAACAATTTAGCTTGTTAATACTTATTTTAAATTAAAGTGTAAGGCCTTAGTATAACTGATTTTCTAAAATATAAGATTCAGTTACATATTCTGTGCATGTTGAGGCATACTGTAGCATATTTATGGGCATAATACTTCTTATTCTGCCCCGGTATACTAATCCACGGAAGTAAACGATATATGGCTTTAACTTATTCTAGGGTGTTTTTACCTGCGCAGCAGGTAAAAACACCCTGCCTCTATAACCTGGAATCTATAAATTATTTTCAAGGATTAGTATATTAACCTGATTAATTCATGAATTTGTTTCATTTAGGTAAAACCTTCTTCTAATGACATATTTTAAAAATACTGGATTTACACACTGTAAATTCAGATAATAGCTCTCAAAAGAAG
>JBFMGH010000145.1:0-2819 GCA_040752795.1 Cyanobacteriota bacterium
GATGAAACAGTATTAACAGGAAGTATTTCAACAGCTGCCACGAATGCTAGTAATGCAGGCAATTATGCTATTACATCAAATTATACAGCTTCTAATTATGACATAACTATCAACGATGGAACATTAATAATTTTACCAGTTGAATTAGAAGATATTATTGATTCAAGTAATAATATTATTAGTAAAGCAATCCAACTAAAAGCACCTTTAAACAATAACAATAACAATAACAATTACAATAATACCGTTATAGAATTAATTAATAACAACATTAAGGAGGTAGATAATACTGTAATAATACCTAATAACAGGATAGACAATACATACGATACTTCAATAAGCTCAAATATACAGTATTATAATAAAAATAATATAACTCAAAACACTTATAATAAAAATATTTATGACCTGGTTATAAGAAGTAATGAATATAGTTATTCAAATAATCATATAAAAAACATCTATAATTCAGGATTTAATAACAACAATGAACATGATCTTATATTTAGTAGTACTTATAATAAGTCTCTTCAACTTATTAAGGATGCAGACGGAGAAATAAAAATTGTAATAGTAAAAACAAGCCAGAACAATAATAAAGACAATGATATTTCGGGTGCTATTAATAATTCAAATAACACCGATAAACTAATAGATTATTCATTTATTGAAAGCTTTTTCAAAGATGAGGAGAAAAAACTTCATAAAAATAATTAAGTCAGAAAATTAATTACATCAATTAGAGGATATTTGTAAACCCTTAATTAAGTTTAAGATAATTTTAACGATACAATATAGAGATAAAATAAACCTGCTTTGAAGGGGAAAAAATGAAGAAAGTTTTGGTTATTCTCACCATATTAGTAATTTATGCATTTAATTTCCAAATAGCAAAAGCAGATTTTTTTGAAGATGGTATTGTTGCTTATAGAAATTCAAATTTCAAACAGGCAGAATATTCATTCAAACAAGCTATTAAAATCAATCCTGATAATGCAAGATACAGATATTATCTGGCAATAACCCTTGTACAACAGGGAAACATATTGGACGCAGAGAATGAATATAGGCGAGTAATAGCATTGTCGCCTGGTTCAGAAGCTGCCGAGAAATCCGAAAAAGGGTTAGAATTAATAACACTTGCAAAACAGAATTATATTAGTGATAAACATCCTAAAGCAATGACCAGCGTTCTTCAGTCATCATCAAAAAAAGTAGTAATTCCAATTAATCAGAACAAAAATGCTATTATAGTCCCTAAAGTACTTATTAATAATGATTTATACGTTAATTTTCTTCTTGATACTGGTGCAACCTATACATCTATTTCTAAAGCTACAGCATTAAAACTGGGGTTTGATCTTGATTCATCTCCTAAAGTAACATTAAAAACAGCTAATGGTATTATAAAAGTTCCAAAAATTATTTTGAAAACTATAAATATAAATGGATTAATAGCAAATAATGTTGAAGTAACTGTTCATGACCTGCCCGCTGCAACAAATGTTACAGGGCTATTGGGTCTTAGTTTCTTAGATAAGTTTACAGTTACTATTGATAAGAAAAACAATAGAATTATTATAGACAATACATAAAAAATCTTTATTTATAAATTAGTAAATTCATAATATCAGTCATAGATAAAATTCCTGCAATTTTATTATCTTTAACAACTATGACTCTATGAATTTTATTTTCCACCATTAACTTAATGGCTTCTCTTAAAGGATCCTCTGGTTCTACAAAAATGGGATTAGGTGTCATAATATCGGAGCAAGATAATTCAGAATAATTTTCAGACAAGTGATTATCTATTTGAGATTTAATTTCATCAGAAGCATTGAAAAAAATTAATTCCAGAACACCTTTTAAATCAAGTATAGCTTCACTTCTTGAAATATCTGATACACTTATTACCCCAACAAGATTATCCTCTTGATCTACTACAGGGGCTCCAGAGATATTGTTTTCTGCAAATAGTACAGAGATTTCTCTGGCAAGCATATTGGATCTTACTGAGATTATCTTCTCAGATTTCATAACATCTTTGACAGTTAGTTTATCAATATTTTCTTGAAACATTTTTAAATTCTTTTTTATTATTCATTTTCATTATATTAAAAAATCAGAATTAGAAAGAAAAATTTATTATTTTAATAACATATAATAATAATTTAAAAATAGTAAAAATATACCAAATAGTTTTAAATACAGTTATCTTGTCTGAATAAAAAATTTTTTAAACCATTTTTTGCTGAAAGTAGAATTTATCAAAAAAAAGCTTAAGGATTAACTTAAGCCTGGTTAAGGTTTGGGGGAGGGTGATACACTAGGTGGTAACGGTAACTGGTATTAATGGGAAGGCATTTATTTGAGGAGTTATTTTATTATTAACTTTGTCATTGTTTGGCTCTATCCATACTTGTGTTCGACTTTTAATTTTATTTAAAGAATTTAGTTCTTTAGTAATGATAAATTTATATGAGGCATAAGCAAAATCATATACCTGTATGTCATCTTTTATTTCAACATAAAAGTTTGAGTGCCCGCATCTCTTACAAAATTTTTCATGCGGTATGTATTCATTAAATATATAATAGCCATTTCTTTTTTTAAGGCAATTTTCACATTTTAAAATATACCATTGTGCTAAAACTCTCTCTCCACAATCTGGGCAAAAATTATCATATGGAGAAAATGGATTTACTTTTAAGTGTTTACAGTTTTGTTGGGGAAACAGATATGACAGAATCCACTTCAAGATAAACTTCCAGGTAAACATGAAGCAATATAACCTCAAAAATTCAATAATATAAATC
>JBFMGH010000146.1:0-4712 GCA_040752795.1 Cyanobacteriota bacterium
CAAGCCAGTGGATTGCTTTCACAGGGTGGCATAAATTATGCCAGACAATTATTAGAATCAACTTATGGTGAAAAAAAAGCCGATGCAATTTTGGATCGTATGATGGCATCTCTTCAAAGTTCACCGTTTATGTTTTTTAATGATACAGACCCAACGCAATTAGCAACTTCTTTCCAGAATGAAAACCCCCAATTAGTAGCATTGGTATTAGCTTATCTCCGACCAGAAAAAGCAGCAGCAGTTATGAACGCATTAAATCATAAGATGCAGGCAATGGTTGCGAGAAAAATTGCTTCAATGGATCGAACAAATCCAGAGATAGTTTCTGAAGTAGAAAGAATATTAGAAAATAAATTCTCATCTTTTGTCTCTCAAGACTTTTCTAAAGCAGGTGGGGTTGATGTTCTGGCTAACATACTTAATAGATCTGATAGAGCAACTGAAAAAGGCATTATGGAATCATTGGAAGAGAATAACCCTGAATTAGCCGAAAGTGTTAGAGAATTAATGTTTGTATTTGAAGATATTGTTCAATTAGATGACAGGGCAATTCAAAGAATGCTTAGAGAAGTTGAAACAAAAGATCTATCACTTGCTTTAAAAGGTTCTAATGAAGAAGTTAAAGAAAAGGTATTTAAAAATATGTCAGAACGTGCAGGTGGTATGTTAAAGGATGACATGGAATATATGGGCCCTGTAAGAACAAAAGATGTTCAAGAAATGCAAACAAAAATTATTGGAATTATTAGAGCTCTTGAAGCCACTGGTGAAATAATTATATCTCGTGGTGGAGATGATGATATTATCTTATAGTTTGTTACTTAACTGAAATATATACTATTAATTTGTTACTTATTAGTTTTGAGTATTGATATATATTATGTATAAGTCTATATAAACACATATAATATTGAAATTAAGTTAATACATATGAGAAGAGAATTATCTGTGTAAATTACAAAGGTATTAATACTGTTAATACTTTGTATTTATGACAAAAGAAAATAAAAGAGTTTCATTTAATACATATGTAATAATATTTTGTCCATTTAGTTTTGATATAATGTATTCAAAGTGTTTACAAGGGATGAATTAATTGTGATTAAATTAAAAATTTCTGCTCTAGAAAGTAATAATAGTAAAAAAAACTATCATATTTATGTTAAAGCTAAATATGAATATGAGTTTGAGCATATAGGAATACGTTATGCGCTTCAAAATTATAGTGACTGGCGTGTTAAAGCCTTGAAACCTATTAGAGAGTTTAATAACTATAAAATGTACGGTCTGCATGAAGAAATTAATGAATTTAATCCAGGTATAGTTGAATTTGCTGTTTATTATATTACCACTTATGAAGAAACTATCTGGGATAATAATTATAATCAGAATTATTTTATTGGAATGGTTGGGGGTAATATAGCTTTAAACAAAGCAGAAATTAAAATAGAATCTTCAACAGCTTTTCTAGAAGGTGAAATTATTGTTTATAATCTTGGTTTTGAAAAAAATGTTGGGTTAACTTATTCAATTAATAATGATAATGTATGGAATCAATGTGAAGCAAAATATACTGGTACACTTTATAATAATTCAATTGAAGTTTGGAAATTTAAAACAACTGGTTATATTATTAAAAACAAAATACCCGAATATAAGTTTGCAGTATATTACAATACTGCTGGAGGGTTAAAATACTGGGATAATAATTTTAGCCAAAATTATATAATAGATAAACAAGGATTAATATTAGAATAATAACTTTGAAAATTTTACATTATACAATAATCATAATTTTAGCAATTATTTTCTCTGCAGGATGTTTTCAGGATTTGTATAATAAAAATCCAAAAAATCCTGTAATGAATCATAGCTATGATAAAGAAGAGGGTGATTATTATATATTCATAAAAAAAGAACTTGATAAAATACATATTTCTCCAAGAGATCACCATTTTCAATCATTTCCGATTAAATACTATATTGGACAAATGACCCCTAAAAGAGAAAAACTTATTAGATTTGCTATATCAGATTTTGAAGAGTTTTTTCCGATGAAAGAAATTAAAATAAAAGATCAAGCTGATCTTAAAATTGAAATTGCTAGTTTCGATGAGATAAAGAAAAGGTATCCAGATATTCCTGAAGAAGGATTATCCGGAGTAGGAGGGTTGGAAAGAGTTCAAACTTCAATTAAATACTTACCGTTTATTAGGCCAGGAAAACCAACTAGAAGTATTGTGTTATTAACACCTCATGCTTTTGATCAACCATTAATATCTAAAGCTATTATTATGCATGAACTTGGTCATGCTTTTGGCTTAGCTGATCATAGTGATGATCCATATGATTTGATGTATAAAAATACTATGACTAAAAGTGAGATTGATAGTAATAAAATAATTGTAAATGGTATAGAACAAGATCTTGAAGAAGCTAATAGTCTTTCAATAAGGGATCTAAATACTTTGTGGGTATTATATAATCAATGGTGATAAGTTTAAATATTACTTTAATTTTGCTAATGAATTTTAATAATTTTTATGGTTTAAATGAAAGCATAGTTTAATAATTTGATAAAAGTATCTATTTAATACAGTTTGAGGAGTAAGAAATATGTATAGATTTATTGTACAGGGATTACTTATAACTCTTTTGTCTTTCTTTGTTTTACAATTAAATTTTGTTTTCGCTGTTAATCCTTCACCTGAAGATTTAAGTTATGCTAAAAAGTTAATTGTTCTATACAAAGCCCAGGAAGAATCTCAAAAAAGTTTACAAAATGAGATTATTAAATCAAGTACTAGTATCAATAGCGCAAAAAGCCTTGCGCCATTTTTTGTAAAAAATCTTACTTTTATTAAAAAGTTCTATACGGATCTTTATGCTCTGAAACCAACCCCAGTTTTTGAGTCTATTCATAATACACTATTAAATGCAGCTTATAAACACCTTCAATTTCTTACTAAAACTATTAAGCTATGTGAGCAGAATGTTGATTTAGCGACTTTTCAAAAACATTCTGCTTCTAAAGCTCCTATTGTAAGTGAATATACAACATCTATGAATAATTTCAGCAAAATAGTTGATTCCTGGCCTGCAAATTATGCTGATCAGGTAAAAAAATTATATTAGATAAACAGTTAAAATAGCCTGACAGACAACAATAAATATCAAAGATTTACATATAATTTCTAGTATAGATTAATTTGAAAGAACTCTTTCATGAACTTTTGTTTGTATTAAATGATTAAATATAAATGCAAGTAAAGAGACAACAAAACCAAACAGAAATGCATTATGAAAACCATTTAACAAAGCTGTATTTGAATGAATTATATTATTGTTTGTTGAACCATTTAATAAGCTAGAATTGCCAGTGGTTACAGAATATATTAATCCAAATATACTAACTCCCATAACTAAACTTAAGTTAGTAATAGTTTTAAATACTGATGAAGCAACACCTACTTCTTCTAATGGAGCCAATCCCATAATAAGATTGTTATTAGGTGAAATGAACAATCCATAGGAAAAGCCTAACCATATAAGGTATATTACTACAAATAGAATATTCTGTGAGTTCAAGCTATAAGCAAAAACAAGACAAGATAACGCAGCTGATATCATACCAAAAGAGCATAATGTTTGAGGTTCAATTTTATCAGATAATTTTCCAGTAATTGGTCCTACTAACATATATACCAGTGAATATATCATAATAATTAAACCGGCTTGAGTTACATTTAAACCTTCTATGGTAACAAGATAAAATGGAAGTAAGAAATTATTACCTGCAAATAAAATAAAAGCCATTAAATTAGATAAATTTGCAAACGTGAAATCTGTATTTTTAAATAAATTTAAATTTAACAGAGGTGTTTTATTTTTATGTTCCCACCAAACAAAGAAAGAAAAACTTGTAACAAAGCCTATAATACTACATATTATAATACTAGAAGTCCAGCCTAATTCTTGGCCCATATTAATAGCATACAAAATTAATGACATACTAATGAATATTAATAATGATCCTAAAATATCAAACGAATGAGTTTTATTTTTATCATCTATTTCTAATGAATCATCAGGTAGTATTTTAATTACAAATAATATAGCTAATATACCAACAGGCACATTTATTAAAAAGATCCAGTGCCAGGTGAATAATCCAGTTATAAATCCTCCTAAAGGAGCACCAACTGCAATACCAAGTGCTCCAAAGGTTGTTAGTATTCCAAAAGCTTTGCCTCTTTCATTTTCTGGCAAGAATTTGGGAATAATTGCAGGACCTATAGAATATAACATTGAACCACCTAAAGCTTGAATACATCTAGATATTAATAGCATATCCAAGCTTGATGATATTCCACATAATAAAGAACCTATAACAAATAAAATATAACCCCCGACAAAGACCTTTTTAAAGCCAATTTTATCTCCCATTTTACCAAATATAAGCAATGTACTTGTAAGAACTAATAAATATACTATAGTTATTCTAGATACCCCATTTATTCCTATGTGAAAATAACTAGCAATAGAAGGTAATGAGATATTAACTATATAGCTATCCAGTGCAGCCATAAATGCTGCAAAAGATACACAAAAAATAATCCATAAATTTCTGGTTTTATCCGCAGCTTGTATTAACATAGTAATTACTCCTTTCTAAAAAGGGTTTTTAAATGCTTGCTCTATATCTTAATTAT
>JBFMGH010000147.1:0-12330 GCA_040752795.1 Cyanobacteriota bacterium
AGACTTGTTTCTTCAAGTACGCTATCTAGGGGCATATTTGGATTTTTTTCAATAAAGTTACTCAAAGCCATAAGTTCTTTGTGATCTTTCATAAAACAATTTCTACACACTGGGCGAGTATATTTGACAAAAAGGATCCCACACTCGCTGCAATTAGCTAACGATGGTTTTGTCTCCATTATAAATCCTATCTTAGTTATCTACTAAAACGATCCTGTCACTAATTAAGCGATAAATGTAACGAATACTTCTAACAAGAGCAGATTGAGCTATTTAATATTATACATTATTTTTGTTGTTTTAAAAATATCATTGATATTATTTCTTGTTTTCAAAAAAGCAATATTTACTCTAAACCTTTAATTTTAGTATCTTTTGCCGTGATATTTTGTTTTTACAAAATTTAAAGAATGACGATTTCTGATATTAGGAATTATTTACGAATAAGCTTGACAAGGGCTATGCTAAAGCCATATAGAGCCATTATGGCACCAGCTACTATTGATTGCGCAAATGGATCAGGAGATGGAGTAATAATAGCTCCTATTATAAATGCTAATAATATAACATATTTCCATAGTTTATATAATTTTTTAGAATTAACAATATTTATGAAGGCCAGAAATAATATTAATAAAGGTACCTGAAATATTAAACCCAGTGATAATATCATTGCAGCTACAAAGGTTATATATTTTGATATTGATATTGTATTCTGGGCTACATCAGAACCATAGGCGAGTAGAAAATTTAAAGCCAGTGGTAATGCTGCATAATATGCAAATAAAATGCCTGCTGTAAATAATATAAATGCGGCTATTACTATTGGAATTACATATTTTTTTTCTTGAGGTTTTAAACCGGGAGATAAAAATTTTACTATTTGATAGAATATTACAGGTGATGCAAAATATATTGATGCATATAGTGATACTTTTAAACTAACAATGAAAACTTCTCCCGGAGATATCTGCACAAATTCCGTGGACTCAGGTGATATTAATTTCAAAATATCTATTAATTCTCTTGAAAAAATAAACCCAAAAATGAAACAAACTCCTATTGCTCCAAGACAAATAAATATTCTGTATCTTAGTTCACTAAGATGATCTATTACGGTCATTTTCTCTTCAAAATCATTTGATTCTGGTGGTAATGTTTTTTCTTCAGGCAATTATTATCGCTCCTGAGTAAATTTTAAACTTTAATTATTATTTATCGCTATTGTCCGGTTAAAATTATAGAGCAAATTTGAGTTGATTACACACGATTTAATCAAAATAATTAAATCATTCTTGTTTAAATATAACAAAATACGATCATATATAAGCATCTGTAAATGATAGTAGGGCACTTTCTCTTGTTGTGGTGCTTTTTTAAGCATTTGTATCATTTATCAGTATAATATGTAAAAAAGTTTAATATTTTGAAAGAATTAAGTTCTTTTTTGGTCTTTAGAGTTTTTAAAAGATTAATATTAAACAATATTTTTATTTAGTGTTTTATTATATAAAACAACGGAGGTGCAGGAGTTTATTGATAGTAAAGCTATTTGTTATTAATAAGGTATATTAATGCTTATATCAAATGTCTTAAATTCGCAAATAAAAACTGGTGGCAATTATAATAATAAAGTGCCATTTTGTTCTATGTATTTAAAAACTGATATACTTGAAAAGACAAATCAACATAAACAAATGTTAGCTTTTGATCTTGATGGCACGTTCCTTGTCGGATCTAAAAAAGATTTTGACGAATTTAATAGATTATATAATCCAGATAAACAAAAACTCGTTTTTGTAACTGGCAAATTGATTGAAGAATTACAACCTATGCTTGATAAATATTCAGCAAATGGTATTGATTTTCCTATTCCTGATTATTTTATTGCTAATGATGGCCAGCAGATTTACAGCATAACCAGGGAAAATAATAGAATTAAAGCAAATATTGATAACGAATGGGAAACTAAATTATCTACATTCGATGTAAGTAAGGTTTTGCCATCCATTGAAAAATCTTTTCAAAAAGATTTAATCGGGCCAAAACCTTCAATAATACCTATTAGTTATAAGAGTTCTAGCAGGCTTAAATGGTTTTTATTTAACCATTCCATGAAAGATACCATCGGAGAAGATATAAAAAAAGTTTTAGCTCAAAATAACCTTCAGGCTGAAGTAATTTTAGATTATGTTTTACCTGAAGATATGAAAAAGAAAAAAAACCTGGAACAATATTCCCATCTTCTTGACTCTAATGGTGGTTGTTATGCTTTTGCTATAGCTGCTTCTAATAAAGGTGAAGCTATTAAATTTTTACAACAAAAATTTAATATTAAAGATTCTAATGTTATTGCTGCCGGCAATGCCCAAAATGATATAAGCCTATCAGACAAAGGGTTCTGGTTTATAGTGGTTGCTAATGCTTTGGAAGACCTAAAAGAAAGCACCTTAAAACTTGGTGAAAAGCTTAAAAAGACTATAATTATGGCTAGTAAAGATGGTCTTGCCGGTATTAATGAAGCTTTAAAAGGGCTTTTAAAATCCTAAATATTATTATGAAACCTGACGGGTTAAGTCTGATTATTTAATTTGTTTACCATGCAATAAAACCCGAACTTGTTTTAAATTCATACTATTGAGTATCTATTTGTTTTCTTGCCTCAAAAAGAATTATAGCTACGCTAATGCCAACATTTAATGACTCAACTTTTTCTGATATTGGTATATTAATTATTTCATCACAGAGATTTTTTAATTCTTCTGAAATGCCGTAGCCCTCATTGCCAAAAATTATTACAATATTTTTATTTAATTCAGTTGAATAATATGATTTTTGGCCCTGCATGTCAGAAGAAATAACTTTAAAACCAGAAGATTTAAGTCTGTTCAAAAGTTCTATTTTATTATGGCTTCTAATTATCGGTGTTTTCCATAAACAACCTGTACTTGCTCTGACAACTTTGGGGTTATAAATATCTGTACTATTTTTACTTAAAATTATTCCGCTTACTTGTGCAGCATTGCAGGTTCTTATTATTGTTCCTAAATTACCCGGGTCTCTAATTTCTTCTAAAAATACTAATAGCTTATTTTTATCTGGCTTATTTAAAATATCTTCAAGGTTAAAATAAACTTTTTCGCATGCTGCTACAATATTGCCGGGCGTTTCTGTTGCACATATTTTTTTAAATGCCTGTTCTGAAAACCTGTAAAATTTTTCTGCCTTTTTTTCAATATCAACATCAACCTCATAATTTTCTTTAACTGCCAGAAGTTTAATTTTGAGGTTGTCTTTAAGGGCTTCTTTTATACTTTTTAAGCCCTCCAGAAGAAATGCATTTGTTTTATCTCTGCCCTTCTTTGTGTGCAAAGATTGCAACTCTTTTACATGCTGATTAGAAAGGCTAGTAATTATTGACATATAGCGTTAATAACAAAGATCTTCGCAACTGAGAAAGTCTTTGCAGATGGGGCAATCATTTTTAGGCTTTGCTCCATCAAGATTTCTTCCTGCCCAGGTTGCTTTTTGCTTTTTGGCACATTTGTCATTACCTGTACAGGATATAACGCAATCACGCTCTTCTATTGCATGATCTCTTCTGCTTGGGCGTGTTCTCCAAAGCCAGGCCACACCGTCATCTATGTAGCTACAGTATAGTCTTTCTGACTCTTTTCCCATTAATCCGTACCCCATTGAAATCATTACTAAATAATATGATACAACTTTTAGTTTTTATTGGCAAAAAAATGCCTTTGACATTCAATATTTTTAATTTATTTCATTTCTATAAAACACGAAATTATTATTTATTTCAGTATTTAATTTTTATTATTGTTTGTTACTGCTTAAGAACCCTGAATCTTTGTGAATTGCTTCTTGAAATAGCTTGATTTTTTTTAAGAATACAAACTAGCTTTATATATTTACAAAATTAATATTAGTAATTGATTACTTAAATTTGCTTTTATTGATTTCTGCTATTTCCTTATTAATTTCACTGGATAATTCAGGTTTTAACCTCATTGCAAAGTTAAACTTTTCTATTGCTTCATCGGGTTTTCCATTTTTCTTATATGTTTGTGCAAGGTTTATATATGCTTCAAGATATTGTTGATTAAGAGAAATAGCTTTCTTAAAACTTTCTTCAGCTAAATCATATTCTTCTGCTGCCTGATAAGCTAGTCCCAAATCATTATAATATTCTGCTTTATCCCCATCTATAGAGATTGCTTTTTTATAATTGTCTACAGACTTACCAATATTACCTATTTTATAATAAGTCTTTCCAATATTATTATATACATCTGACCTTTCAGGTTTTATTGTTGCTGCTTTTTGAAAATAAGCCAGAGCATCATTATATCTTCGGGTTGTGAAATATAATTCCCCTGATACAAAGTTGGCTATAAAATTATCTTTGTTTATTCTCAAGCTCATATCAAGATCTTCACGCGCTTTGTCTACCATATTTTTTTTGAAATAAACTTTGCCTCTGATGCTATAAGCCTCATCATTGTCAGGTTTTAAACTTATGGCTTTGTTTAATGTTACTATTGATTGGTCATACCGATTCATCTCTTCATAGGCACTGCCTAATCTTACATGGGTTATATAGTTTTCTCTATCTAAATAAAGAGATTTGTTATAATTATCTATGGCTTTTTCAAACTCTCCTTTAACAAGATACACTTGCCCTATATAGTTATAGGTGTCAGGCTGGTCTGCATCGATAGAAATAGACTTATCAAACATCTCTATAGCTTCTTTAAACTTGCCCTGATTATAATAACTTAAACCGGCACAATTATAATTTTCATAATTTCCTGGCTTTAATTCTATTGCTTTGTTGCAGCTGTTTAGTGCAGTTTCATAATCTTTTTCTAATATTTTTGTCAGGCCAAGGTAATTGTAACTTCTGTCATATTTTGGATTAATTGAAATTGCTTTGTTGATACTTTCTGTGGCCTCTTTAAGCTTGCCCAGCGCTTTATAGGCAAGCCCCATATTGTTATATGCCTGATAATAATCCTCTTTAAGGCTTATGGCTTTTTGAAAATTTTCAATACCTTTATCAAATGCACCATTATTATAATATGCAAAACCTAGAGAATTATAAACAGAAGGGCTTTCAGGGTTTAATGATATCGCTTTATTACATAATCTAATCGCTTCATCAAATTTATTTTGAATTATATATATCTGAGATAATATACTGTAAGCTTCGGCATTTTCTGGGGCAATTGAAATTGCTTTTGTAAGTGATTCTATAGCCTTTTTATAATATTTTTTCTCTTTATATGCTGAACCAAGATTTGTATAAGCAGATGCTAGCTCGTTATTCAGGCTTAAAGCCTTTTTGTACTGCTCTATTGCCTCGTCATAAAGGCCAATTTGCTCAAGAATATAGCCCAGTTTATTATAAGCTTCGGCATTTTCAGGCTCTATTTCAATTACTTTGTTATAACAGTCTATTGCTTTGTCATATTCTCCACTTAAACTGTATTTTTCACCATTGCTCATATTTGTATGAACATCAAGAAACTTTGTGCAAAAACATGAACTAAGGCTAATAACGCTTATAAATATTATTGTGATTAATATTATAGTTTTTTTCATTATTTAATACCTTTATTTGAATCATTCTTGGTGGCTAAATTGCTCTATGATTGTTATTAATTTAAGATTTAGGCACATTAAACTAGTGCTTAGAAAAATTAAATATTTAAACATTATTATTTAAAAAAAATATTTCTTTCAAGGTTAACAAATTTATGGATGTTTAAGGTTAATTATTTACGTGTAAATAAGTGTAAATAATACATTAATTTTTAGCAATTTTTTGTATTCTCTACACTTAATCTAAATATCAAAATTAAACACGCAAAACTAAACCATTAAGAGATTCACTTAGGAGCTTAACATTGAATTAAACAATTATTAAATTTTTTAACAATGCATTCAATCATATTTAATATACTTTCAGAATGGCACAACCTTTTTTACATTAATGGCAATACAATTATAGAACTCATTTAAGCAAATACATTTAAGATTCTACTCGAACTAACAAAATAACATATGATAACTTTACTGGCACCTAAAGTGCCTTTTTTATTTGATTTATATTCTTGTAGAGCTGCTACTATACTGATCCTGGTTAATTTAGATGATAGTTTTCAGAAGAAGAGAGCCTCGCTGATTCCTGATTTGCGAAGTGTCTGGATTATAACATTTTGATAATTATTCCTAAATTTGTTTTGGTTTTTTCCGATAACTATTTTAAAACCACAGACCATTTATACCCATCTACAAAGCTAAATAAATTATAATAAGCCCAGTAATTTTCTGGAATCAATAATGAAACTCTGGATTAATAATTTTATCTTTTAATGGGAGAAATAATAACAAGTTGTTGATTTTATCTGATTATATTTAAAACAACAATGAGGGGTAATTTCATGAGAAACACTTTAGGTTCAGGCCTGGTTGACTACACTGTTCCAACGGCTCTTGTCGGTATTATTGTAGGGCTTGCTCTTTATAATATGGTTACAAACAACTCAATTTTAAAGTTCCTCTCTTTTTCTATTGATGGAGATACTGATTTAAAAAAACAGGAAATTAATATTAACCCTATGATTAAATCTGAATCAATAAAGCCCGGAGATCTCGGAGGTAGTTCTTCTAATCCGGTTATGCAGTGCAAATTTAGTACTTGTGTTATAGATTATGGTGATTTCATACTTACTGGTATACCTGCTGACTTTGCTGAATTTACTGAATCTGCGGGCACTTCTGGGGGCTCTGAAGTAATTGTTGCAATCATGAATCAATTAGCAGCTCAACTTGAAGCCGATGGCGATACTGATGGGGCTGAAAAATTTCAAGATCTCGCTAACATAACAGCCTTTATAGCAATGATTGAAAGTCAGATTGAAAATAAAGCTAAAGGCTGTATTGATAAACCAGATCCTAAATCTTGTTTTCAAGATGAAGTTCTAAACAACAATTATTCAGGGCAGGTGCCTGAATCAATTTCAGATATAATTACAAATTTTGATTATGGCGCCACTTTATTAGACCTGAAATATAATTCAAGAGTTGGCCTGGGAAGAAGTATTCAAAATGATAATAATGCTTTATATCTTTCTGATATAAACAAAAACCCAAGTTATGCCTTTATTGATATATTTGACAGCATTTTGAATGATCCTCAAATTCCTGCAGCAATGAAAGATATTTCTGTTGTTCTTTCACAAAGTGTTGAAAATTTAGGGTTTAATCATTCTACACTATCATCACAATTGTATATGTCTGAGGTAGAAGCTATGGAAACAGCAGAGTTTGATGTTGTAACAGGAGATCAGGGCACTTTACAGGATTTTGGATCTTCTACAGATATGAACATACTCGTTGAGCCTCAAATAAGCTTGGCTACTCAGTTAACAGCAGCCCTGATGTGTGCTTCTGGCGGAAATATTACCTCCGGTGACCAGTGCTGGGGTAACTTGAATCAGGGTGGCACATAATACAAATGTATTACACTCCGCCATAAAAAAACCACTGTAACACTCTTACAGTGGGTAAAAGTAGATTAAGTCAAGATCAACACTAAGTATGTATTATTTATTGAGGATGATTCCAGAATGAGTCTCTGATAGCTTTAGACTTATCAGATTCTGCTGAAATTGCTACGTTGGCTGGTGTAAACAAGAATACACCTTCACCTATTCTTTGTTGATGACCATCTATTGCATGTGTTGCACCTGATAGAAAATCAACTACTCTTTGAGATTGTTCATTATCAAGTAGATGTAAGTTGATAACTACTGATCTTCTGTCTCTTAGATTGTTGATGATTTCTAATGACTCGTCAAATGATCTTGGTTCAATAATACATACTTCATAATTACTTGCATTTGGATGAGATACGACTTTTAGATTTGATTTTGTTCTACTGGAGGTGTCTCTATCCATAGATGCGGCGTTTTGATTCAGATAATCAGATTCGCTACGATATAATTCATCGAATATATCTTCTTCGTCATCAACGTAATTTGAGAGACCAACAAAGTTTTTGATTTTACTAACTAAACCGCTAGACAATTGAATTTCCTCCCTCAGTGTATGACTTTGTTTACGAAAATAACTTTTGACCTATTCTTATCATTGTTGAGCCTTCTTCGATAGCTATTTTATAATCATTACTCATTCCCATTGAAAGCTCGGGTAAGTTAACCTGGTATTGTTTCTCTAGCTGATTTCTTAGTTCTCGTAATCCCTTGAAACACTCTCTTGTTATTTTTTCATCTTGTGTAAATGGTGCCATTGTCATCAGGCCAGTTACTTTAATGTTTGACAGTGTGAGTATTCCTTCAAATTGTTCTACTAAGTTTTCCTTATTAAAGCCGTGTTTGCTTTCTTCTTGAGAAACGTTGACCTGCAAAAGTATTTGTTGAGTAATGTTTAATTTTTGTGCTTCTTTAGAAATTATTTCAGCCAGTTTGTAAGAATCAACAGAATGTATTAAACAGAATTGGCCAACAACTTTTTTTGTTTTGTTTGTTTGCAAATGCCCTATGAAATGCCAGTTAGCTTCAGATTTTATTTTTTCGGGTAATTCCTGCCACTTTTCTGTTATTTGTTGTAGCTTGCTTTCTCCGAAATCTCTGAGACCTGCTTCAAAAGCTTCGACCATTTGCTCAGGTGTTGAGTATTTTGTTACAGCTATAATCCGGATTGTGTGAGAGTTAAGGTTAGTTTTCAGTAATTCCAGTTGTTTTTTAATAGACATTAAGAATCAGTACTCCTTAAACCCCTTTGCATATTAGTTTAAACTATTGTAAGAGAATGTCAATTATTTTAAGTTTCTATAAACACTTGTAATCATATTTTTACAACTTTTGTTTCTATCACACGGCTTATATACAGAAATAATAAGACTATCGGCCTTAAAATACTCTATTGTAAAGATTTATAATTACGTTACTAGTACTTAATATATGTAATATAAGCTTTTCAAGGAAATGTTAATATTTAAATTCAAATATAAATTCACATTTGAAAATAATATTTGAGTTTAAATATTCAAAAGGCTCTCTGGCAAGACAACAAAGTGTAATTAACTTAGCTGGTAAACTTCTAATTACCATTTAATTTTAATATTTTAAAATAATTTTATTTATAATTAAAATAATGCAATAAATTTAAAAAAATGAGGGATTTATGAACAGGTTTTTTTCTAATTATATCGACTTAATTGTAGTTGTTATTATGCTTTTGATATTATCAATTTATGAAATTCTAAACTCTAACTTAACAATGGATCATATTATGATGCGATCAATAGTTATATTTATTGTAATCGTAATTACCATAATAATAAGAAATCATAATATTAAAAAGATGGCAAAGCCTTATAATGATTTAATAAAGAAAGGCATTGAAATGCAATTTGAATCTTCTAAAGAAGACATTACTATTATTTATTGTGGCATTGAGCCTTTTACTTATGCTGCTGAAAATCCTCCTTCACCAGAAAAAATTATGGCATTTGTAAATGATTATTTATCATCTATGACTGACATTATTGTTAATCATAATGGAACCGTTGAAAATTTTATCGGTGAATCAATATTAGCTTTTTACAGTGCTAAATATGGGGCTGTTGATCATCAAATGGCAGCAATTAATTCGGCGCGGCAAATGCTTAAAAAAATTAAAGATATCAACTCTAAATGGTCTGATATGCCGGAATTAAAACTTATGATCGGTATTGATAGTGGTGTTTGTATTGTTGGCAATGTGGGCTCTGATAAATTCTCTAAATTTACTGTAATGGGCACGACAGTTAACAATGCTGAACGATTTCATAGCTTAAATAGACATTATCAGACAAAAGTTATTCTTTCTATTAACACTCTTGAGCCTATTAAAGAAGAGGTGACAGCTAACTACATTGAAGAATTAAAAATTAAAGGAAAACCAGATTCAATAAAAATTTATTCTCTTGAAAATAAATAAGTTTATGAATTACCGGGAAAATAATTCAGGCTAAAAAAATCCCCGTTATAAACGGGGAATGGGAAAAACTAATCACTTTTGAGAGCAATTGTTTTACGAGAGAACATTAATCTGTGATTTTTGACCGTGGCTTGCCCCACTTGCATCTGCAAAGAAATTGGATATTAGTCCGGCTGTATTGTTTATATCTATTATGCCACCATAGTTGGCATCGGCGTTTAAAGTATTAACTGAACCAGCATTCTGAAAACCAACATAACCTTTAGCTCCGTTAGCTATTAAATTTGCTAAATTTATTGAGCCCTGGTTGTATATACCGGTATCATCCCACTGGTCTTTGGCATTTAATGTATTTACTGAGCCAAAATTACCTATGGATGTATGTGCTCTTTGTGTATCTGTATTTAAATTATTTATAGCACCCTGGTTTTCTACTACCACGTTTCCAAGGCTTCTATTGAAAATACTTGAGCTTCCTAAAAAACCTGCGTTAGCAAGGTTAAGGTTGCCGCTAAAGGCATTGTTTGCACTAAAATTTGATACTACACCAGCATTAGCTATATTTACGTTTCCACCGACATTACTGGCGGTAATATTATTTATTGTACCGGTTGAGGCTATATTTGTGTTACCAGCATAGTTGCTAGAATTTATGCTGCCAATGTAACCTGTATTAGCTGTGTTTACATTTGCATTATTGTTATTTGTGTTAAAACTATTTATTGTACCGGAGTTCTGAGTATTTGTAGTTCCGCCCTGATAAGTGTAAGAATTTACATTATTAATTAGCCCTCTGTTTTGTAAGTTGATTGTTCCGTTATTGGTAGTTATTGTTAAATTGCCTATGTAACCCATAATGATCCTCCTATAAACTTTAATGGAGATTGTGTCCCCTGTATTACTTATAGTGCCTGAGTAAGTTTTATATAAAAGCGCTCTCTTACTTATATAAAAACAATCGAAACAGTATGTTTGTTAGACATAAAAACTAAAATTACTAGTACAAAAATACTATTTGGGATCTCAGAAAAATAATAACTATATAGAATAAAAGTGTTTATAATAATAAAATAAATTAAGTTTATTGTTTTATTTCAGCAATGTTCTCATCTTTCTTTTCAAGATCCAGATCTTCAATGATAATTCGTTTGACCTGCACGCCAATTTCATAGAATTTGTAAGGGTTTTCTGCGTCATCATGTAGAATTTTCTCAATTTTTTCAACAACCTCTTCCTCTTTACGTTTTAAGAGTGTTTCTATGTTAGAATTAATAGCCTTACGTGAAGTTATTATTTTATCTGGTTCAATGTTTTGAACAATTTCTTTTAAATAATTTATTGCAATATTTCTAATTTTTTCTCTCAGGTTTTTGGTATTAAAAGCAGTGTTGTGTGAGTTAATTTGATAAAAAATGCTACCTTTGACGATTAAATTTAAATTATTTTCCAGAGATATTGTTCCCCGTCTAATAGTTGTAATTTGCTCTCTCAGGTCTATTAAATAGAGGTTATCAGCAGCTGTACATTTTATAATTTCAGAAGTAGTGCTTTTGTCTGATGGTTCTTTATTTTTGGGCAAAAATACACCGGCCTGTTTATAGCCTATATAATATTTTGGTTTAGAAAGTTGAAATATTGCGTATAGAATAATCAATAAAATTATTAAAATAAAAATGCCTGCAGGTGAAAATATTATGTTTTCAAATAGTTCCATGGATTATTCCTTTTAAAGGGTGATGTTTGTTATTTCTATTTGGTTTATTTTTACTCCCCATTCTAGAAATAATGGTTCATTTTCTAGAGAATTAGTAATTGTTTTATTAATAGTACCTAGAGAATCTTTTAGTTGAGTAGTTTCAAAATCTTCGAAAGTATCAAGTATGTGTTTTATGACGATTATTTTAATAGCTTCTTTGAGATTAGCAACTTCATAAAAAGCTTTGACAGGTTCAGTTATTATGTATGTATAATAACCTTCTGTATCTATATCGATATTATCGTATGACCTGAGTATTTTATGCTTCAGATCAATTTTCTGTTCACCTGTCTCAATAATATGAAGCCTCTGGTGCGGATAAACTTTATAAGTATTTTGCTGGCAGAGCTTTTTAAATTGGCCTTTTTCTTCCAGAACGCCTATCTGATTATCTTTTATTTCTATTATTTCTGGTCTGCCAGTTATTAACAGGAGTTACGCATTTTAATATAAAAACTTAAAAAAAGTTCTTATACCCCTTTTGTTCTAATGAACATAATGCTAGTATAAGAACATGTTAAATATTAATTACTATAAACTAGCATTAT
>JBFMGH010000148.1:0-4953 GCA_040752795.1 Cyanobacteriota bacterium
GAACGCATAAATAAAATAGACTTCAGAAAATAAAGGGTTCGGGTGTTATGCCCGCCGAAGGCGGGCATAACACCCTCATGATTTCCAGTTATGTCTCATAATTTCATGCGTTTACTATATCTGACTAAATTTCATAACAACATACAATCAGTTTTTTAACTTTTGTTAAAAATACACTTAATTTAATCAATTTATTAACTTCACTAACTTAATAAACATAGATGATTGTTCATAAGTTATTAACTTAAAAGAAGAACAATTCATATGCACTCTCAATAAATGTATGGAAAAATGTTAAGTATTAATTCTTTAAATAGCACATACACCAGACAAAAAGCTTTACCTTCAAATTATAAAGCGGAGCAAGTTTCATATAGACTTAAAGCATTACCTGCTTATGATCAGGTATGTTTTAGCGGTAAGAAATCAAAAGCTATAGCATCTATAGGCCCCGATGTAAGAACAGACCCACCTGATATAAAGAAAAAAAAATATGAAAAAGAATTAAAAGCTTATCAAATAAAGTTAGCTCTATTGCAACAAGAAGCCAGAAAACAAAATAAAGAAATTATACTTGTTTTTGAAGGCTGGGACGCTGCTGGAAAAGGGGGAGCTATTAAGCGTGTTACAGAAAAACTTGACCCCAGAGGTTTTAAGGTGTTTCCTGTTGGGGCACCAACAAAAGATGAATTGAATCACCATTATCTATGGAGATTCTGGAACAAACTCCAGGGCAAAGGTACTATAACTATTTTTGATAGAAGCTGGTATGGCAGAGTTTTAGTTGAAAGAGTCGAAAATTTTGCCACAAAAAAAGAATGGAAACGATCTTACGAAGAAATAAACAACTTTGAAAAGAACCTTGCCGACAATGGTGCTGTTATACTTAAGTTTTTCATGGATATAAGTAAAGACGAGCAACTTGCAAGATTTGAAGCAAGAGAAAATGACCCTATTAAAGCCTGGAAATTAACTGATGAAGACTGGCGAAATAGAGACAAATGGGAAGAATATAAAGAAGCTACCATTGATATGTATGAAAATACTAACAATAAAGATTCTAAATGGCATATTATTCAGGGTGATTGCAAAAAACATGCGCGTATTGAAGTCTTAAAGATTATTACAGACACTTTAGAAAAAGAATGTGACATTGATCCAGATAAATTTTATCCTGAATCAGTTAGATAAACTTGAATTTTCTTTCTATTTATTAAACTATTTAACTTAAATTTTAATAGACTCAGCATACTCATAGCTCAACTAATTACCGAATATTGCAGTTTTGCTTATAGTTTGATCTCAATTTATTCTTTAAATTTTTGATAAACTTAAATTTATGAAATTAGATTTAAAGTATTTTTCTAATGAGTCCTTTTTAAATAACAAATTATGGATTCTGGCTTTAATCCTTTTTACAGGTTATTTTTTATGCTCTTATGCATATATTCTGCCGGTTGATTTTATAATATCAACTGATGAAGGCGATTTTGGAAGAGACCTGTATTATTTTTACCTGACTTCAAAAGGTCAGCTACCTTACATTGACTTCAACTGGATTTACGGACCACTATCACCTTTACTATACGGAACTGTTTTTAAAATATTTGGTGTGAGTGTTTTTAACGCTCTGACTTTATGGTATTTAACTTTTATAGTCTGTGTTATTCTTCAATTTTACGCAGTTAAACAATTTACTAACTCTGCTTGTGGTTTTTTATCCGGGGCATTATTTATAGTATATTATGAAGGCTTTATGATACAGGTGTTCAACCACATTTTCGGGCCTTTATTTATTTTATTAGCTTTGATTCTATTAAAACATTATCTGGACAACCAAAATATTAAGTTTCTTTATATAATCGGTTTTAGCTGTTTCTTTTTAATGAGCTGTAAATTAAATATTGGTGTTGCTTTTTATTCAATTATTTATTTTACATTAATAGTAACCACTTATTTAAATAAGAAACCACTTAAGCATTTATTTGGATCATTGATTGTTACTTTTATTTTAACAACTGCTTTCTATTCATTCTTTATACTTAATATGCCTCTTAAAGACTTAAATAAATGTTTTCCTTATTCATCAAATTATCTAGCCAGTTATTCTAATTCACTTGTTGATTCACTAATATCTGCAGATTATTCTTTTATGAGCTCATACTGGAGCACAATAAAACCAGGACAGCTAATATTAAATTTATACCACTGGACAAATATTAATATATGGTATTTTGTAATTGTTGCAGCAGGTTTAATTTTAATAGCTTTAATTTACAAAAAAGAAAAAACATTAAACATAGATATAACTTACCTTGCCATACTATCACTCGTAGCCTTAGCTCTCTCTCATGAATACTTATGTATTTATTCAACTTATTCCCTCAAATTCTGGGGGCTTTCAGTGTTAATTATTCTATTCTTTTATATAAATTCATACATAATTAACCATTTTGAATTAACTAAACCTTTAAAAATAACTCATTACACTATATTAATAGCTGCTTTAGCTGGGTTTCTGGTAAACGCTTATATATTTATTCTCGTAAAGCCTTCTTCACAAAGCACTGTTTATGTTGGACTTGATAGAATGAAAATATCTGTTACCCATTATTGTTGGTATATTGTAATGAACGATGCTGTTAAATATATTAACGAATCAACATCACCAGATGAAAAGATCTTTGCATTACCAAATAATATGTATTATCACTTTGTAACCGGCAGAGATGCACCTTCTAGATACAAAGAGTTCTTAATTATTTCTGCCATAACCAAAAATGACGAACTTAAAGTTATCGAAGATATTGAAAAACATAAAGTAAATCTGATTTTATATGCCTTTAAAATTAACTCTGAAGAATACGGTTTCGCAGACCTGGGCAAAAAATATCTTAAAACACTTGATAACTATATAATGGAAAATTATCAATTTGACAGGTCATTTTGTTGCAAACTCAATACTGGAACTATATGCCCTATAAGCTTTTATAAACGTAAAACAGATTTTAAACAATAACTCTATTCATCGTCATTCTGCTCATATCCATAAGTTTCATCCGGGCCATCGTCCTGACCTTCTCCACCATAATCATCATGTGAATACTGGTCATAATCATGTTTATCTTGAAGATTAACCCAATTATCTCGTTTATCAACTTTATCTACCCAGTCATCATCTTCATAATTAATCTGGTTATCGTTTGCAAAATCATTTGTAGATGTATCATCTGAGGGAAGAGCATTCTGATAATTTTGATTTAAAGTATTATCCAGCGAATCAATATTGATATCATCAGCAATTTTGCCATCATTAACAAATGTTTCATCAGGCATAATTTCCTGTGCAAGTATTACACTACCTGTTAAAAACATTGTAACAACCACAAAAATATATAAAAGATGTAATTTATTCATTATAAACCTCCTGAGGTGCTTACTTTGATATTATCATAAATTATAAAAGATTATTATAAAATTTATTTAAAATTATTTTTCATTTCTATCTTTAAAATATTCTAGCGGAACATGGTCTGTTAACCATATACCATTAGCAGCTTTATAAAATTTAAACCCATTTTCATTCATTTTTAATGCATAAACATTTAATATAACTGGCTTGCCATGCCTTATAGCTACAAGTTTTGCAGTTTCAAGCTCATCCGCAAGGTGGACATACTGCCTGGTTTTTGAAACTATTCCCTGTCTTTTTATTGATTCTAAATATTTTAAGGCTGTGCCATGATAAAGAACGACTGGTGGTATAACAGGTTCAAGGTCATTTAACACAGGTATAGAATGGCCGTAATTTGCTCTAACACGTGAATGGTCTTCATTAAAAGAAAGCCTGTCTTTTGTATTATGATAAACTATTTCATCAAGAGTTTCAGCAGTCAATTGAACCCCTTTATAATCAAGAGCATCAATAAGATCAGAAACATTAACCCACCCTCCATTTTCATCAAGTTCAATTCCAACTTCTTCAGGCTTATGCCTTAATATCATACTAATATATTTGCTAATTTTTACCAGTTCCTTATCCATAAAATCATTTATACCATTTATTTACAAGTGCAACAGGTTTATAATTCTTTATATAATTTATAGCACTTACCGCATCAGGAGCTAAATAATACATTTCTCTATAATCTGGCTTGGCAAAATTTTCATTATAAATATGTTCAAAGACTTCAATAAGTTTATAGTAATAGTTATCAGTATTAATAAGTACTACTGGTTTATTATGAAATAATAGTTGTCTGTGTGTAAGAATTTCAAGTAGCTCTTCCAGGGTTCCAAAGCCACCTGGTAAAGCAATAAAAGCATCAGATAGTTTTGCCATTGTGGCTTTCCTCTCGTACATATTTTTTGTAACAATTAATTCATCAGCCTTATCAAAAGTGATGCCTTTATCTGTTAATGCTTCTGGCATAATTCCTATAACTTTACCCTTATTTAAGTAAACAGATTCAGCTATTTTACCCATCAGACCAACATTTGCACCACCATATACTAATGTATAAGAATTTTGTGCTATTAATATTCCCAGTTTTTCAGCTTCGTCAAAATATATTTGTTTAACAGCATCGCTTGATGAGCTATAAACACAGATTTTATTTATCATTATTAATCCCCTTTATTTAAAGTGGTTCAAAAAGTATACCAATCCACGGAAGTAAACGATATATGGCATTAAATTATTCTAGTGTGTTTTTGCATGTTACGCAAAAATACCCTGCCTCTATAATCTAGAATCTATAAATTACTTTCAAGGATCAGTATAATTGTATGGTGTTAAAAAAATTTTTTAAAGTTGTGATTTTAAATTATTTGTAATAAGTCGTCACTTGGGTGACACTTTAACAAAAAATCAAGCAACTTGAATGATGTTTTTATCAACCTCCATTTTACGACAAACGGCCAGTTTTTGTACTGGAAATAAACCTTTAATGC
>JBFMGH010000149.1:0-6017 GCA_040752795.1 Cyanobacteriota bacterium
CGCATGAAATTATGAGACATAACTGGAAATCATGAGGGTGTTATGCCCGCCTTCGGCGGGCATAACACCCGAACCCTTTATTTTCTGAAGTCTATTTTATTTATGCGTTCATTATAAAATAATAAAAACTTTAATTATCCAAGATAATCTAGTGAATTACCAACATCAAGCTTATCTTGATTTGCTAAAGCTGTTAGAACGAGGTTAGTAGCATCAAATTGTTGTTGAATACCACCACGCATCCCACTGTTTTGAGAATTATTAAGTTGGTAGGCAGCCATAGCAATTTGTTCTTTTACAAGCTCAGGAACAGGTAATTTAACCGGATTATTTCCGAAACTAATTTTGTTAATCATTCTAATCTCTCTCTGTATCTTAATATTTAAGTAATTTAAAAAAACTGTATAAATGTATTTAGTACACTATAGTGCAAAGTTATTAATAAATCAATTTTATTTGAAAAATATTAATTAATTTAAACTAATAACAGTCAAGGCAAATATAATTTGAGACAAAATTTATGTGTTTTTTAATTAGATATCTTACAATTAATTGTCCGTTTAAATAAACTTCAATCAATTAATCGATAAACAATATTTATGGATCGTTTATGATTGTTTTGATTAGATTAGGTAATGATCCTTATATGCAATATTAGATTCAACAATTTAAAACAGCACTTATTTTTTCTTTTTAAAATAAAAATATAAGGAGAAATTAACAAATGAGATCTCTAAAAAAGATTCTAATATTACCAGTAATAATATTTGTTGTTATTTTCTCTTCGATTTATGTGGTTAATGCTCAAAGGGGTCTTTTTAGAATTACTGATAAAGTAACAGTTACTGTTCCTGTTTTTAAAAATGCTTCTCAACAGGGTGCTTTTGAAGGTTTTATGACGCTTTTAAGATATAGTATTGAAGATAATATTGGAGAATATGTTGCAGTAATATCTAGAAATAAAGATGTGTATTTTATTAAATCTGGAAAAGACATTATAAATTTTGGCCCTGATACTGTTAGAGCCTCTATGAAAGGGGATATGGGTAATTACGAGTTGTTGAAAGCACACTTTTCTAATATACAAATGGATATAAAAAAAGATATAGCCTGGTTGTATTCAGATTGTAATTGTATGATTAGTATTAATGGTGAGCAACAAGAATTTTCTGCTCTTCAGAGAACTCTTTTTGTTGAGTATAATGGTAAATGGTATGTTGTTAATACACGTTTTTATGAACCGGGCAGTCAATGGCTTTATAAACCAATGGCAGGAGATTATCCCTCAAATAATTAACAAACGATACATTTTGTGTTAGGTATATAATTAATGAGCTATAATTTTTTTATAGTCTCAGGTAAAATTTAAACGTCTGGTTAAAAGGATTAATTCTGTATGAAAGAAGAACTGGATAAGTTAACAATGAAATCAGTATTATCAACAAATGAAGTAACATTTTCATCTTTAGAAAATGTTTTAGCTAAAAAATTTAATATTTCGGCAGAACAACTAAGAGAAATGTTAATAGGATGTGATAGTGTTGAAGATCTTCTGGAACAATTAGGTATTAATCAAGAGGTTAAATAATATGTCTAAAGCTATTAACTGGCCAGCACAATTTATAAATGAAGTTATTAATGCAGATACAAAAGATATTAAAATTGCTGTTAGACTTGGTTCAATATATTATGATCATTGCTATTACGTACCCGATGAGATTGTTGATATCAGGGTAAACCACAAAATAACCAGGCAGGGTAAAATTGTTGGCGATATGAAATTATGTAAAATTTGTGAATTAACCCCAGATGATTTTTCTAAACTTAAAACAGGCCTTAAAGATATTGATAGTCTGGTAAAGTATTTATCACAAAATTATGATCAAGAAGTAACCCCTGAAGCAATTGTAACGGTTATTTATTATAGAAATGCAGACAAAGAAAAAGCTTATGCACAGGTAGATGACCCACATATGTAAATAATTACTCTCGAATAATTATTAAGTTTAGTTTGTTGATCTACTTTGAGCCTTTTTGTAGTTATTTAACCCGGTTAATTCAGATGATAGTTCTCAGATAACCTCCTCGCTGATTCCTGATTTGCGAACAGGTAGGGTTAAAACTGTATTTATATTGATCAGTAAAAAATTACATTAAAAAAAATTGGTCGTTAAGTTTTGTAAAACATCTACGTTTAATTGATCAAGTTTTTTTTTGTCGAGTTTTAATTCAGTTGAAATCTCTAAATATATTTATCAATATTTTTGAGAGAGTACAACACAAGAACAATACAATCAAAAGAGGAACAAGCTTAATATCATTTGTAGCGGGAGGAGAGTAAAAGCAAAATGCTTACAAAAGAGAAACCAACAGTATCTGAAAAAATCCGGACCTTTGGCCCGTGGATTAAATGGTTGGTTAAAAAAGAATTTCATGAATATAAAGCAACCAGTGCATATATAGAAATGTTATGCCCAAATCCAAAGGTTAAAAGTGTTGAAGACAGCTCAATTAGAAAGCTTGAAAATTTGGTTCGAGCAACTATTATAAGCGAATTTGGTGGTAGAATAGAGCATTCTAAAGGGTTTAATTTGCTTGTGAATTCTGTTATGTATAAATTGCAAAAGGAGTCATTGGGAAGTAAATAGTTTTTGTTTATAATTATAGAAAAATTTAAATAAAAAGGCCCGGATCAGGGTCTTTTTATTTATTTATACCAATAGGTAAGATTTATCTCTATGTGAAAATATATATTGTATTAATAAAACTAGCGGCCGGGTATTTTCTGGAATCTATAATTGATTTCAAGGAATGGTATAGTTAACAAAATTTTGTCAGGTATAAAAATAGAGGGCTACAGCAGCCCTCTAACTGAGAGTTTAACCCGCCCCAGGGCAAACCAATAATGGTTAACATCTTTTACAAAAAAATCAGATGGGGCTGTATATACTCTCTTTTAACCTATATGATGATTATCCTCTGGCCTTGTATATGCTAATAGCATAAGCCATAGGACTTATTATATTTAGTATAAGTCATATATTGTGTATTTGCAAGTTTTAACAAAATATATTTTATTAATATGTTAATATATTAATTATTTACAAAGATAATATTACTAAAACATAACTAAATGTAACATTTAACAAAAATAATTTATGTAAAAAAAAGATTATAAAGATCTAATAACTGATATATAAGCCTGATATCATTTTTGTTTAATAATTATAAATTTATAAATTTAACCTTAATATATGCAAGGATTCATGCAGAAAATAAAGGCAATTCAAAAATAAAGTATGTTTTTAAAAGTATAAGAACACTTCTTGTGTTTATATATTTATACCAATCCACGGAAGTAAACGATATATGGCTTTAAATTATTATAGGGTGTTTTTGCCTGTGCAGCAGGCAAAAACACCCTGCCTCTATAATTTGGAATCTATAGATTACTTTCAAGGATAAGTATAGTTTCTGTGGAGAGAGTGAATACAAGTTTACTAACTTACCAGGATAGGTTTATTAATTATCTGACTTACCTGCTATTAACTTCAAACAATATTTAATTACATTTGCTTAGAATGTAAAGTAAGTATCCTTCCCATTGCTGGATAACAAAATTTTGTAAGTTCAGTTAGAAAATGCGTTTGAAGCATATTCTAGAGTCTAAATTCATTATACTTCCCATTTAGATGAGGTTGATTTGAAAATGTAATAACAATGTAGGTATCTATTAATGTAATGTTTAAAAAGCTTTTATAAAGGCTAATATTGTTAATGAAATAAGCGAAATAAGAGGAGAGAGTGAGGAGGAATTATTTATGGTTAGAATTAGACCCAGATGTGGAAGCAGAAATGTACGAAGTTCACGACCTGCAATGCAAAGACCTCAGCCATCAACATCAAGGCCTTCTATTGCGAGTAAACCAGCATCAACTAATAATAGGCTGCCAGCAAATAAACCTCAATCAACAGCTAATACTGTGCCAGCAAAACAAACCGTTCCACAGGCTGCCACTGAAAATAGTGGCAGGAACCCATTTTTTGACAATACTAAAGCAACTCCTCCGTCTAAACCAGATGAAGTTCAACAACTGATTAATCGTTATAATAGCCCATGTGGAACTAAGATTAATAGAGGGCATGGAACTTATGAGCAGGCAGCTATTAAGGCAGCTCAAAAGTTAAATCCGGAGCTTGATAAAACAGTTAATCAACTTGAAAAGTATGTTAAAAGCGATGAATTTACAGACTGGTTTAAAGATAAACTTGGCAAAGAAGGCTTTTCATCTGTTACCGGTGAGAATCGAGCAAAACTTGAGCAAGAAGTAAACAAGAAAATTGAAACTTACATGGAAAAACAGGGCTATAAAGGTAAGCTTGAAGGACTTGCAGAACAATATGGAAACTCACAGGTTATGAATCAGCTTAATCCTAAAGCCCAGGCTCATGCAAATGGGCAAACACTTCTTTCTAGAATAGCTGCTGACCGCCCTTGTGGAATGATTGGAAAAAGATTCAATGCTGAATCTAATAAAACAAGGGCAATAGCTGAAAAAGCTATGACGCCTGTATTTGAAAACTATATCAAGTCTTATGTAGGCTCTAAGCTGAAACCTACTGTTGAAAGTAGCCTTACTAAAGTTGGGGCCCAGCATACATTATCTAAAGTTCAAAAGAATATCGGCTCTTTATTCAGTAAATTTAAAGGTTTATAACAGCAGATAAATAATTTATTTAACAAGCAAGGGCTGAAATATTTCAGCCCTTGCTGCTTTAACGAAAGTATTGAACTATTTATTTAATTGCATTCTCTACCAGTATCAGTGTTTTTACCGGCTATACAAATTAATGCAGAATCAACATCTGTTGCTTCGCTTGCCAGTGCATTAGGCCCATGAATAACATACGTCCGGCCAAGACCAATACCATTATCAAAACGTTCTTCTGGATAAACCCCTGTAACTTCACCTGTTACGGGGTCATATCTTGTTAAAGAACTTCCGCCACCCTGAATGGCCATAAATGCTGTATCATAAGATGTTTTGTATTGATCAAAAGTAATTTTGTCAATTTCTTTATATAATACTGTTGTTATGTTTTTCAGATTATCAGAATATTGAGGATTTTCCATAATATTGTCGTACATGCTAACAATAGCTGTAGTAAGATCCCTGTAAGGTGGATCAGTTGAGACCTGGTCGTTAGCGATTTTTTGCCTTGTTAAATCAATACGTGTTCCACCATTAATAAAGAAACTACTAAAGCTGTTAGCAGGTAGACCCAGATTAAATAATTCTGTATCTGTTAAATTATCTGGAACACTATAATCATTTTCAAGATTACCTGAACGATAATTTCTGAATGTTTCACTATAACACCATCTGGGATCATCATCGGTACTGCAAATTGTTTGAGCTTCTTCAACATTTCTTTGCATTTTGGCCAGATAATGACATAGATTAGCCATATTAAGATATTCCTGATAACCTGCCTGGTCACCTTCTTCAAGAATTTGTTCAGCAAGCTGATCAAAAATAGCAGCTAACTGATCAGTACCGCCAGAATTACCCTGTGCTTCAACAAATTCACTAAAATTATCCGGAATACCTGATAAGATATAGTCGCCAAAATCAATTGTGCACTTTCCATTTTTGCATTCCTTCACTGGTTTGTCAGATGTCCCACCCATTGAGCCGGGAGCGTTAAGTAAATAACTCTTATTATCTATATTTGATCCTAAAAACGCTTTTCCTGTTGATTCATCTATTTTTATATCTCCAGAAGAACCTATAAATTTTAACAATAAGCCTTCTGAAAATACTGTATAAAGCCCCATGCCTACAATGAGCCCAATCAGTGCAACTGGTATAATATATTCAACAAGATTTGCTCCCTTGCCTGAACGCACGATTAACCTCCTTAAAATTGTTTTATTGTTTAAGAGGGTTAAAAATTAACTTTAATTATATATCGGTAAAATTGTTTTTAAACTAAAGAGTAAAAATAACTTTAAA
>JBFMGH010000150.1:0-4669 GCA_040752795.1 Cyanobacteriota bacterium
TTTTAAGCATTTTTTTTAGATATTAAAAAATAATAATAGTACTATTTTCGTTAATACTAATTCTTATTAACATAAAACCTACTCAAAACAATGTTATTAGTATGTAAAATCATATATAATTTGTATTAATCTATATTTTTCACTACAGTATAAATTTTCAATAACTAAAAACGTATATTTTTAGTTCCTGAATGGTAAATAAACGTATTATTAAAGTTTATAAATGGTTATTATCAGACTACAATGCATTCTGATTATTATTTACAAGTATTCTAACTTTGTTTTATAAGATAATCTTTGAATAGTGTTAAATACATACAGCTATGATATAAAGAATGTTATGAAAAAGTTAATTTTATTTTTAATATTATTTATTGCTTTTATTCCACTTACATTAGCGGAAGAAACTAATAATAACATTGAAACTGAGGCTAACAAGGGAACTCTTGTCTTAAAAGGTTGTGTCACCACTCAATGTAAAATTGATGCAGCAAGGGAAGAGGCTTTTGTAAAAGTAGAATATTCCAAAGATTTAAGCTGGGCTCCTTCTATTGATCCTTATTTCAAAGAAAATCAAATAGCCAAAAAGACTGGCACCAAAACTTTTAAAAATAGGCTTGTTACTTTTTTCGGAGATGGTGGCTATTGTGTAAAAGAATTTTCTAGTGTTAACACGTTTTGTTTTGATAAAGGTGGTGCTCTTGAAGAAGTTCATTATGATTTAAACGATGGTTACCCTAAAAAAATTTTTATGTATAATTATCCAGCCAGTAATCTTGAAAGCATAGGTTATTCAATTTCTCCCAGTGAAGGGTTTGTATTTATGCCTAATGGCATTTTAAAACAATATTGCAAAGGTCGAGTCTGTTTTGACCAAAAAGGAAGTGTTAATAATATTAGAGATTCTATTGAGTTTTGATTATTTATATCTTATTTACTTTTTAAACTTTTCTTTTTTAACAAACAGCTTTTCTCCTGAAATTACAAGTTTTGATTCTTTTTTGTTATCATCCTTATGGATCTCCTGGTTAGGAACATCCCTTTCATTTTCTTTATTAAATGCTTTTTTAGATTCTGAATTATGTTTAATAAATCCGTTATCATGGATAAAATCAGGTTTTACATTATTACCAATATAATACTCACCTAAAGTTTGTATTATTAAGGTTAGTGCATTTTTTTGAATTTCTTTATCTTGCTCCATTAATACTAATATTTTCTTTACCGCTTTTGAACAAACAGGATTTCTATCATACCATCTCCTTTTTTCATACTCTTTATACATACCAAGTATCATTTGTTTATTTGTATTAATTCTCGTATCAATATTAACTGATATTATTGATTCAATAACATCAGTTATTTTTAATGCAACATCCTCTCTTTTGTAAAGAGGCACTTCTTTAAGAGATGTAATTAAAAGTTTTGCTATAGTATTATCATACCAGCGTTTTTTACCAGCTGGTTTTTTGTTTTTAGAAAGAAAATTTATTTTTGAAGAATCTAAATCCATGTTACTTTAGATATACTATACTTTTAGTATTTTTTGTCTAATCTGTTTAAATGAATTAGAGAACTACTAGAAAGCTGTTTTGGATGGCAAAAATATTAAAACATTATTTATAACTAAATTTAAATATTCAAACTTTACTTACAAGAAAAAACTTTAAAATATAAATGTGTAGAATTATGTATGGTTTCCTAACATCAAGTTTTTCTATTATGTTTATTCTATTTCTGTTTGATCTAAGGCCAGTTTTTCATGTAATACCTTCTGTGGGTTTATATTTAAAACCTGGTCTGGTACTGCTTAATAAATAATCTAAATAATATTTATTATTCATTCCCCTATTTCTTTCTATAATTAATAATTTAAACTCTTCTAATCTCCTTAAAGATCGAATTATAGTTAATTTACCCATAGCACATTTATTAATTAAATAATCATAAGTGGGATATGCATATCCTTTTTTCATATTCCACAAACTGATAAGAGTTGCCATAATGCGATATTCAGCATTAGACAAATTTAAAGCCTCAGCGGACTTATTTAAAGCAATTAGCATTTCCCCCTGAAGGTGTTGATAGCTGAAATGAGACCTATTTAAATTTGTTAACGGGTCTTTAATTATTAACACAAACTAAAAATTCCTCCTTCATAATAATTAAAATATTAATGAATTTGTTAAATAACATAACAAGTTATAACAGGTAGTTATAACCTTTAATTACATAGTTTTTATGTTTAGATTAGGCCTAAAAATAAACACAAAAACTTGCTCTCCTCAGAATATTTGATAAAATAGTATTAAGAAATTTTTTTGGTGCTTTTCTGAGGAAAGGCATCTTATTTTTTATGTCAGAACAATTTTACAAATTTGTTCATTCTATATCAAGTAATTACTATGTAATAAGGTTTGATTACAAATGTTATAAACTGTGATAACATGTAAAAAATTAAAAAAAAGAGGATCAAGAACCTTGAAAAATCTAAGTGTTAGTGAATTTGCAAAATTAATGGATGTTTCTCCTGTTACGGTCTATAGGTGGATAGATAAAGGTAAAGTTAACTTTATAACCGAGTTAATTGATGATAGAGAAGTAAAAAGAATCATTGTAACTGATGATGTAATTAATAGTAATAAACATGTTTTAAATAGTAATAACGAACATGTTAAAACCATTAATAAACCTGTAATAACTGAGATACAACCGGAGGAAAATACTAGTAATGAAAATGTAAACTCAACAAATAATAATACTCAACTTTTACAATTACTTAACAAAATGTATGAGGATTTTTCAAAAATTGCTGATGATAACAGGTATTTAGCAGAATTAGCCGGACAAACCAAGCTTTTGACTGATAGTGAAGAAAAAACGAAAGAACAGTTTTTTCAATTAGTACAAGAAAATAAAACACTTATTAAATTAAATTCAAAACTGGAAGTCGAAAATGAACTTTTAAAAGAGAAAATAGATCATATACAAAAAGAATTAGAAAAAAGACACCAAATACACACTCCATTATGGGAAAAAATAAACAAACCAAGAAAATTATAATAATCTTTAACCATCATCAAGGTCTTTTATTTTCTCTTTTAACCTATTATTTTCATCTTCTAAAGATTCAACCTCTTCTTTTAATGAACTGGTTTCATTTTTTAGTAATTTTAGATCCTCTTTAAGTAAATAAACAGAGTTTTGAAGTTTATTAATTATAGCTTTATAACCAGGCCCGGGAACAATTTTAAAAGTAATATCAAAATCAACATCTTTACTGGTAAGTGTTATTGTTTTTATTTTATCTGTATATCTATTATCAAAAATGATATTAGAGATAAGAATATCTTTAAATACATTATCATCCCAGAGTTTTAATTGAATTGAATCCAGGTAGTCGTAAGAATAATTAATTTCCCACAATTCATTTGTTTTTAGTGCTTTTTTGATAGGACTTCCTAATTCAAGGCCATCTATATCAGCTTCAATTCTTATGCTTTCGCCAACAACCTTTCCCTTTGCCCTTAAACAATGAATTTGAATAAGTTGAAAAGTTCTGGTCCCATTATCAACAAAATCCTGAGAATATGCATAATTACATAGCTCAAAATAAAATAAAAATAACAGACAAAAAGATATAAAATACTTCAAAACAAAACCTTATTAGTTAATTCAATATTGTGTTTAATTTATAAATTATAAACAAAATTTAATATAATTTTCAAAAATACTTATTATTATTAAATTTAAAGATAGAACTATTCAATAAATATCCAGATTTTGATTAAAAAAGTGCAAATTAGCACAAAGATAATGTAATGGTTAAATATGGATAACAATTTTGCCTTTGCTATAATATTAGCCCTTTTAGCAGGCCTATCAACAGGATTAGGTGGTATACTTAGTTTTTTTGTTAAAAAAAATAATATGAATGCTTTATCGATTGGCCTTGGTTTTTCTGCTGGTGTAATGATATATATTTCCTTTGTTGAAATACTAAAAAAATCAGGTGATTCCTTATGTTTATACCTTGGAGAATCCTCCGGAGAATTGGTTAATTTAGTAGCTTTTTTTATTGGAATAGGAATAGCTGCTCTTATTGATCATTTAATACCTGACCACGTTGATCCTGATATGCTAAAGGAATCTTCAATTACTGATAAAGAAAAAAAACAAATATTTTCAAAGGAAAAACTAGCGAGAACTGGTGTTTTTACTGCACTGGCTATTTCATTACACAATTTTCCTGAAGGCCTAGCTACATTTATGTCAGCTTTAAATGACCCTGCATTGGGTATATCTATAGCAATAGCAATAGCAATACATAATATACCAGAGGGAATTGCGGTTAGCTTACCAATATATTATTCAACAGGAAGTAAGAAAACAGCTTTAAAGTATGCATTTCTTTCAGGTTTAGCAGAACCTGCTGGAGCAATAATTGGTTATTTCTTATTCGCCTGGTTATTTAATGATTTAGCTTTTGGGCTAATATTTTCTGCTGTTGCAGGCATAATGATTTATATTTCCCTTGACGAATTATTGCCAATGGCAAGAGAATATGGCAGTGGACACCTTGAAATATTAGGTGTTGTTTTAGGTATGATGATTATTTCTGTCAGTTTAATATTATTTTAAGTTTTCTGCTTTGGCTAAATCTGAATTA
>JBFMGH010000151.1:0-24956 GCA_040752795.1 Cyanobacteriota bacterium
TATTAGATGGGCATACAATATCAAAAAACTTTTCTGCTCCAAGATCAGCAGCAAAACCACCTTCTGTTATCGTGTAATCAAATAATGACATTGCTAATTTTGTTGCTATAACACTACTATTACCGTGTGCAATATTTGCAAACGGACCACAATGCACAAAAACAGGTTGCCCCTCAAGAGTTTGAACCAGATTCGGTTTTATTGCATCTTTTAGAAGCATTGCCTGAGAATCTATAATCCCTAGTTTATCACCCCATATAGGCCTTTTTTTTGAATCATATGCAACTATTGCCCTTGATAATCTTTTTTTAAGATCCTTAATGCTGTCAGAAAGGGCTAATATTGCCATAATCTCTGATGACGCTGTGATGTCAAATCCTGTAGATCCGTAAATATTATTCTCTGTTACAGGAAGAAGTTCTCTTAATGTCCTGTCATTCATATCCATGACTCTGCGCCAGCGTGGCCTTCTAACATCTATATCAAGTTCATTGCCTCTAAATATATGGTTATCAATAATAGCTGCCATAAGATTATGTGCTGACGAAATTGCATGAAGATCTCCAGTAAAGTGTAAATTAATATCTTCCATCGGAAACAACTGCGCCATCCCACCACCAGTAGCACCTCCTTTAGTGCCAAAAACGGGGCCAAGAGAGGGCTCTCTAAGACAAAGCCCCACTTTCTTGCCAAGCTTTCCAAAAGCCTGAGCTAATCCTATTGATGTAAGGGTCTTGCCTTCCCCGGCTGGTGTAGGTGTTATACAGGTTACAAAAACTAATTTCCCTTTCGGATTCTGCTTAACCTTTTCATAAAAGTCAAGGTTAATTTTGGCTTTATATTTGCCATAAAGTTCTAATGCCTCAGAATCTATACCAGCCTCCTGTGCAACATCTTTAATTAATCTTACATTCTGAGAATTCATAATTTCAGTCGCCATTTATTCTTCCTGACCTCTATCCATTTGCTTTTGTTTCTTCGAAGTATGATTTTGGTATATTAAATAAGCTATAATTCCAACTATTAGAACTATACTACCAACAATTATATATGTCGACATATTTTCCTTAAATGATTCACCAAAGATCATCAGGAATATAGCTACCATAAAAAATCTGGCACCCCTGCTCAGAAAACTGGCAATAGTAAAGGCCAAAAGATTCAATCTGAATAGACCACTGGAAATGGTAAATACTTTATACGGTATAGGTGAAAAACCTGCAACGGCTACAGCCCAAACGCCATATTTGTCATAAAGATCGTTTACTTTTTTAATCTTTTCCTCTTTTACAACTAGATTTAAAACAGGCCTGCCTCCATAATACCCCAGGCCATAACCAAATATTCCTCCTAATGTTGAACCAATAGTGCATACTAACGCTAAAAATAATGCTGAAGATGGTGATGCCAGCACAAGTAATATTAACAGTGTGTCTGGTGGTATTATAAATACAGATGATTCTATAAAGGCCAGTAAAAAAAGTCCTAATGGGCCAAGTTGTTCAAAAAATTGGCTGGCCTGCTGCAGAAAATGATGTAGTGATTCCATTATTAAGTCCTTAAACAATTTTTTATCAAATATATTTTACTTTTTCGATTTTAATCAAGCTACTATATTACGATTACTTATAATTTATAATTACTTATAAACTTTTCAATACCTGAATATTATGGCTGACTTTCATAAAATTAAAATTTTGTTCTGAATACTTTATAAAATTAATCTTAAAACAGGTTGTTAGTGGTTACATGTATATAAAAAAATACATTTTGCCTTCCCTAAATTGGTTTGCTTCTACCTGACAAATTTCTTTAAAATAGTTATGCACAGATCTGTTACTTATAATATACACCAGCTGTATTTTATGATAGTATCCTAGTTGCGAAAGTCGTTTATGAGGAGTTTGAGATATTAACAAGGTTGAAGGAGAAATACTGGGCCTTAAGAAAAGTCAGCTCAGAAAACTTTCAAATTTATATAAAAGAAGAGTACCCACTAAAGAAATTATTACTATCGACCTGGCTGAAACTATTGCTGAAATATCATATGAAATTAACAAAGAAATTGCTCTTGTAATTAATCGTAGAGGGCAAATTGTTAACATTACTGTTGGTGATGCACAGAGCTTACATTTGCCAAAATTTAGAAATGTTAGAGAAGGTGCTGCAAGGTTATGTGGTTTAAGGTGTATTCACACTCACCCATCTAATAAACCTTTCAGTAAAGCAGATTTAACAACCCTAGCTAAATTACGACTTGATCTAATTGTTGCCATTGGTGTTGATCCGTCTGGTAAATTTAGTAAAAAATTAGGTCAACAATCAAACTTTGCTGATATTATTTATATGGCTCATCTAATGCCCGGTAAAAACAATGAAGGTAATAATTGGAATGCCCTAGAACCCCAGACTCTAAGACAACTAAACTCTGAAAACTTTGAAGAATTTGTTCTCAACCTTGAAGAGGAATTTCTAAAAGAACAGGCAGATCTTATTGCCGTTACAGAAGAAGAAAGAGCTATTCTGGTTAGCCTTTTTTGTAAAGGGTATTCACGCTGGGAAGTTGATGGATCAATAGATGAACTTGAAAGCCTCGCAGATACGGCTGGGGCTAAAGTTGTTTATAAGTTGATTCAAAAAAGAGATAGACCTGATTCAGCCTTTTATCTGGGATCTGGGAAAGCTGAAGAACTCAGCCTGCTCGTTCAAGAGCACAATGCAAACCTCGTTATTATAGACTCCGAACTGACGCCTAAACAACAAAAAAATCTTGAAGAAAAAATTGGCGTCAAAACAATTGATCGAACAGAACTGATTCTTGATATTTTTGCTCAAAGAGCCCAAACTAAAGAAGGTAAACTTCAGGTTGAACTCGCACAACTTAAGTACCTCTACCCCAGATTAATTGGCGCTGGCATTTCATTAAGCAGACAGATGGGCGGCGGTACTTCTGGTGGTATCGCTACAAGAGGCCCAGGAGAAACAAAACTTGAAACCGATAGAAGGGCCATCCGAAAACGATTGCAACATTTGGAAAATGAAGTTGAACAAATCAGACTTTATAGATATATTCAGCGTAAAAAACGCTCAAAACAAGGCATACCTGTTGCAGCATTGGTCGGGTATACTAATACTGGCAAATCAACATTAATTAATGCTTTATCTGATTCAGATGTTTTTGTTGAAAATAAACTTTTTGCAACTCTTGATCCTACTACAAGAAGAATTGTATTACCTGATCATAGTTATGTTTTACTCAGTGATACAGTAGGTTTTATTCAAAGATTACCTACATCACTTATTGCTGCTTTCAGAGCTACTCTTGAAGAAGTCGCAGAAGCTGACGTCGTTATTCATATTGTTGATGCAAGTCATAGAGATTTTCCTGAGCAAATTGATACTGTTTATGACGTTCTTACGGAGCTTGAAGCTAATAATAAGCCCTTTATTACTGTTTTTAACAAAATTGATCTTGTCGAAGATATTAACTCTATTGAAGAATTTGCTAAAAATCCTAATGTGGTCAAAATTTCAGCTCTAAATAGAGAAGGGCTTGGTACTTTAATCGCTATGCTGCATAAAGTTATATTAGATTCAAACTTGCTCAATGTTTAACCCGGATTATTCACAAAGTTTAGAAAATAGATCTTTGCCGAGGGCCCAAAAGGGCCGCAGGTCGGGGCTTTTGGGCCCGATCCTCTAAAACCTGTTCCCTGTTAAATATATAAATCTTTAACTTAAGTCATTACTTGAGCCTTGAGAGTTTGTAACAAATTTACGAATTAACCGGGTTAAATAAAAATACCCAAATAAAATATTAACAGGGTATTATTATAAATACCCTGCCAGTGTGGTTATAATTTTTCTCTGCCTATATTAAACCTTTGTCAGATTAGAAAGAATTCTTTCTTCAATTAAATCTTCAAGATCAGGCTTTGTAATTTCTTGCAACTCATATCTGACCCTTACAATAGGCTTGTCAGTTTTAATAATTCTTTGAAGATTAATTGGTGTGCCACCAACTACTGCATCGCAGTCTGAATTATTAATTGTTTCTTCTAGTTCTCTGGTTTGAGTATCACCATAGCCCATTGCAGGAAGAATTTTTTCGAGATGGCTATAATTTTTATAAGTTTCTTTTATTGATCCGACAGCAAATGGTCTTGGGTCTATTATTTCAGCTGCACCCGCATCTTGTGCTGCAAGATAACCAGCACCATATCTCATATCTCCGTGGGTTAATGTGGGGCCATCTTCTATTACAAGAACCTTTTTCCCTTTGATGAGTTCAGCATCCTCTTTGGGGGTTAGAGTAATTGGAGATGCTGCATCGATAAATACTGCATTTGGGTTGATCTTTTTAAGGTTTTTTCTAACTCTTTCAACGTTTTTAATATCGGCTGTCTGAACTTTGTTGATAATAAGTACGTCAGCCATTATAGCGTTAACCTGTCCGGGATAATAATCTATTTCGTGGTCAGGCCTGTGAGGATCTGCAACTGTTATAGCTAATGTGGGCTGGAAGAAAGGCATGTCATTATTGCCACCATCCCATACTACAACATCGGCTTCTTTTTCTGCTTCTGCAAGAATAGTTTGATAATCTACGCCTGCATAAACAACAGTTCCTCTGTCAATGTGTGGTTCGTATTCTTCCCTTTCTTCAATGGTGCATTTATGTTTATTTAAATCGTCATAAGTTTCAAAGCGCTGACATTTTTGTGCTACCAAATTTCCATATGGCATTGGGTGACGAACTGCCACTGCTTTAATACCTTTGTTTTTTAATATTTCGCAAACACGTCTTGTTGTTTGTGATTTGCCTGTACCGGTTCTGACTGCACAAATTGAAATAACTGGTTTCTTTGATTTAATCATAGTAATTTTATGGCCCATTAATTTGAAATTTGCACCTGCTGCCAGCACTATGGAAGCTTTGTCCATTACGGTGTGATTCCACAGATCGCTATATGCCAGTATTACGTCATCAACATTGTTTTCTTTTATAAGACTGACTAGTTTTTCTTCAGGGTATATTCTTATACCATCTGGATAAAGTTTGCCAGAGAGTTCTGCCGGGTATTTTCTGTCATCAATATCAGGAATTTGTGTGGCGGTAAAAGCAACCACTTCATATTCTTCATTATCTCTAAAATAAACGTTAAAGTTATGAAAATCACGGCCTGCAGCACCCATAATAATGACTTTTCTAGCTTTCATAGCGTTTTCCTCTTTCTTAGTAAATTAACCGATAAAATATGTATTCTAATTTGTTGTTCTAGTAAGAACAATTGTCAACCGAAATTTAACGGGATCAATCTAAAGTTATTATTTATAGCTAAATGAAAAGAGTCAAGTGTTTAAATAAAACCTCTTATTTAAAGGGTATTGGCTAATAGTGCTTTTAAAAAATGCATTGGTATTGGTTCTTTTGAGGCATCTGTATGATAATATCATTGCGATTTGTTTTTGAGGTAAATAATAATATTATTATACTTGAGATCATAGAGTATTAAAAAAACCAGGGCAATTATATAATCTGGTGTTATAAGCTTACACGGCCGATTATTAAAAATTCACAGGGTATAGCTTTAGAAATAAGCGAAAGGGGTTTTAATCCCCTTTCAATTGTTCAGTATGGTAAGGTATAATGGGCATGGTCTATTAATAAAATGATGCGATATTAGTACTTATATAATTAACTGTTCTTATAATGTTGTATTAACTGAAGATTTACATTAACTATTCTAGAATTTAGATCAGTACGAGGAACAATGAACCTTTCAATATCATTTTCTGACCTTATTATTGAACCTGGTGCGATACCAATATTATCGGGTATATTTGCATTAACTATATATGAGTGGGCGCCAATCTCAACATTCTTACCGATGGTGGAAGATTCTACAGTTGTTTTAAATCCAATAAAAGAATTCTTATCAATTGATACAGGGCCATGAACAAGCACACCGTGAGAGATTGAAACATATTCACCAATAAATATGGCAAATTTACCTTTGTTTTTGATCTCTATAAGCCTTGAATTTATTTCGACACCATTTTCCTGGGTAAAATACGCATGCAGTGTAGCGAAATCTTGTATGTTAGAACCTTTAGAAATATAAAATGGGGTTCCTTCGTCTGCTCTGATAACGGAGTTGATTATATTCACATCTTCTTCAATAGTAACATCGCCTGTTATAGTTGAATTAACAATGTTAGCCGCCGGATGAATAGAGGGTGATATTATGCTCTGTGGCAAATAGTTTATAGTTTTATTCTTAACACTCATGTTTAACCTGATCTTTCCATACTGAAGATAGTTCAATTATTTTATTAATATTATCATTACTGTTCATGTAATTATTGGAATAAAAATTAAACACATCTTCAATTACGTTAGATAAAGCGGAATTAATAATTGAGTAATAGACGTGTTTTCCTTCTCTTTTTTCTTTAACGAGGTGATGATATCTAAGTATTTTAAGGTGTTGTGAAACACTTGATTGGCTAATGCCAATAGTTTTTGATATTTCATTAACGTCCATTTTGCTTTTTAGTAACAGGCCAACAATTTTAATTCTGCTAGGATTAGAAAGTATTTTAAAAAACTCAGCGACCTGATCAAAAGCCTGATCAAACTGTTTTCTATGCATTTTATTCTCACATATTAACATATTATTAATTTATAATATGTTAATACATTGATATAAATTTATCAACAATTTTTTTTTCAAAATATAATGTTCATTGAAAACAATTGTCAATTTTGGAGAAGAGAGCAGCTAAAATTTAACTATAGAATATTTATTCTGGATTGATAGAATTCTTCTTCTTGCAGACAGGTAATTTTGCAAAGTTATACTAACTGAAATATCCAGAATAGGTGTTTGTTTTAGGTAAAGATTGTGATCAATTATAAAAAAGATTCAAGTTAAATTATTAACCAATAATTTTAAACAGGGCATTGACGACTTCTTTGTCCCACCAGCCTTTATTGACTTCTTCGTTAAAAATATTTTTAATTGTGTCCAGGGGTAATTTTTCACGGTAAGATCTTCTACTTGATAGAGCATCGTAAACATCAGCAACAGAAATGATTCTAGTTAATAGGTCAATTTCTTCACCTTTAATGCCATCAGGATAGCCTGTGCCATTAAGTTTTTCGTGGTGATGTCTGACGATATTTTTAACCTGTTGAAATTTTTCAAGTGGTTCAAGAATTTTAGCACCCATTTCAGCATGTTTTTTAATTTCATCAAATTCTTCCGGGGTTAATTTGCCGGGTTTATTAAGAATACCGTCAGGAGTGCCAATTTTACCGATATCATGCAGGTATGCACTTTGTTTTAAGAGTTGTTTATCTTTGTTAGAAATATCGAAATAGGCAGCAATTTTGAGAGCTATTTTAGCCACATTTTTACTATGACCTTCCAAGTAGGGGCTTTTTGCTTCGATAGCGCTGATCAAAGTTAGTATAATTTGCTCTGACCTTTCGAGTTTAAGATTTTGTCTTATTAGCTCTTCATTTTGAAGCCTTAATTGATCTTGGGTTCTTTTAAGTCTTAATGCGGATCGAACCCTTGCTATCAATTCAACGTTATTAATTGGTTTCTTGATATAATCTACAGCTCCTTTGTCTAGTGCAAGTTTTACGTCAGATTCATCAGTTTTAGCGGATACAACTATAACCGGTATATATTTGGTTTCTTCATTGCTCATCAAATGATCTAAAACTTCATATCCATCCATTTCTGGCATCATAATATCTAATAAAATAACTTCTGGTAATGAATATAGAATTAGATCAAGTGCTTCCAGCCCATTTTTAGCTGTTGTTACATTGTAATCTTCGTATTCTAATAAATCTTTTAATAAAATTACATTAGCCGGGTTGTCATCTACTATTAGCACATTTTCTTTTAGGCCGACCTTCATTAATAAACTCTCCAGCATATAAAAATTTCCTTGATTAATAAAATACTAAAGCTTTAATAAAATTACAATTTTAATGTGTTGAAAAATTAATATATTTGAATTATAAGTCATAAAATAAAAATTAACAGGTGTTATTATAATTTAGATACAATTTTCATTCAAATTAGCTTTATACAATTGAGTAATAACGGATTAGCAAACTTTTTTAAATATGGCAATATAATATTATTTCCATTAATAACGATATTTTTTGCTTGCAATTTATCCTTGTCTTCATAAAATGGTAATGAAAAAGAGAATAATAATTTAACTTAGGGAGAATATTATGGCTAAAAGAAAACCAATTATCGCTGGAAACTGGAAAATGCACAACCTGGTCAGCGATTCAAAAAAATTAACCAAAGAATTAGTGAACAAGTTAGAAAGCAGCTGCAAAGAAAATTTACCTGAAATAGTACTTTGCCCACCGCATACTTCTTTAACTGCTGTAGCAGATTGTCTGGAGCACGGTGGAAAAATGAGACTTGGCGCTCAAACATGTGACTGGCGTGACAGTGGTGCATACACCGGAGAAGTTTCACCTTTAATGCTGAAAGATCTCTGTGTTGAGTATGTAATTATAGGGCACTCAGAGAGAAGAACATACTTTGGCGAAACTGACGAAAGAGTCAATGAAAAAACCAAAGCTGTTCTAAAGCATGAAATGATACCTATTGTATGTTGTGGAGAAACCTTAGAACAAAGAGAACAGGGTATAACAGATACTCATGTTGAAAGTCAAATTAAAGCGGCTTTAGCTGGTTTAAGCAATAATGACATTGAAAAATTAGTTATAGCCTACGAGCCGATCTGGGCTATTGGCACTGGAAAAACTTGTGACTCAGAAGAAGCCAACAGAGTTATCAAGCACATCAGATCTGTAGTAGCTAAGTTGTCAACAGAAGATATATCTCAAAAAGTAAGAATTTTATACGGTGGCAGCGTGAAGCCAAGCACTATAGATGAACAGATGGCTCAAAGTGATATTGATGGAGCATTAGTTGGTGGTGCCAGCCTTAAGTCAACAGACTTTTATGAGCTAATTAAAGGTGGCAGCAAGAAGGTCTGTGCTTGCAAGTAGTAAAGAGTCAATTTAGATACTATTTAATAATATAACTTTGTAAAGATAAATAAGAGGCTGTTCAAAAAAGAACAGCTTCTTTTTGGTATTTTGGTTAACTGTGTTCGCCATAACCTCTGGACGGATTATGTGGGTTATTTATACCAATCCACGGAACTAAACAATATATGGCTTTAAATTATTATAGGGTGTTTTTGCCAGCGCAGCAGGCAAAAACACCCTGCCTCTATAATATGGAATCTATAGATTACTTTCAAGGATAAGTATATATTAACTATTGGTTTATTTTGATAGTTTTGTTGTGTCTGATTATTTATATTGATCTTTCTTTTCAAGGACTGGTTCAAAATAAAATAAAAATATGTGATAATTATTTTATTCAAAAGGATATTTATATATTTCATATAAATTAAAGGGGGTAACATTGAGAAGAAAAGGTCAAAACCTTATAGAATTAGCAATAATTTTAGCAATAGTTGTTTTAGCAGGTATTCTGGTTTTATCATTACTGGGTAAAAATGTTAACAGTATTTTAGAAAATAGCAGGCAAAAAGCAAGCGAATATAAGCCATTTAAATATAGTGATGTAGTAGTTAACGCAGCTGGATCAGGGTATAAAATGCCGGAAAGTATTGGGGGAAGCCCTGAAGAACCTAAAACGGAATGTGATAATAATTATTGCGTTTTAGATTTTGGAGATTTCGTATTATCTGATATACCCCAAAATATTAATGAAGTAATTAAAACAGCAGGTTCATCAGGAGGTACAGAAAAAATAGTAGCGTTATTAGACCAGATCTCACAACAATTAGAAGCTAAAGGTGATGTGCAAGGAGCAGCAGAATATAAAAATCTGGCTAATCTCGGACATTTTCTGGCACGTATGGAAGAAGGTAGCGAAAAAGTTGCTACTCAATGTCAGAATGATGTAGATCCAGCAGATTGCTATAAGAAACGTATAAATGTACTAAATAATCTCAGTTTGGTTGAGGTTCCTGAAAATTTAAAAGAAGTTTTGCCGGAATTTAGCACCAGCCATTATGCTTTAAGTGTGAAAGATAATTTCTTTAGAATCGATAAAGCAATGTATTATAAGGTTAATGAGCCAGATGAATTCAAAAAGAAAACAGAATATAACCCGGCTTATGCCTATGCTGATCTGTATAGTAATATTATAGAAAATCCGAAATACTCTGATGAATTAAAAGGTATAACTAAAGAATTAACGCAAACTATATCAGATATGTCATCAGACCACTTTGAAAAACTTTCACTGGTGCTACAAGGAGTTTATGGAGATAATAATTTTAGTTATTACCAGAAATATGATTTAGACACCGGAGAACAGTCAGGAGGAGATATTATGAAAAAAGTTTCAACTCTGACTGATATATCAAACCCAGCAGTAAGTATATCAACAGACTATAACGCTGTTTTAATATGTGCTACCGGAATGAATAAAGATACAGGTAAACAGTGTCATTAGTTATTATTGTTGACGTCCATAACAATTTTTTCGTTAGCCATTTTAATCATCTTACTGGCGTTAGAATTGCCGGGGTCATACTCTAATGCAGTCTGGTAACTTTCAGCGGCCATAGTGTAATCACCTTTATGATAATAGGTATTACCGAGGTTATTATGAGTTTGAGGATTTTCGTGATTTAATTTCAAGGCTTTCTTATAAGTGTCTATAGCTAGATTTAATTCTTCACCTTTATAATAACAATTTGCCAGGCTGATATAAGCCTGCTCATACTCAGATTTAGAGTCAATAGCTTTTTTGTAATAGTCTTTTGCATTATCACAATCATCTTTAGACTCATAGTAATTACCGATCTGATAAAAAGTAGCAGCGTTCTCCGGAGCTATTTTTAGCGCTTTATTAAAAGAAGATTCAGCGTCATCGTAGTTACCTATTTTATCATATGCCATGCCAAGGTTGACATATGCACTTACCATACCAGGGTTGACCTCTATAGCCTTGTTGTAATTCTCTATTGCACTTTCATAATCTTTGGATTTATAATATTTTTCAGCAAGTTGAAGATATTCTTCGGCCTGTTTAATATCACCAGTTAAATTTATATTGCCTTTAATAGATGTGCCATCTGATTCTTTTTGAGTTTTAACATCAAAATTAGCGTTGCAGGACACCAGCAAAGTTAAAAGTAAAGCTAACAAAATCTTATTTATAAAATATTTAGCCATAACAAAGCTCCTTATAATCAATTGAATTGATTAATTATTAGTGCAATGTCATTCAAAATTCAATTTATTGTTAAGCATTGTTATTATTTATAAATTTCATGTGCAAACACGATTTTTATATGCTTTCAAATGCCCTATGATAAAGAGCTATTAGTCAGTTATGATGAGCACCTGGGTTATGTGGCACCCTTTTGGCGACAGTTTGACATTTTAACTTAAAGCCAGTATTGTTTGACCAGAGAGCTGTTTAGTTGTTGTGGTTTTTAAGGTCAGCTACTATGTTATACTGTATAACTACAAAAGTACAAGCAGTTTTTTAACGATGGAGAATTATAATGTCTAAATCAACAGTGTTTGGAATTAAACTAAAACAAAGAACCAGTAGCGCAGTTAAATTTCAGGAAATATTAACCCGATATGGTTGTAACATAAAAACTAGAATTGGGCTTCACCATGTTACTCACGATGTATGCTCCACTGAAGGCGTTATATTAATTGAAGCGATAGGAGATCAGTCAGTTGTAGATGAGTTCGAAAATGAACTCAATCAGCTAAAAGAAGTGGAACTGCAAAAAATGACCTTCGAAATTAATGAATAACCATAAATGAAACTGTAACTGCTTATTAAAACAAAAATGTTAATGAAAACCCTATTCAATTGTCAAGGTTCAGTGATGTCTCTTTAGGCATGCCAGGCACCGTACATGCTGGCTTGCTTCGCTCAGCAGAATACCATAACAGATGATGATTCTTAATATTATCTATATACCTATAGACAGGCAGGTGAGTGTATTTGAAAATATTAATAAAATTATAATTGCTCAAGTGTAGGTACAGGAAAAACAATATATATTAAGCTTTTGGCATCGGACCGCCTAATTTTCTATATAAAGCTACAATTTTACCCTCTTTATCAAAACTGTTGCCCAGCATAAGTTCAGCAAAAACCTCGGCAACAAATTCATTTGGCTTTGAACATGCATATTTTGATACATATTGTTCAATCAATTTAGAATTATTTTCAAGAAGATGTATGGCCTTTAATTGCTCATAAAGCTGATTGCCAGAGCCATGAGTGGCTTTAACTGCAAGATATTTATACTTATTGGGGCTTGTCATCATATGTAAAAAATGACCAATCTCATGATAAATATCTCTTTTTCTCTCGTTTGAATCAAGATTCATTAAATCTGTATTCAAAAATAGTTTGCCAGAAATTTTAGGCGGAAATATTTTTGATATTACAGGTATATAATTGTAGTTACATGCCTGAAGACATCCGTAAAACCTATCTATATCCGCATATAATGCCAATGGACTGTCATTGTTTATTATCAAGCAAACATCATGATTCTTTGGAATCTTAAAACCTTTGGCTTCTACATCTTTAATGCAATCAAGAGTTATTTCTGCCAGGTCTTTATTATCTCCGATGTCTGGTGTGAAATTATATGCTCTGAGTTCATTAGTTAACTGAGAAATAGTGCTGGCTTTAAAACTAACAAAATCAGATTTAGGATGACCATAAAATGCATTAATGCCCATTAAACGGTTGTTTTTAAGGGCAGTGGGTTTAGAATAAGAGCTTTTTTTGAAAGAGAGATGCTGAACTGAATTCATAATTTACTTTTATCCGGATGAAGTGTGTGAGAAGATCTGTAAAAATATAAAAACCAAAAGTAAATTCAATTGCCTGAAAATAAGGCAGTATTAATATATTTTAACAATACATAAATAAAAAAGTATTTTATGTGGCTGTGAAAAGTAAATTCAAAACATCTTCAGGTGTTTGAATTTTGATTTTAGCCTCTTTAAGAGCTTCAGGCACTTTAGCCATAATTTCCTGAACATCTGGCCTGTTTTTGTCCCAGGTTTCGAAAATATATGCACCATCAGTGCCACTTATAGGTGTCTCAGGGTTTTTTATACCAAAGTGATCCATGATAGACTGAACCTCTTCAGGCTTTGATTGTTTAAACATAGAGCTGAGTAAATTTAAAAACTTTGAGGCGTTAAGATGGCTCTGACCGGATTTGTTTAAAAGACGTGTTGTTTGAGTTATTTCTCTGCCCAGTCTGAACATTATAGAGTCTATTACAGGAAAGCCAATTACCATACCAACAAGATCATGGTTATTATTTATATTGAAAATAGGTGAAGTGTCAGAAAAAAGTTTATTAAAAACTTCTTGGGATGTTAGTTTATTATCATTGAATCTATAACGAAGGTAATCAATATTGTTTTCTATTATTTCCATTTGATCACTGACATTTACTATATAAACGTTGCAATGTTGCTTATCTTTAGAAGATTTTTTAGTCTCAACGACAAAACGAAAACTATTAGAATCAAGCAGGTTTCTATGTTTGCGAATTGTTTCACCGTCATTTTTAGACATTACTACTAATGAACCGGGCTTGGCTCCAATTAAAGTTAAAGGTGCATTTGCATCCTGCATTAATGATTTAGCAGCTTCATTTAGATTCTTCTTCTCTTCAGGTGGCAGTGCATTAAACAGAGACGATTTTGAAGACCCATTAAAGGTAATATTATTTTGAGAAAAACTAAAACAGTCACTTTTTAAAGTGTTTAGAATATGTATATTATGACTGGTACCACTAATATTGAGTTTGGATCCTTCAAAACGTACTGAAGGTATTGGGTTAACGTTAATCATTCTACACTCTCTAAAATATCTCCGTTATTGAATAAAAACTACTCAAAAAGAAATATAATAGTATCTGCATTTAAATTTACGATTTGTAATATCCTGGTAAAAACATTAAATAATCAGGCGTAACGATAAGGACAATAGTGAACTTGCTCTGATAAGTATTTATTTTAGGGTTTTATGTTATCAACTTTAAGTTTTAATATGGCGTTCCAGAAATCTTTAATGCCTTCAGCAATTTTCCTTTCTGCTATTTTAGCAGATGCATCATAAGTGCTTACAGTTCTGACTGTTTCATTATCGGGGTTGTTTCCTGAGTGTCTGACTATTAAAGAGTCTTCATCCCGAGTGATTAAATATTTGTCTCCGGAAGTTCTTTTTATTATTACATCTACAAAATCACCAGTCTCAGAAAAAGTTTCTGAACGTTTGAATTCATCTTTAGAATTAGTTAAAAGTTTAGCTGAATCCTTAAGATATATGATATCTTCAACAGCAGAGGTTTTTCTTTTAATAGTTTCATAGCCAGTAAAAGCCAGGGAGTTATTATTTGGGGTAATATTCATTAATATCTCTCTCCGAATCTTTGTGGAAGTATATTTTAATAAATTATACGAGAAACATTACTAATAATCGAGAGTTGTAAAATAAAAAGTTACAATTTGATTTACCTTTGTATTTATTACAAAACAGGGAGAGCGCAGCAGCTATGCTGCAAACAAACCCGCCCCACCGGCTGTCGACACTATTCACTCTGCGAGGGGGTTAAGGGGGTGAATCTTATGTAAAGCTACTGTTTTATAAAAATTAATCAGTCATTAAGGTTGATGAGTCTGTAATGAGTTTGATTACAATTAATTATCCTTTTCGTATCCTACTGGTTGAGGTATGTATAAAGTGGTATGAGGGAATGGTATTTCTATGTTTTTTTCATCGAGGGCATATTTGATCCTTCTTCTGTATTCTCTTTCAACAGACCACTGTTCACCAGGGTTTGTTTTCATGATTAATTTAATGTTTACAGAGCTATCAGCTAATTCATTAACACCCAGAAGTTCTGGTTCATCGATAATTTTTTCGGGGAATTCTTTTTTCATCTGATCAGCAACATCTTTAATAATAGCCATGGCTGTATCAATATCTTCTTTATAGGCAATGCCGATATCAAGATTGGCTCTTGCCCAACCTTTAGTGGAGACAATAACAGTAGAAATCTGCCCATTAGGAATGATATAGACTTTGCCAGACATGTCTCTAAGAATAGTTACTCTCAGTGTCATATCTTCAACAACACCGCCTGTACCATTAATAGAAACTACATCTCCAATGCCGAATTGATTTTCAATTAATATAAATATACCGTTAATAATATCTTTAACAAGGCTTTGAGAACCAAAACTTATAGCCAGGCCTATAATACCGGCACCAGCAATTATTGGTGCTACATTAACTCCGATTTCACTTAAAATTAATACCAGGGAAAGGACAATTATCAAAATCTTTAGCGTGGTACGAATGATTTTAGCTATTGTCTGGAGTCTTTTTGCCCTTGCTTTATCATTTTCAAGAATGACGTTAATAATATTTTCAAGTGCTGAGCCGAATATTTGTATTAAATAAATAACTATCGTAGTTGCAATAGTTATCATAATAATTCTTCCAAAACCTTCCCAGGTATCATCAGATTGTAACCACTCTGATAAAAACTCTTTAACAACTTCAAATACACTTATCATAAAATATGTAAAGCTGCTAACATAACTTTGTGTGGCAGGATAGACGTAAAGTGAGTAATCTATAAAAATTAATATAGCAATTAGTTCTATTGCTCTTGAAATAATGTTTATAATAACATTAATTTCATTAGTGATAATATTGATTTTGTTATCCAGTTCTTCTTTATCTTTGTTGACAGAGCTTAATGGATCATTAATATTATCATCGATGGTGTCTTTATCAGGGTCAATATCAGATATATCAATATTTTTAGAGCTTTCATTATCTTTTATATCGTCTTTATTATTGTTTAATTTAATTTTATTTAATAAAGAATCAATTCTCTTGAGAATTTTGGCAGCAATAATAACAATTAATTTACTGATTCTGTTTCTTATAAATTCAATCAGGACCAGAAATAATAAAAGAATAATCAACGCAATGCCTATCTCCAAAATGTAATCAGTATGAGTTTTTGGAGGTTCAATAATTATTTTTGTTTCTTTAATAAGTTCAATAATATTAGATTTCCAGATTTTAGCCAGTTTAAATTTATCCAGTAAAGGTAATTTATGCCCCTTTGCATGTTTGTTTTTATCAAATTCATTAGCTTTTATGTCAATATCAGTAACCTTAACAACAGGAATGTTATTAATATAAATAGTATAATCTTCACCGTTCTGAAGAATTTCAGAATCAATAGAAATATTTTTAGTTTTATTAGCGAGTTTAATAGCTTGGTCGATGGCGAGTTTTATGTCTAAAGAACGTTGTTTAGCAGCAAGTTTGTCTTTAGCGCCGATGTAGAGTATTGTTTTATCATTAATATCAACGGGTTCTTTAATAATAACGGGATCTTCAATTTTAGGTGTGTCTGTGTTGGTAGCTTCTGGGGCTGGAGCCGGAATAAGCTGTGCAAAAACATTGTTGTTACATATTAATAACAATATTATTGCTATTATTGAAATGATAAAATATCTAATTTGATTTTTAGAATGCATAAAGTCCCTCCGGAAGATGATTTAAATGATAATGATAATTAAATAATTACTAACTTATTCTATTAGTACACATTTAATTTTTAATGTCCAGATTTGAGGAGAAAAAATTAAAGCAAAAGAATACAAAAGTATTAGAACATACTGAGAATCATAAAAAATATAAGACATCTGAACAGTTATAAATAAAGGTTTTAAGTGAGCATTAGATCCATTTTTTTTCTCTGAAATAAAAGAGCATGCCGATAAAAATAATGCCCATGAATGAAAGAATAGTGAAATAACCGTATGGCCATTGAAGTTCCGGCATATATTTAAAATTCATTCCGTAGATGCCGGCGATAAAAGTAAGCGGGATAAATATTGTAGCGATTATAGTCAGAACTTTCATAGTTTCAGACATTTTATTATTAGCACTGGAGAGGTAAATATCAAGTAAATGAGTAACAGTTTCTCTGTAAATATCTACAATTTCGTTTAATTGGTTGATATGATCACTTACATCACGAAGGTAAATGTGCAAAGATTTATCTATTAAACTGGTTTCCAGGCGTTCTAAAGTGATAATAAGATTTTTTTTGGGCCTAAAATAACTTCTTAGCAATATTATTTTACTTTTCAGATTGTTTATTTTGCTCAATAGTGTATTATCAGGATTTAATAAAATTATATCTTCTAGTTCTTCAATTCTATTGCCAATATTAGCCATTGTTTCAAAGTGTTGATCAATGATCAGGTCAATTATTGTGTATGTAAGGTAGTCACAGTTCTTTTTTTTGAATAAGGAATTATTTTTTAATCTATTGATGACAGGTAGAAATAAATTGTTATTATTTTCCTGAAAAGTCAAGACATAATTATTGCCCAAAACAATAGAAACCTGTTCAACAGTTAAATTGTCGGAGTTATTATTAAAAGTTATGAGCTTAAGTACAATAAAAATGTAGTTATCGTAAAATTCAATTTTTGGAAACAGTGAAGTATTTACTATGTCTTCAAGAGTCAATGAGTTAATATCAAGTATGTTACCTAGAGTTTTTATTGATTCAGTGTTGTGAATACCTTTAATATTAAGCCATTTGTTTGAGTCATTATTAAAATATTTAGAAAATTCGTCAATATCATTCAGGTAAAATTCATTAAAAATGTCGTCATTATATTCAATAAGTTCGAAAGAGATTTCTTCAGAAGAGCATGGGCCAATATAAGACATAGTACCAGGAGGAAGTCCGGTTTTTTCAGTTCTTTTTTGCAGGTTGTCAAGCATTTTATAAATCCTTTTAGATTGAAATTAATTACTGTTGGTTTCTTTTTTGATATTAATGTTAAAATCAGGTGATTTATAATCTTCTTGATGATATTCTTGAGGTATAGTTGACATATTACCATCTCTCAAAGCTTTATAATGAGGAGACATAATTTCAACGCCCGCTTCATTAAATTTATCCTGTATATTCTGGTTTAAAATAGAGTAAATTTTTGGCATTAAATCAGGTCGATCAGTGTAGGCATTAATTTCATAAGATACATAAAAATCATTAAGAGATTTCTGAAGAACAAAAGGAGGTCGTTCTTTGCTAATATGCTCAGTATTAAGGGCAGCATCTATCAGGAGTTGATGAATTTTACGCCAAGGAATGTCGTAGCCAATGGTAATTTCTGAATGAAGTATTAAGCCAATGCTTTTAGAGAGATTGGTAAAATTAATAATCTCAGAAGATAAGACTTTGGAATTGGGTATAGATATAATTTCGTTTTTAGTGGTTTTAATTCGGGTAACGAAAGTTGTTTTTTCGATTACATCGCCAGTAAAATTATTTATCTGCACTCTTTCACCAATATCAAAAGCTCTTGTATAGGTTAAGATAACACCAGCAACAACATTAGAAATGGCAGTTGTGGAGCCAAGGGAGAATAGTATGCCCAGAAATATGGAAACACCTTTGAAGGCATTTGTTTCAGACCCGGGTAAATATGGATATATAAGTGCTATAGATATACATATAATAAAAAATTTAATCAGGTTATAAGTTACATCAGACCATTCTTTGTAAAACCAGTTAAACTGAATAGTTTCTCTTTTGATTTCAGTAAAAATAAATTTAGAGAATTTAATAGCAAATATAGCGCATACTATTATTACCAGTATAACAAGCAAGTTTGGCAAATAGAGAGCAATAGTTGTAAGTATATTAATGATAATAGCATATAAGTTTTTGTATAATTGGCCGGATTGATTAGAAGTCCATGGGAAAAAACCTAAAACGATAGTTATATAAATGAATAATAAGGATGCAATTAATAATACCTGAATAATTATTAATAACAATTTGAGAAAAGCTTCAATTTTTTGAGCGCTTAACAGGTTTACCTTTTGAAATTTTAGGTCAGTAATAAGGTTATTGTCTTTAAATTTGCCAATAAAATAATAAATAATGCCTATTAGCCTGTTCAGCAAGCCAACAATAACAAGCAAAACAACAGTAGTGATAAATGAATAGAGGATGCCAAATAGTATGCTATTAAGGGTAAAATCTTTTTTATAAGTTTGCAGGGCTGTTTGAATTTTTTTCAAAGATGTTTCAGCGAGTTCTCTAGTGGTCATATTTGCTAAAGCAGCATCTTTAGAGCTGAAAGAAATAACAATACTATCTCCATAGACAATTTCAGTAGAGTTTTCGTTTTCGACAATTTCTAAATTGTCAATATTGAAAGTAGGATCTTTGCCAAGTTTTTCCAGTCTTTTTTCAATGGCTGCAGCCCGTTCTTTAACAGTAAAAACTCCGATTCCAGAATATATATTGAATAAAGGCTTTTCAGCTACTTTAACAGGATAGCTGTTGACAGGTTTTGTTTTTACATTAGGGTTTTCCTGAGCGTTTAAAGTTAGTGGGGTTATTAAAAGTAAAATATGAATAATTAATATTAAAGATAATCTTACTATCATAAAGTTTGCATCTCAATTCGTTAAATAATTGATAAATTATATCTTAAAAATGGAATAGAATAACAAAGTTATAGAAAAGTCAGGGAATAAGTTAAAGGAAATAAGTGGCAAAAAAAAATTTCTATGATTTTATTCAAAGTCACAGTTATATTTGAGCAGATAATAATTTAGGTTGTAAATAATCTTGTATCTGCTATAGGCAACTAAATTAAGCGGCCTTATTTTGTTTTAATTGTTGAGCCAGGGCTAATTTAATTCTGCCAGTAAATGCAACTACGCCTTTTTGAACTTTAAGCATAATAGGTTCATTATCATTAAGAATGACTTTATCACTATATTTGGTTACTAATTCATCGATTTTGTGCATAGCGTATTCTTCTTCGGCAGCTTTTTCCTGTGGAGATAAAGCAAAAGCGCCCCATATAGCGTTATGAATAATTTTTTTAACGTGGCCGAGAGTAAATCTTTCTTTAATGCCGTTTTCTCTTTCTTCAGGTGTAATGTTGAAGTTAAAGCGTTTAAAGACTTTAACGAATTCGTTAGTAAGGTTAGTGCCAGCGGTAACAGGATTGTCAGTGTTGATGTTAGCTGGTATATCCTGGTCTAAAAAGTCAAGAATGGGGTGATTTCTGTACCCTTCGACGGCCTTGGTTTGGAAGTTGACTTTAGGGCATGTTTCCATAAGGATATTTCTACGTTTTACCTCATTTACCAGCTCTTTAGGGGCATTCCTTAAGTCAATGCCGTGGCCTATTCTATGAGCACCTAATTTAATGCCATCTTTAATGTTTTCCCAGCCGGGTTTATCTGCGGAATTTTTAACTTCACCTGAGTGCAGAGTAACTTTCAGTTCGTCTTCCGGGTTAGTTTTAGTATCATTATAATATTGAATATGATGTAATGCAGGTGTATGAATGTTTGTGGGGAATTTATTTTCATTTCCAGCCAGGTCAAACCCGATTACATTAGGTGTTATGTCTACTCCCATTCTAGCAAAGCGTGAAGCATTTTTAGTGCCGTTTTTCTTATCTTCTACTCTTAAGTGTGAATAGTGGTTTAGCTTATCAAAAATTCTTTTAGCGAGTAAAAACTTGTTTTCGTGCATATCAAACTGGGTATTTACTTTGTTTGCTACATCATTTAAGTCTCTTGTAGCTTGAAGTTTAACGTAAGTATCTGGATTATCAGCATTGACAATTAATTTTCTTATATTATTAACATCTTGAATTATGTGAGATTTAGAATATACAGTGTGAATGGATGATTCATCAAAAGAGTCTAAGCCATCGCCAGAGGCAGCTTTTTCAACTGTTTCGAGGGTAGTACCGAGTTCTTTTTGAGGGTTTCTAATGCTATCGCCGAGGTTAATAACTCTTTTGGTAAGGCCTTTTAAGACAAGAACTTTTTCGTGTGCATCAGGTTTACGGTCATTATATTGATCAATATATTTTAAAGCAAAGTTTAATGGGGAATTACTAGATTTGTTTTCAAAATGTAAGGCAATAACATTAGGAATAACACCACTGCCCATTCTTAGATATCTATCAGCGTTTTTAGTTCCATTTGCTTTGTCTTCTAAAAGGAGGTTTGAATTATGTTTTAGGTTGTCAAATATTTTTCTAGCGAGTAGAACTTTATCTTGCAGATAAGATTCAGGTTTATTAAATGCCAGATTAAATTTATTCAGAACCTCGTTTCTATTAGTGTCACTAATATCTTTACTATCGACAAGGTATCTAATAGCTTTCAAAACTCTATCGGTTTTAATATTAGCAGTAGGAGTATCAATTTGAGGTAAATTTTTCTCTAAAATTTTATCAATAACAGCAAGAACTTCATTTTTGGTGCTGCCATTTTTTGATAAAATGGTAGTGACATCTTCTTTAATATCTTGCAGTATGGATAAATCAGAAACTAATTGATCGAGGACTATTGATTTATCAAATAATCTATCTTTTTTAACGACTTCTTTCATTTCAGCGTACATGTTTTCGAAAAGAATTCTCTGGCTTTTCATTTTGACAACTAATTTAGCAAAGTCTTGAGCTTGCTCTTCGCTTATTTCTTTAGCATCAGCTTTGATAACAATTGAAGATTCAATTTTGCCGTGAGTTTTTTCCAAATCTTCAGTAGCATTTCTTAAGCCAACCTGTACGGCTCTTAAAATGTCTTCAGGTTGACCTTTATATAAATCATCGAGCGGGTTAATAGATAAAATAATATGTTTTTGCCCTTTTCTAACCTGATCGAGCACGGTAGAGTATACAACAGGTACTAGATCAATAGTAGAAATGGATTTAGTTTTTCTAGTTGTGATAGCATTATAAACCCTATCAATATTATCTGGAGAGATTTCAGTTTGAGTTTTTCTTACATCATTAGTGTTTAAGAGGTGGACGATTTTATCGAGAGAAGTTTCAATAGATTTTCTATCAATTTCTTTAGACGCATAAATGTCTTCAACGGTTCTATTAACGAGATTAGAAACCTTTCTCAAATTCATTAACTGTATATAAGATTGAGTTAAAACGCCAGAGCGTTCAAAAACATTCCCTTTAGCTTCAGAAGCTTTAAGTTCTTTATACATTTTTTCAAAAAGAACTCTCTGGCTTCTCATTTTAGTAGCCAATCTGGCGGTTTTAAGAGATGTTTCAGCTGGGTTAGAGCCGTGTCTTTCAGCCAACAAAATGATTGAAGTTTTGAGGTCTTTGCCCATATCTTTTATATCTTCGCGAGCGTTTCTCAAACCAACTTCAACAGCTCTGATAACATCTTCAGGAGCACCAACAAATGAATTAGAATAGGGGTCAATTCTTACTTCGAGATATCGGCAGTTATGTTTAGCTTCAGCCATAGCAATAGCGTAAGCAGCGTTCATAATATCCATAGTGGTGATGTTTTGAACTTTAAGCTCATAAGTTTTTTTAAGCCAATCTTCAAGAGATTCGCTTCTTTTTCTTATATCATTATATTTATCTTCAAGTTCTTCCTGGCTTATGCCAATGAAGCGCCCTTCATTATTAAGAAATAATTTAGAAATATTTAAAGGTGTAGCCCCGTTAAAGTGTGAGTGAAGCTCATATTTAGGTAGTTCATCAAAGAAATTGTATATAGAATCAGGAACTCTTTCTTCATAGTTCTTGAATTTAGCATTATTTTTGCTATCATCAGAATTATTGCCAAAGGGAACTAATTTTCCCGGGCGGTTTAGTTTCTGATTAGCGAGAGAAGAATACCTTATTTCTGAATTTGATACTAACATTTTTTCCCCAGTTTATGATTGTATTTTTATAAAACATGTCAATGTAAAAAGTTGCCATTATGAAGATAGGAAATTTACAAAATTATTACTTTTGTATTGGTTATATTTATTATTGATAAATCAAAAATAAAGAATAGAAAGGTTTAACAGAGTTATGTTAGAAGGCTAGGATGAAAAATAATAATATTAGAAATGGTTGTTCTCTGAAAAAAAAATTATCTGACAGATAAAAATTGCTTTAGGGCAGCTTATAAGCGGTTGAATATTATAAGGTAAATCAAATGGTAGTAAATGTAATAACGTTATTGAATATTTGCAAGCAAGAAATAGTAAAATTTAATTCCAATATTAAATATGACGGTGTTAATTGGTCATAAACGATAAAAATTATTCAATTATATAGAAGAAACTATGGATTATTTTGAAGGTTTTGCAAATTTCTTTCAAGTTCAGCCTGAATTTCAGGGTTTCTTAAAAATCCAATCATTCCGTAAGCTGCAGATCTTTGCAATTTAGTAGGAGCTTTTCTAAGCAATTCAACAGATTCAGATAAAACAGGATCAAGGTCATACCATCTTCTTCTGGGGTGATTTTCAACGTGTTCGTGGAAAAACCATTCAATAGGCTTTTTATAGCAGTCAGCCAGTTTTGATAATTCAAAAACATCAACTCTTCTGGCCCCGGATTCCATAACGGAAATAGCAGAAATTGGAAGCCCCATATGTTTAGCAACATCTTCTTGTTTCAGGCCAGCTTCGAGTCTAGCTTTTCTAAGTTTCATACAAAATTTTTTCCGGTCCATTGTAACCCCTCTTGTAAATATTTTTATACCCATTTCTTATTTTCAAATATTTTATCTTTAGTATATCAGATTCAATCATTTTTATTTAGATTATCAGAAATTAAAAGGGTAAATTTTTTAAATATCAATTTGGGAAAATCCGATTTTTAATTGATTTTCGATAATCCGAAATTCATATTGTTTTCTTATAGCAGGTTTTTTAAGCATCCTGATTTCTGAATAATAGTTTTTAAAGCCTTTAAACAGTAACCAATTTATCTTAACAAAACTTTATTTGTTCACTATTAAAAAGATTTGTTGAACATATAAAAATTTTTTTTTAGAACAATTCAGTAGATGGCTGGTAAAATAATTATCTGACAATTATAAATTTTTTTGCCTGCGGGTGTTGCGGGTATGCTTGCAGCATAGTTGCTGCGCTCACCCTGTTTTGTAATAAAAACAATGTTTTTAAAAGTCTGAAGAATTTAACCGGAGATAAGTGAAATAAATTTAGTATGAAGTTTATTATAACCCGATATTACTAAACTCTGGAAGCTGTTAAAGTAGTACGAGTTCTGAAGGTAGATTAGTAAATAATCTGCGCTGACTCAATAAAGTTATACTGTTTATTGAAAATAATTATAGATTTCAGGATTTCTTACAGCTATACCAATCCACGGATGTAAACGATATATGGTTTTAAGTTATTATATTGTGTTTTTGTGTGTGCAGCAGGCAAAAACACCACGCCTCTATAATCTGGAATCTATAAATTACTTTCAAGGAAAGTATAATTTAATGATAGAATGTTTCTTTTCCATGGTTGGTATAAAAGAAAAATTTTACCTGTTCGGTGGTTATTATTGCTGGTAAGTTTATAACAAATATTACGTTTAAAACTACAAAATATCTTGACGTTATTAATTTTCGGTGTTAAAGTACGGAATGTATAAGGGCGCTTAGCTCAGTTGGTAGAGCGCTTCGCTTACACCGAAGATGCCGGGAGTTCGAGTCTCTCAGCGCCCACCAAAAGCCACCAGATGTAAATATCGGGTGGCTTTTTTAATATTGTTCAAAAAATTGGTTCTACCAGATTTAGAGGCTGTGTAATTTCAAAATATCTACTCACAAATTTCCAAGTAGAAAATAAGAAATAAAAGATCAATTTCGAAAACACGTTTAAAACTGAAATTTAACTCATAGTGAAAAGCTCTTTCAATAGGGATAAATCAAAATCCTGAATCCCAAAGATGACATTATCATAGAGTTTATACATAGATACCTCTGAAATACTTTCTTGATAAGAGAA
>JBFMGH010000152.1:0-3882 GCA_040752795.1 Cyanobacteriota bacterium
AAATAAAAGCAAAAGGCTTAGTTTTGCAGGGATTACAATGGATCTAAAAGTTAAAAACAGTCTTACAGAAGATAATCCGTTTTTTAATATTGAAAAAAAAGTTGTTGAAAAAGATCAAGATGATATTAAAAACCTCATTTATAAATATAATAAAAATGCCAATGATTTAGCTAAAATTATATATATTAAAGAGTTATAAATTATAAAACAAAATAAAATTATTGTTAATAAAAGTACTTATTAGTTTACTAAGTTGAAAATTAATATTTAATAAGTTTCTTTAAAGATTAACATAGCTGATCTTAGCTCTGCTATAAATGTTCGAGCAACCAAATATTTGATCTGAGCAATTATGTTAATAATTAGTTTAATAATGATTTCTATTAATTTTTTGTGAATTATTTTATTTTTATATTTCTATTTTAATAATTAGTATAAAAATTCATCGGTTTATAATAAAATATCTCTGAATAATAGGGCATTAAAATATGACAACAACATCAAAATTTACAACTTTAAGAGCTATTGAAATATTAAGATGGGGTGATGTACGTCACTGGAATGACTTATACTCTATGTGGCTACGAACACATACTGGTAAATTTAATCTTGTTAACTCTAATCTTGCCGGAACGAATTTAGCAGGTGTTACATTATGTGGGGTAGACTTAACTGGCTCTAATTTTAGTAATGCTGACTTAACTGGTGCTAATTTTTCTTACTGTGAATTGGAAAATATTAACTTTGAAAACGCAAATCTAAATAATGCAAAATTTACAGGCTCTAAACTGAACAATATTTCTTTTAAAAAAGCCCTGTTAAATCATTCAAATTTTTCAGGCAGTAATATAACTAACAGCAACTTTGACTTTAGCGAATTAAAACATTCTAAAATGAATTTAAATAACCTTAAACAAATTCATTTTAAAAACATTGACGCCCTTGGAATTGACTTAAACTTCTCATTTATTAACAATTCAGATTTTCAAGATGTATCATTTGCAAATAGTAATTTAAGTGGCTGTAAATTTAATTCTTGTGATATTGAAAAGGTAGATTTATCAATATCTGACTTATCCTTCAGTACGTTTAAACGTACCCCTATAAAAGAAACTAATTTTTCACAATCTAATCTATATAACTCCAATTTTGCAGGGTGTGATATTTCATACAGTGATTTTATTCTTGTTAACGCAGAGAATATTGATTTATCATTATGTAACCTTGTTTTTAATGATTTCACATGTGCAAATATGCTTACTTCAAACTTACAGGGAGCATTTATTAACTGCTGTTTATTTATAAATTCTGATCTGAATGATGTCAATCTTAGGCAAATGTATTCTCATAACTGCGATTTTACCGGGGCAAACCTTAATAAAATTCAGGGAACCAGTTATACTCATGACCTTATCTCTGAATTATTGAAAAGAAATGCCAACGATGAGATAGAGAAACTTAAAGTTGCTGGTTTAGTTTCAATTAATCATCAATGGAACTGGAATAATTTTAAAAATTATGTTCAATCAGAAAATGATTTAATCAAAAACTGGATAAAAAGTTCTTTGGCAGAATATCCAGAGATTAAAAATAAAGTTTTCGACTAATTTAGAAAGGTATTATTTTGTCTGAAAAATTAAAAGTTTTATTAGTATTTGGAACTAGGCCTGAGGCAATTAAAATGGCTCCTGTTTATCTTGAACTCTCAAAAAGAGATTGTATTATACCTGAAGTATGTGTAACAGCGCAGCACAGAGAAATGCTTGATCAGGTTTTAGAACTTTTTAAAATAAGCCCAGATTATGACCTTGATATTATGCAACATAATCAAGATTTATGGACTTTAACCTCAAATGTTTTATATAGAATGAAAACTATTATTGAGAAAAGCAACCCCCATATAATTCTTGTCCATGGAGATACTACCACTACAATGGCCACAAGTATTTCCGCTTTCTATTCTAAAGTTCCAATCGGCCATGTTGAAGCAGGGCTGAGAACTTACGATATCTACTATCCATTTCCAGAAGAGATAAACCGTGTAGTCACCGATTGCGTATCTTCTTACTTTTTCGCTCCAACAGAATTATCCGTTCAAAATCTTGTAAGCATGGGAGCAAATAAAAATTATATCTTTAAAACTGGCAATACAGTTATTGATGCACTTTTATATACTGTCAACAATCATAAGTCTTCACTTGGGATGATTAATTTAGATAAAAATTTAAAAACTATTTTAATCACAGCTCATAGAAGAGAAAATTTTGGAAAACCATTAGAAAATGTTTGCCATGCTCTTCTTGACATTGTAAAAAATCATTCAGATATTCAGGTTGTCTACCCTGTTCATCTAAACCCCAATGTTCAGGAGCCTGTAAAAAGAATTTTAGGGAATCAAGAGAGGATTATTCTTACAAAACCATTAGACTATGCCCCTTTTGCAAGTTTAATGGCAGAAAGTCATATTATTTTAACTGACTCAGGCGGTATTCAGGAAGAAGCGCCCTCCTTAGGGAAGCCTGTTCTTGTATTAAGAGAAGAAACCGAACGACCTGAAGCAGTTGAGCATGGAACTGTTAAACTAATCGGAACAAATAGAGAAAAAATTTATTCATTAGTTGATAAATTATTAACTGACAATAGTTTCTATAGCTCTATGGCAGAAGCAACAAACCCCTATGGTGATGGTTTAGCATCTAAAAGGATTGCTGATATTCTTGAACAGAACAGGCAAAACCTTATATCTAAAAATAATATCCACCTGAAGAGCCCATTGGGGCAAGAAAACTAATTAAAAAGTTAATCAATATTAACGGCACAATTGGTGATATATCTAACATTCCGCCTATAGGTGGTATTATTTTTCTAAATGGTAATAATATTGGCTCTGTTATATCATCAAGCATTCTAAAGAATCCAGCACTCCAGTTAATACCAGGAAACCATGACAGAATAATTCTAATAAATAATACCAGTTGAAGAGCTTGAAGTATTATTATTACTATATCTACTATTGCCGACAAAATATCAACCTCTCTTATTTATCCAACAAATCTTCCATTATTAACAGTATTTTTACAATCACACTGGTTTCTCTCAGATGGTATTTTTTCAATCATTGAATATAATAGCTTTTTCAATTTTTCGTTATTCTCAGTAAAGACTCTGATTACTTCATGATGAGTCACTGGTGGAACATCCCCAACCAGACCACAGTCAAAGTCGGTAATTAAAGCTATGTTAACAACACATATGTCTTGCTCTCTGGTTAAAATGACTTCTGGATACTGAGTCATATTAATCACTTCCCAGCCCATATGAGTAAACCATTTGGATTCAGATTTTGTGCTAAATCTAGGGCCATCAATAACAACTATAGTACCTGTTTTATGATGGGGAATATCCAGTTCTTTAGCTGAATTAATAGCTATATCTCTAAGTTCCGGACAATAAGGATCCGCCACTGAAACATGAGTAGTTACGGGTCCATCATAGAAAGTATCTTTTCTATTTGTTGTTCTATCAACAAACTGATCACTTATAACGAATTCACCGGGCTTAACATGTGTTTGCAAACTACCTGCTGCACAGGGGCTAATAATTCTTGTAACACCTATTGATTTCATAGCCCAAACATTAGCCCTATAATTAATCATATGCGGGGGTATTGCGTGATTTTTACCGTGCCTTGGCAAAAATGCAACCGTTTTATCATTAATTTTAGCTATATGAATTGAACTGCTCGTTGGGCCATATGGCGTTTCTACAGTTACTTCTTTAACATTATCTAAAAAATCATAAAAACCTGATCCACCAAAAACCCCTATATCTGCTCTTTCATTAGTCAAAATATTTTCTCCTCATAACTCATAACTTCTTTAC
>JBFMGH010000153.1:0-23827 GCA_040752795.1 Cyanobacteriota bacterium
AAGGCACGCCTTGCGTGCCTTTTGGGCCCGATCCTCTAAAGCCTGGTCCCTGTTAAATATTTACAGTGTATTAAATGCATAAATCTTTAACTTAAGTCATTACTTGAGCCTTGAGAGTTTGTAACAAATTCACGAATTAACCGGGTTATACCATACCTTGAAAGTAATGACAGATGCCAGAAAATTAAGAATCGGGTGTTTATATTGCAAACTCTATAAATAAACAAAATCAAAAGGCTCTCATTAAGAAAGCCTTTTTTGATCAATTATATTGAAATTAAATAAATTATCTACCTACTACCTATCATCTTCTCCGAGAATCTCAGCATTAGGAAGAGCCGCTCTTGTAGATGTTTTAGCTCCAGTTTCAAAAGCTTTGATGCGAGTAGTAATCTTGGTAGCAACATCATCAACCTGATTACCTGATTCCATTACACCACGTAGAACTCTCATTCCAGCTGGTATTTCTTCAGCAGATTCAAAACCGGCCAGGATATATTTCAACTGATTAACTTGTTCAGGATTAAGTTTCGAAAGTTGTTCAACTTGCAATTGTGAGAGAACACTTTGAATTCTTTTTGCAGTGGCACTGTCTTTCTTCATCATTTCAGCTATATCCTGAAGACCTTTAACAACGTCAGCTTTTGCAGGTTCAGCTTTATTTAACAGTTCACCCATTTTATTTATGGCTTCAGGCACCTCACCGGTTCTACTACCAGTAAGGATGCTTTTTAATTTCAGTATTTCAGTTATACCATCCTGTTTAAAAGCCTGCCACATAGCACCTGCTGTTTGAGGATGTTGCATGATCTGAGTGGGACTTTCTGTTAGCTTAATAACACCATATGCTTTTTGAGCCATACTGGCCCCCTGAGCAGCTAGAACCGCTTTACCTGTATTTATCATTGATTTAGCACTCTTAACTGCCGTATTAGCAGTTAAGGCTACATCAAATATACCTTCACCAATTTCACTAATTTGTTTATTTGCTGCAGCATAATTACGTTCACTTTGATCAAGCGACTTTTGTTCATTAATTGCTTTAGCTGCTTTTATAGATCCAGAGCCAATTTTAAATGCACCATATGCACATATACCAGTTGAAAGAAGTGCTCCAAATAATTTTGAAGCTCTCATTGCCGCTGCAGTGACACCTAAAATTATCGCACTTGGCAAAGGTGCTTGCACAATGGCATTGAAAATATCTTTTATAGGCTGAACAAACCCTTTTGCAAGGCTTTTTGCCACAGCTAACTTTTCACCTGCTGGCACAGGTAAGTTTTCTTTATTATCATCACCTCTAAATACCACTGTTCTTTGTGGCTGAGTCATTCGATTCTGATTAATAGAATTCAGTCTTTTATTGATACCTGTAGATGAACTTGTAAATTGAACACTCATTGAAATCTCCCAAAAAAGGCAATAATTTCCTGCGTTAATTAGAAAAGGCCCCTAAAAAAGAAAATGTGCTGATAATTATTATAATGTTAATAAATCTTTACCTTATAATTAAGGTATTTTTAACACTTATTAACACCTGAATTTATTAATTTAACTGAAATAACTATTCTAAAAAGCTTTCAAAGCCTTTTCTCAAACACATTTAGCGTAGTCAACAAATGCATGGATAAAAATTTAGCCTTCTTTTTAGAAGGCTAATATATATATTTACATATTTATACACACGTAAACTTGCTTCTAATGACATATTTTTAAAATACTGTATTTACACACTATAAATTCAGATGATAGTTCTCAGAAGAAGAAACAACCTCCTCGCTGATTCCTGATTTGTGAATAATTCAGGGCTAAATAAATTTATAGAATGTTGCTACACTTACGTATTGGTTATTGCTATATCTCCTATATAAGGCATAAAATCTGGAGAAGGTTGCCAGTTAGGCGGTATGATTATATCTGGTTTGCTAAATTGAATGTTTTCAACATTTTGCAGATGAACAATATTTCCAGATTCTTTATGTCTATAATGAATACCTTTTTCGTCTTCATAGCTTTCATAGTCCCATCTTGAACCATCTAGCTTAACTGTATCCTGGCCTTCACCGCCATTAATAAATGTCTCGTTACAAATTCCATCATTATTTACAACAAATGTATCTTTTCCCTGACCACCATCAGCGTAGTTTTTATTAAATAAGCCTCCACCGACTTCAAAATTATCATTGCCAGCACCACCACTAGCATAATTAATATTAAACAATCCACCCATATCAAAATTATCATTACCAAAGCCACCAAAACCAAAGTTTCGGTTAAACCAGCCACCCTGATTAAAATTATCATTTAACCAAGAGCCTTTATCGAAATTAAACTGACCGCATCCACCCTGATCAACATTTTTTCCTTGCCACCATGGAGGAGGAAAAATCTTTCCTGGTGGTTGATAGGGATTATAAAAAGAATTGTAATTTAAATTTGCACTCATCTTGGCCCCTCCTGCTTTAACTTGGTTAACCTTGCTGACCTGTACCAATATGCAATAATGTTTCCAGGCATAGTTTGCGCCAACATAATAGTATTAGAGATATTAACCCTAAATCTTATCTTTGCTTTAATCTTTAATAATGCATTCTGGTATCATTGATCCTGTATACAAATTATAACCAGATGAGTTTGTAATGTACTGAACAAATTAATTTATCACTCTGTGTAAAAATCACAATTTTATGTAGGTATTCTTACTTAGAAGATTTAACAAAAGTAAAAAAAAGCACTTTTTTAGAGTGCTTTTTTTTACTTTAGATATTTTATTTCAAACTATTCGGTAGTGTCATTAATATTTTCAACACCAACAACAGTTTTAATTGCATCATCGCTGTAGCGGTTAGCACCAATAATTTTATTAAGGGCTTTAGCTGCATCATCAACAGTGCCAGTCTTTAAAGCTGATTTAAGCACTGCTAATACAGCTGGTTGCTCTCTGGTGGCATCAACAATTTCAAGTAATCTGGCTACTTCAGTATTTGTTACTTTTTCAGCCTGTAAGATTTCTTTAATTGCACTTGAAATTTGCTCTGCTCTCTTAGAGTGTTTTGTTACATCTGATAAATCATCTAATAATTTAAGCAATTGTGCTTTTTTATTAGGATCAGCAATTTTTTCAATGATTTCTTTAAGATCTTTAGTAGATTGCTTAATTTTTCCAGCATCTTTTAAAAGTAATAATTCATTTTTACCGTCTTGAATTATTTGCTGCAATACATCTTCAATTTTCGTAGGAGCACTTGAAACCTGTGCTCTTGTTTGAACTTGCTTAAGAACTGAATATAATTTTTGAGCAGCTGTTAAAGTTTTACCTTCTGCCGCCGCTGCTTTAGAAGCTTCGGAGATAGCACTTATAGTGCCTCTTAGTTCTTTAACACCTCTTACTGCAGCGTTAGCTGTAAGGGCAACATCAAACATACCTTCACCAACATTCTGGAAATGATTATTGGCTTTAGTATAATCTTTATTTTCAGCAGTTTTTTGTGCTTTTACGGCTTTTATGCCATTAAACAGCCCTGCTAAAATCTGATACCCTCCAAATGCACAAACGCCAAGGGCCAGGGCAGTTCCCATTATAGGTAAAAAGTGTATTACTGCAACAGTTGCTGCAACTATTAAACCTGTAGCTAGAGGATTCTTAACTACAGCACTTAAAATATCTTTAACTGGTTTTACAATGCCTTTGCCAATACTTGAAAATACAGCAAGTTGCTCACCCTGCTTTTCTTGAGCAGCCCCAAAGGTGAATGTGTCTTTGTTTAATCTTGCTGTTTGACCAAAAGCCAATTTGTTATTCAATGCAATAGGCTTAATTTGAACTTTTGGCAAATTATTTGAATAATTAACGATCATCCGTTCCCCCTGAAGTTTCTTTATGACCCCTATGTTTTTTTAAACAATCTTCCTCTCTTACACTGAGCGGGTTTTAAGCTTGTTCACATTTTACATAAAACATCTAATTTAATAAAGTTAATATAACAGTTTTTGTATGTAAAGATTTGTAAAGCTGGCTTGTGGCGATACATTTCGCAACAATTTAATTACCTGTCATAATAATACATTTCTTAACTTTTGGCTTACCAAAAGAGTTTTTTAAGATAAAATTTCTTTAGGTGTTGCAAAAACACTTTTTTCTTTATTTATTTCTTTAAAAAGACTCATTCTATTACTCTTAAGATGTTTTCAAAGTTGAACAACATTTTTAAATAAATAAGGTAGTTAATAATTAAGGATTTTAAGTAACAGATATTATGACTAAAAAAAACGCAACCATAACGGCTGAAATTCATAACCTGGGTTATTGTTCAGAAGGCATTGGCAGGGTTATTGATGGTGAATATAAGGATTTTACTGTTTTTATTGAAAATACTACTATCGGAGATATAGTAAAAGCAGAAACCTTCAGCTTCAATAAAAACTTTTTACGGGCAACTTTAACTGAAATTGTTAAAGAGGGCGAAACAAGAATCAGGCCTGAATGCCCGATTTCTAAGGTATGCGGTGGCTGTCAGTGGCAACATGTTTCTTACGACACTCAAATTCTAATAAAAGAAACTGTAATAAAAGATAATATCAAAAAAATTGCTAACTTATCTCCGGAACTTGTTAGACCAGTTATTTCAAGCCCTAATAAATGGAACTATAGATCAAAAGTACAAATACCTGCGGATATCACTAAAAACTCTAAGCGCCTATTGATTGGCTATTATAAACCTAAAACCCATGAAATAGTTAATATGAAATTTTGTCCGGTTCAACCAGCTGAATTTGATGAAATTATTAAAAAGTTACGAGAATTACATAAAAAGTTTTTCATTGAAGTTTATAACGAAAAAACTTTAAAGGGTTATTTAAGGCATATTATACTAAGAAAAAACTCTACTAACGATGATATATTGCTAACTTTTGTAATTAATTCAAAAAAAATTAAGCCTAATTTAACTTCCATAGCTGAAACTTTAGCCACTGAATTTAGCAATATTCGTGGAATAACAGCTAATATCAATACACAAAATACCAATGTTATATTTGGCGAAGAATCTATAACACTTTCAGGTTATGATCATATCATTGAATCAATTAATTCATATAAATTTAAAATATCTGACAAAAGTTTCTTCCAGATTAATCCTTATATTGCAGCTAAAATGTTTGATTTTATTAGTGAAACAATACAATCAAAGGGTGAGTCAAAAAAATTAATTGATGTTTATGCAGGTGTATGTTCAATATCCATATACGTGAATAAACTTTTTGATAATATAATCGCTATAGAGAGCGAAAAAAAATGTTTTGAAGATGCTAAAGAAAACTTTTTATTAAATAATGTATCAAATATAAGTTATGTTAATTCATTAGCTTCAACCGCATTAAAACAAATTGACAATATTAATGATTATGACTGGATTATTCTGGACCCACCAAGGTCTGGTTGCGAAAAAGAAGTTCTTGAAATCTGTAATAGCAGAAATAAGGGGTTTCTTATTTATACAAGCTGTAATCCATCCACCCTCGCAAGAGATCTGAAAATCTTAACTGACCATGGTTATGAATTGAAATTTGTTCAACCTTTTGATATGTTTTGTCATACTTATCATATAGAATCAGTTAGCCTGTTAGAGAAAAATGGATAAATCCGGATTAAAAAAAGAAATAAATATTACCTATAAAGTAGAAAAGAATTTACCTATTAAACAAATTCAATCTCTTTATAAATCTATAAACTGGAAAGAAAAAACAAAAGAAACTTTAGATGAATACCTTGAAAAATCAATAGTTGTAATAAGCGCATGGCATAATAACTGGCTAATAGGAATAGCCCGGGCAACAACAACTTCTTCAAAAGAAGTTATCATATGGGATGTTGCCGTAAGACCTCAATATCAAAAAATGGGAATTGGGTCAAAAATTATGAAGTGTATGCTAACTATACTTGACGATTATGGTGTGCCTGTGGTTACACTATATGCAGACCCCGGTACAGAAAACTTTTATGAAAAGTTTGGTTTTGTACCCCATAAAACAAGACTCTTAGCAATGACTAGAAATATTTAATTATTCAGGAGGATATACAATGAAGGTCATTTTAACAAAAGATGTTACAAACCTTGGAGAAACTGGTGATATAGTAAACGTAGCTGATGGCTTTGCAAGAAACTATTTACTTCCTTCTAACTTTGCCGAAAAAGCTACCGATGGTGCTCTAAAAAGAAGAGATCAGAACCTTGCCAGAATTAAAGCAAAGGCCGAAAGGCTTCATAAAATGGCTTTACAATCCGCAGAAACCATTAAAGCAATTGGTAAACTTAGCATTCAGGCCAAAGCCGGTGAAACAGGCAAACTTTACGGTGCTATTACTACCAGACAGCTGGCTAAATCTATTAAAGAAAAAACTGATATTGATGTTGACAGAAAAAATATTACTTTAAATAATCCTATTAACCAGATTGGTGAATATGAGCTAACTATAAAATTAACTTCTAAAGTTTCAGTTCAATTACCAATAGATGTTACAGCTGACATCGTTCAAGAACCAAGCATGACTGATGAATTCAAAAAAGAAATGGAAGAAATTGAACAAGAGAAAGAAATAAAAAGACAACAACAACAAGAACAATACAAAAAAGCTCACGACTCTGAAGAAACCGCTGAAGATGGTGGAAATACTTCAGAAGAATAAAATTAAATATATTTTTAAATTTATAATTTATAAACAAAACAGGCCTGAGGTCTGTTTTGTTGTTGTTATACCAATCCACGAAAATAAACAATATATGGACTAAATTTACTACAGGGTGCTTATCGTTGCTGCGCAACTATAAACATCTTGCCTCTATAATCTGGAATATATAAATTACTTTCAAGGATCAGTATATATGATAAGACTTCCAGTATTGATATGTTTTAATTTTATTAGCATAAGCTCAAATACATTATTTGAAAATTCAAACTTATTATTTTTATTTTTTTTTGAGTAAAATAAAAAATAATAAATTTTTTATTGCTCTATATATTAACATTTACGTAAATGTTATGTTAGAATATAATAATTAGTAATTATTCTTATTTATAAATTCGCACCAAGGAGATAAACAATAATGTGGCATTATACAGAAAAAGTCCAGGATTTATACAGAAACCCTAAAAATGTTGGCGAAGTTGATAACCCGGATGCTACTGGCGAGGTAGGTAGCCTTGCCTGTGGTGACAGTATGAAACTGACACTAAAAATTGAAAGTGGCAAAATTATTGAAGCTAAATTTTTAACATTTGGCTGCGGCTCTGCTGTAGCCTCTGCCAGTGCTTTAACAGAAATGATTATAGGTAAAACAGTTGAAGAAGCTAAAAAAATAACTAACAAAGATATTGTTAATTTTCTAGGCGGTCTTCCAGATGAAAAAATGCACTGTTCTGTTATGGGGCAGGAAGCTCTTGAAGCAGCATTTAATAACTATGAAGGCACTGAAGGCCAAGAAAATAATTTAACCGACCCTATTATATGTAAATGTTTCGGTGTTCATGAAAGCAAGATCAGAGAAGTAATCAGAGAAAATAATCTAACAAGTATAGATGAAGTCACTAACTATTGCAAAGCTGGCGGTGGATGCGGCCTTTGTGACAAAGAAATAGTAAGGCTTATATCTGAAGAACGTGAGCTAACACCAATAAGACCCCGATCTCTGGCTAATCTTACCAAAGCACAGCAAATAATGCTTGTGGATGAATTAATGAGCAAGTTCATTGCTGTAGAGCTAAGAAAAGACGGCGGTGATATAGAATTAGTTGATATAAAAGACTCTAAAATATACGTTAAGCTCAGAGGTGCCTGCCAGGGATGCAGAAGTAGCCAGGTAACTCTAAAGAATTTTGTTGAATTCACCCTTCAAGAACATATTCAAGATAAAATTGAAATTGTTGAAATTATAGATTAATCTGAGGTTATAAAAATGAGTATTGCTGAAAAAGTAATATATGTTGATAACAACGCAACCAGCAAGGTTGATAAAGAAGTTTTAGAAACAATGCTGCCATATTTAACAGACAACTATGGCAATCCATCAAGTATGCATTATTTTGGAGGGAAAGTAGGAAAAGCACTCGACACAGCAAGAGAACAGGTTGCTGATGCACTGGGTGCCCAACCAACCGAAATAATTTTTACCAGTTGTGGCTCTGAAAGCAACAACATGGCAATAAGAAGTATACTTGAAACAATACCTGAAAGAAGACAGGTAATAACGACTAAAGTTGAACATCCATGTGTTATTAATGTTGTGAAATGGCTTGAAAGAGAACACGGTTATAAGGCACATTATTTAAGTGTTAATTCTAAAGGTCAGCTTGATTTATCTGAATTAAGCAATGCCATTACACCCAAAACAGCTTTTGTAAGTATAATGTGGGCAAATAATGAAACAGGAGTTGTTTTCCCTATAGAAAAAATTGCCCAGATAATAAAAAGAAAGAACCCTAACACAATTATTCACGTTGATGGTGTACAGGCTGTTGGCAAAATTAGCATAGATATGTCAAATAATCTTGTTGATATGCTTAGCATTTCTGGCCATAAATTCCATGCGCCAAAAGGTGTTGGTGCATTATATGTAAAAAGAGGCACTCCAATAGTACCTTTCTTAATTGGAGGACACCAGGAAAGAGGTAGAAGAGCCGGAACTGAAAACGTAGCATCAATAGCAGGCCTCGGCAAAGCAGCAGAATTAGCTAAAAAGAACCTAAAAGATGAAGCTACAAGAGTAAAAGCCCTTAGAGACAAGCTTGAACAATCTATTTTGGAAAAAGTACCTAATGCTATTCTTAACGGAGATCCTCATAATAGAGTACCTAATACAACAAATATAAGTTTTGAATATATTGAAGGAGAATTAATTCTTCTTCATTTAAGCGATGCCGGTATTTGCGCAAGCTCAGGTAGCGCCTGCACCAGCGGAAGCCTGGAGCCAAGCCATGTATTAAGAGCCATGGGCATACCTTTTACAGCTATACATGGCAGCACCAGATTTAGCTTAAGCAGATTTAATACAGAAGAAGAAGTCGATTATATTATTGAAAAAGTACCAACAATTATTGATAAACTAACTCAAATCTCACCATACAGAAAAGAGATTGAAAAAAAACGTATACACTGTGCAAATTTAACTGATATTCCTCAAACGGTATAATATAGTTTTTTAAAACAATTATAAGACTTGTGCATAAGTGTATATATTCTCAAAAAAGCTAAGGTAGCAGAGAAATAGCGCCGATGGCTTAAAAGGCCCGCGCAGCGGGCCTTTTAAGCCATCCCCTCATTAACCACTATTCTCTGATATTTTATAAAACATTAGTTATGCAAAGGTCTCATTATTAAGATAGGTGGCTTCAATAGGCCACTTATTTTATACTCAAAATAACTCGTGGAAAAACAAAAAAACGAAGGTTTGACCCGGTTAATACAGATGATAGTACTCAGAAGAAGAGAGACCTTCTCGCTAATGCCTGATTTGTGAATAAGCAGGGTTAAAAAACAAAACTGTTATAATTTTTCAAAATTTAAATTAATCTTTATAAATATGTTTAAGAAATTGCATCTCAATAAGATTTCAGGTATATACTATAGTAGAAGATTAAATTTGTAAATAATTGCAATATAGGAATAAAAGAAAACTATGGACTACAACCACAAAGACATAATAATATTTATCTCTACTTGTGTTTCCAAGGTTATTAACTGGGCAATAATGCTGGTTTTTATAATTGCAATGTGCTTAATGCTTTATTATTTCTGGATTTTCATCGTTCACCCATACAAAGACGGTGAAGACCCTGTTCAAAAATGGTGGAAAGACAGAAAAGAAAAAGATCAAATCAGGCAAGAACGTTCCGGCCATTCTTACTTATTGCCTGTTGAGAAATTAAACAAATTATTATCTTATCATAATATACAGATTAAACTAGTTTAACTTATGTCACTCTTTGATATTCTTGAAGACAAGACCAGAGATAAACCTTTGGCAGATAGAATACGGCCTCAAAACTTTGAAAGTTTTATTGGCCAGGATAAAATTGTTGGTAAAAATTCACCTTTAAGAAGACTAATAGAATCAAATAAACTGGCATCCTTATTATTCTGGGGGCCACCCGGATGCGGAAAAACAACCCTTGCCAGAATAATTGCAAATATTACCAATAGTAATTTTAAAGAGCTTTCTGCCGTTACATCTGGTGTTAAAGATTTAAGAGAAATTATCAGTTTTGCTAAAGAAAACTTAAAATATTCCGGAACAAAAACAATTTTGTTCATTGATGAAATTCATAGATATAATAAAGCCCAGCAAGATGCTATATTACCTCATGTTGAAAACGGCACAATAACTTTAATTGGTGCTACAACAGAAAACCCTTCTTTTGAGATTATTCCTGCTCTCAGATCCCGTTTAAGAATTATTAAACTCTCAAAACTTTCCAGAGAAGATATTAAAACTGTTCTGTTAAATTCAATAAAAGATACTAACAATGGACTGGGTAAATTTAATCTTTCTATATCAGAAGAATGTATCGATTTTATAATAACTTATTCTAACGGTGATGCTCGTTTTGCATTAAATTTAATCGAAGCTGCTTTTAATATAGTCAAATTAAACGAAGTTGAAAATACAGATATTTCTATTGATCTATTAAAAGACCTTGTTCAACAGGCATCAATATTATATGACAAGCAATCAGATGAACATTTTGATCATTTATCAGCATATCAAAAAAGTTTACGGGGTTCAGATGCAGATGCAGCTATTTACTGGCTTGCAAAAATGCTCTCCGGCGGCGAAGACCCTCGTATTATCTGCAGAAGACTTGTAGTTACAGCATCTGAAGATGTTGGTAATGCTGACCCTATGGCTTTTGTTCTGGCGATGAATGCATATCAGGCACTCGAAAAACTCGGCATGCCTGAAGCCAGAATACCTCTTTCTCAGGCAACTATTTATGTTGCTAAAGCACCAAAAAGCAACTCTTCTATTTGCGCAATAGATCAGGCGATGTCTGATATTGCAGAAGGAAAGTCATATTCTGTACCTATCCATCTTAAAGATACACACTATAAGGATGCTAGAAAATACGGACACGGAGTTAATTATATATATTCTCATAGCAACCCTGACGCAGATCAACAATTTTTACCTGATGAACTTAAAGACGTTAAATATTATGAACCCAAACACCCGGAAGAAAAGAAAAGATTCAACAAATAATATTTAGGGTAGTCAATTTGAGCAAATAGCTCTCAGGAGAATACCCTCATTTTATTATATAATCTGGTATAAAAGTCTATTATAGTAAACGCATGAAATTATGAGACATAACTGGAAATCATGAGGGTGTTATGCCCGCCGAAGGCGGGCATAACACCCGAACCCTTTATTTTCTGAAGTCTATTTTATTTATGCGTTCATTATAACACCTCAGGTTATGAGGTGTTTAAAAAAAGAGCTTGTGTGTTATACAAGCTCCCAAAGGGTTGTTTAAATTAGCACTGTTAAGCTAATGGGCTCTAATAGCCTCAATTAGTTATCTTTTTATGCTCTTTCAGAAGAACACTCTCAACTGCCTAGGCAGCTTGAGGTTTTGCTCCTCCTGCCAAGAACTCTTCAAATATATTTATACGTTTATTTAATTCTTTAACTAGTTCATTTTTAGCTTTTTGATCAGTTTCACACTTTTCAGCTTTAGCATTTTTAGCCATCTGTGGTATTTTAGCCTTGAGCTGGTTAAGAATGTTGGAATAATCAGCCATTTCAGGATATCTATTCGCAAAGGAGAATAAGCTCTTCATTGCAACGTTAACAACAAATAACTGCTCCACTGCGCTATCAGTAATCGTTTCTGGCTTTAATACGCCTTGCTCAAATATTGGCATAAATGACATAGTTTCATATCTGCCAAGTATATCAATAGCAACACATTTAGCATTTATATGAGCATCTTTATTATTAATAATATCTTTGATCAACATGTTTTGAACAGCTGGTCCTTTGTTAACAAGAAGGTTCAGGAAATTATTAAGTAATTGATCCATTAATGGAGTTGCATCCTGGTGGTCACAAGAAGCAATAAATATTTTGCCAAGCAAATTAGCCATTTTAGCATTATATTTATTATCAGGAGTCATTGTTCCATTAACAAGTCCACTGACAGCTAATATTAAGGCTTGATCTTTCTCAACATCTAAACTTCTGTCGAATGTACCTTTTTCATCTATTGCCTTGGAAGCATAGTCTGCTAAAACATCTAGATAGCCTTTTTCAGCTAACATACCAGCCATATATGTTTTTATAATTGGATGATCAGTTTGATCAAATACCTGTACTAATAATTCATCTACAATCGGATTATCAGTTTGAAGAATTTGCTTAACTGATGCTTGAATGCCAGCTTGTTCACCCTGGTTGATATAACGAATAAGGGTGTTTAACATTTCTTGTGCTTGCTCTTGAACCATTGCCATCATTTCTTCTTGAGACATAGATTGAATTTTCTCATATTGAGCTTTCATTGCTTCTTGCTTCTCTTTTTTAGCTTTTTCAACTTTATCTAAGATTGGCTTTTGAAGCTTATCCCTTATCTGGTCAATAGTTTTAGCAGCATCGTCAAGACGAATTTTATACTGATTAATTTTAGTATGTATTGGATCAAATGCAGGTACCAGGTCTCCAAAAAGATCAATACCATTTTTTCTACCGATCAAATCATTCATATGAACAATTGTTTTCTCGATTACTTCTTCAGTATAAATCTCCTGACTTTGTAGAACCTGCTCCTGCCATTCTAACAGGAAGTTTAAAGCATCACCTTCTGGTGGTTGAGCTTTTGTTTGTTCTACTACCACAAGCCCTTCAGATATACCTTTTTTATAGGCTGCTAACATTTGACTATCAGATTTTCCAGCCTGTGCAAATGTATCATCTAATACATTAAAATATTGATCTACTACAGCTTTTAACTGTTGAACAGTCTCAATCTTTTTAATACCTGCTTTTTCAAGACTTTCATAAAGAGTTTCAATAAACTGCTCAAAAACATCTTGAATCAGGTTATTATCATCCAGGGTTTTATTTAAACTATTAACAAGCATATTTATACGTTTTACGTAAGCTTCAGGAGATGTTCCATCTAAGAAGTAGTTTAAAGCAGTTTTGGTTAATCCAGCTTGTTGAACGAAATATTTCAGTGTTGAGTTATTATTTGCAGGATCCTGAAGTACCTGTAATAAGAAGCCTATACCTTTTTTAGAATCAAAGTTATAGCCTTTATGGGTTTTTGTATCCATTAACATAGCTATTTCAGGGTCTCTTAGCTTTTTAGCTACTTGAGGCATTTTGCCTTTGGAGACGTTTTCTTTTATTTTAAATTCAATATAACTTTTATTTGCAGCCCTCAAACACATTGTAAGAGCTTCGTGCCACATATTGAATACCTGTTGATCGATTTCATTAATTCTATCTTTATTGAATACCATTGTTGGTATTGTTTTTGTTATATGATCAAGAAACTCATCAGGATGTTTAAAGACATGATCTTCAGTAGCCTTGGCCAATATCTCATCTTTAAGATGCTTGGACAATTCAGAACCAGGATTCATTGAGGTTTCTTTAGCCCATTGATTAAGCATACGCATTATATCGTCCTGGTGTCTTGGTCTTATCATAGCTTTAGTAAGAATTAATGATATAGTTTTAATACCTTTTTGAGCTTGTTCGCCCTGCTCTTTAATTTGTTCAAGAACCTGACCTATTTGAGCTTTAGCCATTTCAATTTGAACAGATTCTTGCTGATTTGATGGTTTTTTGCCACTTAATTCTTCCAGCTGTGCAGAATATTGCTCTTCAGCCAATTTAAGCTGACCAAATTGCTGTATCATACCCTCTATATTGGCCAGATTAGCTTTTACAGCTTCTTGAATCTGCTCATCACTTGCAACTCTTATAATTGGGAAGGATGGTCTAACACCATATTTATCCATAGCAACTTGTTTTTCTTTTTTAACAAATTTTTCCATCCCGATATATGACATTTCAACATTCATGTTTCTATATAAGGAATTAAGGTCCATTTTATCATTATAGAAATTATTTAATTTTTCGTTTAAGATTTTATCTCTTTCTTCTGGTGATACTTTTAAACCTTCTTCAGTTTTTGCCCATTCTTTATGCTGTTTAATTATTTCTGAAACTTCACGATCAACTTTTTGGGCAAATGCTTCATTATATACATGGTTTCTGACTGCATTAGAGAATGCTTTCTCTGCCTTGCTATTTAAACCACGCAATCTTTGAACTATTTCAAAAGGATCTTTAACTTTCAAACCAAGTTCTTCCGCCGATGATTTTTCAAGAAGTTTATTAAATGTATCACTCTTCATATTCTGCAGTTTTTTAACAACTTCTAAGAACTGCTCATCTGAACGTGGATCAAATTTTGTATCTATCCATTCAGTAATCATTTTGCCTATGAAAGAATCACTTTGTTCTTTCATTGTGCTAACTCTGAAATTTTCAGCGATTGTTTCACTAGCTAATTTAGGTAACAATTCTTTTAATTTTGCTTCTACAGAAGGATAACCACCTTTAGTATCTTCAATAAATTGATCTATTGTTTTTGTAATAGCTGAATTTAATTTTTGCTCAAACTGAGATAATGAACCATTATAAGACTTAATAATGCCATCAGTATTTGCAATTAAATTTTCAGACAACGATTTAAAATCTACATTTTCTTCAGTTTCTATTGTTTTAATCTGTTCAAGTGCTATTTGAACAAAAGCTTCTTTAACTTCAGCAACGGAAGATTCACTCTTGCCAAAGAATTGTCTGATATCATTTTTATGCTTTTCTAAAATTAACTTGCGAGCTTTTTCAAAATCTTCAGGTGTTTTAGACTTGTCAACAGCTATATATGACTCATTATCCTGGGTTGAATCAATTAATGCCATTTTTGTTAATAAAACTTTCAATATATGGTTTTCTGGAATAGCATCAAAATCTTCTTTTGATCTAAGTCCGCCAACTTTTATTGTATCAGGATCAACTCCTGGAGGAACACTAACACTGCCTCTGACAAGTTTTAACAACTGTTCTTCTAATCTTTTTGTTTCTTTTTCAACAAATTCACTTTTCTTGATCTGAACGGTTTGGCCAGGTTGAGAAACATCGTAAACAACCTGTTTAACAATATTTTCAACAACTCTTGAAAGTGCAACTTGTTTCATACTATCAGACTGGTCAGATGCCATAATTTTTTTAGCTGATTTAGCAATATTATTAGTTATTCCATTAATCAATACTTTGTTAGCACCTGGCTTAAATATCTTTGCATTTGATTTTTCGTACAAAGAAATTACTTCAGATTCTATCTTTTGCGCTAAAGAATCTATATTACCTTCTCTTGCACATTCTAATACTATTTTGTTTAATTTTACTGATAATTCATTGGCAAAGTTCTCAATCTGTGGAACATTGCCTATCATCAGTTTTTGTAAATATTGATCAACTTTTTGTTGTGATTGTTGTCCAATAGTTTTAAAAATTGATGAAACTATATGATGGGCTTTTTCTTCTGCGGCTAAATATGGACCTTCAAGTACTATATCCATAAACATTGGATATTCCTGGCCAACTGAACCGATTAATTTTTCTGCCCATTTTTTACCAGCTTTATCAGGTTTATTTATTCCTATAGCGGTAATAAGATCATTTTCAGTAGTACCATTAGTTAATTCAGGCTGTAACAGATATCCAAATGGTCCACCTCTTTTAGAACCATAATCAGTTCTTCCATGGCCACCATCATCTTCCCAGGTGTGTCTTAGTTCTTTATGGCCCCATGTATTATCATGATAAAGAACTCTTTGCTTTTCAACTTTACCTGTATCTGGATTCAGGACATCTTCTTTCTTTACATCATAAACATATTGAGCGTGACCTGAATACTCATAGTGCTCAACCATAGTTCCGGTTACGCCACCAGGCTTACCAGATTCAATATGATCTAACGCTTTTTTAACATCACCTTCAACAAACTGGTCTTTACCAGACAATTGTTTTAGTATACAGGAATACTGACCGGTATTTAATCCACTACCACCTTCTTCGCCTACCCAGAAATGACCTTCGCCACGTCCGTTTATTTCATAAATTTCGTCTAATTGTTTATCAAGGTCTTTATTTAATTCTTTATAATCTCTGGTTACTTCTCTTCTGATAGCAGAAAACTGATTTTCTATTGCTTTAAAATCATTTTTAAACTGCTTAAATGGCTCATAACGTTTTGTCTCAGACATCCAGCCTTTATCACCTTTTTTGATATCTTGCTCAAGATATCTGTCTAGCTGTTCATACTCATGATACATTTTATCCAGAGTTGCTCTTGGCAATATTGTGCCCTGGTCTTCAAGCTTTTTAAGGACAGCTTGAGGATCTGCAGCAACGTTTAATTCTTTTGCCATTGCTTCCAGTCTTTCAGGCACCTTAACTTCGAATTCTTTTTTCACTCTGTAATAAGCTGCCATTGTGAAAAGTTTTTGATTATGGCCATTCTGACCTTTTAAATTAAATTTACCAGTTAATTTCTCTTCATTAGAAACTATACCCTCAATAAATGTATAGTTATTAAAGACTGTTTCCATAATTTTGGCAATTTCAGTTTCACCAGCTTTTGGCATTGCCTGCTGAATTTGTTTAGCAAGTTTCTGTTGTTTTACTTTTGGGCCTTCAGATGAATCTGGCATTAAAGCTTTAATTGCTTTTAATTCTTGATCAATTTTTTCTGCCTCAGCAGTTTTTCTGGCTTTTTCAGCTTTAAACGTTTCAGCTTTAGATAAATTACCTTCTTTTTCTAATTTATTTGCCTCTTCATCAGCAGCACTGGCTTCTCTCTTAAGGTTTAAAACTTTATTTTCTATTTCTTTTGATTTGTTTTTAAGATTTGTAGGGTTAATTAATTGATCTGCAAGGCTATGTAGTTCTTGCTGACTAATAGATGTAGAAGTTTCTTTTGCCAGTTCTGCAAGAGCACTTTCAACTCTTCTTCTGGCAACACTATGAAATGCAGAATTATCTACATCTAGATCTTTCAACTCTTGTTTTGCTTCTTGTCTCTCAATACCATCTATATGAAGCTTTTTAACTGCTCCTTTAAGTTTAATACAAGCTCTTAATACATCATATTTAGGTTGATGTTCAGGATCCATATTTACCATCAAGTGAGAATCTCTAAACATTCCATAATTTTCAACATCAAATGGTACAAATTGGCCAGCTTTAGTAAGGCCATTGCCACTGTTATCAGCAATGTGCATCCAGTTTGTTACTGCTGCATCAACTATTCTATAATTTTCTGCAAACGCTGCTTTCCAATCAATATTAGCTTTTTCAGTTATAATTTTAGCTTCATTTTTTGGGTCTGTTGGATCCCATATTTCCATTGTCGGTTTATTATCAAGTTCAGCCAAAAGATTCTCTACATATGCTAATTTATGCTGGTGAGCCATGTTTTTTCTGCTTGTTGATATAGAAGCACAGGTACCATGCTTTTGTAACATATCTTTTATAGTTAACATTGCCTGACCAGGAAGCTTAACAACAAGGTCATTTATCATTTCTGATAATACTTGCAGTTTTCTTTCTTCTAATTGTGGATTAATTTTATATTCATCAGACATAAAATCAGCTAATTTTTTTAGTATTTGAGCTTTTACAGCTAATGTAGCCTCTGAAGATGCAATAAAATAATCAAGATGAGTTTTTACCTGATCTTTTACACCATGCTCTGGATGATCTTTAAACCACTGTGAATATATTTTAACCTGGTTTTCTACCTCTGCAGATAAACCTTTTTTATAATTATCAGAATTTAAAATTTCATTTCTATATTTAATAAGTTCTTTTTCAAGTTTAACATTGGGGTCTACACTTAACCAAACCATGCCCGGGGATGCTTTTTGGGTTTCATCTTTTACTTGAGGGAATATCTTTTCAAATTTTGCTTCTAAGTCGGCCTTACCTTTACCATTATATTTTGATAAATTCTGTAATATAGCTGCTTTAAGTAAATTTTCCCAATTAACATTTTGTTTTTGGTCTTTATTGGCAATACTTGATTCAGTTGAAAGATATCTTTCAACTAATGAACCTTTTCTAACGCCATATTGCAGATTCTCAGCTACTGCTAAAAGAAATTCAATATTATCTTTAGTATCAACTTTTGATAACCGTACAATAGCTTCTTCAATCTGGCGAGATTTGGTTCTAAATAAAGCTTCGCCTGAAGGATCCGCCAATAGTTTGACCATATTTCTATCTGTGCGGAGACCTTCAAAAGCAATTTTATTTTGCTTTTCAATTTCTTTTTGCTTCTGAAGTGCTAGGCTTTCCCCTTTGTTATAACTTGAGGTAATACTGATCATGTTTTTTTTGCCCCTCTCTTAACTGTTTTAACAACCCCTGGTACAAATAATTTGTATATAAAGATACTAGAAATAAGTTCCTGCAAACTTTTCTAAAAATAGAAGTGTCACGTCTCCATTTGATAAAGCCCCTTTCATTTAACTGTATAGCATCGAGAATTGCCAAGAGATTTTTTCAGATTATTTAAACCAATATATAAGGTTTATTGTAGGGTATAAAAGAAGTTAATCAGGTTTTTCCCTTTGTTTAAGAACCGTTTGGGTTTTAATTAATAAAGTGTCTTAAAAGATTGTGGGTATTTGGTTACGGCAATTTAAATTCGCTTGATAAAGAAATACCTGTAATAATTTAGTTGTGCTACTAATGATATTGAGTTTTTATAAAACTTTACATTTTTCTGGGGCAAAAAAGGTACTATTAATTGGCCAAATGACTTTTGTAGCAAATGTTTTCGACAATAGTAACAATGAAATCATATGTAAATCAATTTTAATCATAAAACTTCATACTTTAATAAACCTATTCATTTATTTGTTGAGGTTATAAATAAACTGGAGCCCATCCATAGTTAATTGAGGGTTAATATGATTAAACTGTCTGTGCATATGTTCCTCAACATATATTGAATAACCTCCTGTAGCAACAGTATTTATTGACATACCAAGTTCTTTTTCTATTCTATCAAACATGCCATCAATCATTGCTGCGTGACCTATAACTGTGCCAGATAAAATATTAGTTACAGTACCTGTCGCAACAACCTTTCTTATATGATCAACCTGAATATCTGGAAGTAAAGAAGTATTTGAAGCAAGTGTTCTAATACTTAATCCTACTCCCGGACAAATTGCTCCACCAATAAAATTGCCCTCTTTATCTATAACATCAAAAGTAGTAGCGGTTCCCATATCAACAACAACAAGTGGAGGCTCATATAAAGTTATTGCAGCAACTACATTGCATATTCTATCTGCACCAACCTCTTCAGGCCTATCGACTAAGAGTTTTGACCCTCCAAGATTAATGAAATGACTGACCATTACTGGAGATATTTTTAAATATTTTTCGATAGCAGCTTTAAGCCCATGTGTCAGATGTGATACAACGCTTGACACAATTGCACCTTCAATTCGATCCACTATACCTTCTTTTGCAAGAAGGTTATATAATAAAATACCATACTCATCTTCACTAAAAGCCTTAACACTGGTTAGCCCCCAGCGATAGGAAAGATTTTCGTTATCATATACTCCTATTGATACCTGAGAGTTACCAATATCTGCAACTAATAACATATGTGTTCTTTTTCCTTAATTTAACAAATCAAAATGAGGTTATAAAAAAATTAAATTTAATACAATGCCTATTTTTCTTCGTATCTAAATTCAATAAATCAAATACAGAGAAGAGTTAAACTAATTAACTAAAATAATAATCCGTTTACAGTATTTATACTTATCCTTGAAAGTAATTAATAGATTCGAATTAATTACCCTATAGCAAATTTAGTCCATATATAGTTTTCTTTCGTGGATTGATATATGCCATTATGCCACTGATTATTTTTCTTGAATCTACAATTATTTTAACCCGGATACTTCACAAATCAGAAATCAGCGAGGAGGTTGCAGGGTAAAATATTTCTGTGTTATAAATATGTAATTTTACGTAGTAGTTACGTAGAATTACTTAGAAAAATCACCCTGTTGAAAAAGCTTAAATCACCATAGTGCTCGATAGAAATCGAACTTTGTAAAGGATATTATATAAACATAAGACCTCCTAGACTATTTATTAATAATTTTCCTAAAATTAAACACCCTACCTTAACCTACCAATTAATTACATTTTCCCTCTCCCCCCATAACACACAGAAGAGATAAGTAATCTTAAGAATCCCAGTTTACCTCTACCTACCTTATTTACAGGTTTTTTGACCGCTTTTTTATAAAGGCGGTCATTTTTTTAATCGCAGAATAATATGAAAGTTTTTAGATTCAGGGAAGCAGGTCATATAAGTTATTTATTTATTTTTGCAAGAATCTGTAAAAGCTTTGGTTTTTATTAATAATTCAGAAAAATTGTACCAATAATCATTGAATTTTTTCTTGTATATTGCAATTCACAAATTAAAATATAAATGTATGGATAATAAACTTATTGAACAATTAATAAATAAAGAGTTTATCAATTTAGATTTTTCTATTGATTCAGCCAGCAAAGATGCTGTTTCAAATTATATTATTGAAGAAATTAGTAAATACTATGATAATGATGAAGTCTTGAATATGCCTGCAAGTGATCAGCAACTGATTTTTGGGCACATGGCAAAGTGGGCAGTTAAAGAAGGATGCAAATTATTTAAAACTCCTGTGCCCGATGAGTATTATAAATTCATTATAGGCCTTATTATTGAGAATACTTTTAATGTTGCAAAAATAACCATAAGGTCAAAGTTTCAAAAACTTGAGCGTCTATCTTTACTTAAAGATGAAGCTAAAACCAGTTTGCTATTTGGTATAAGTGTTTTGCTTGATGAAGACAGAATTGATGAAGATATTTATAATGAATCAATAGAAATAATTGAAAAAATTAAGTAAATTTAGAAGCTTTATCTTTATCAATTATTTTTTTTCAACAACTTTTTATTATTTTATTTTTTATTTGAATTAAAATCTGAATATCCACTTAATGCAAGATTCTCGAAACATTAGTATTTTCAAAATAATTCCTTGTAAAGTAATTATCAATGTTACAATTTCATATATTAAATTGTTAAAAGCTTTTAAGATTTTTTAAAATTCGATACATTAACCAGTAACAGGCTAATTTGCGCTTAAACAGTGCTATACAACCTTATACTTAATTCGTAGCGGTAATTATATAAACAATACTTAATAATTAACTTTAAAGACACACTAATAAGGGTTTAACCATACTTTAAGAATATTATTTTCTTTTTTTTCGAAATTAACATTTTGGCCATTTTTAAAGCTAATTGCTATTATAATTTCAGAGTTAAATTGAGGGGTTAGGAGATTCATACGGAAGGATTGAATAACAGATATGGAAATTAAAATAAGGCAAAATGGTATTTATTCAATTATAGACTTGCCAGAAGATATTCTTGGCGGTTCTTTAGGCACAAGTATTAAAGAACTTGTAAGTATTCTTATTGAAAAAAATGTAGATAACATATTAATTAATTGTGAAAAGATTAATAAAATAGATAGCCTTGGTTTAGGAGCTTTATTATCAATTCAAAAAATATGCCTATTTAACGGTTCAACAGTAAAAGTTTTTAATTTACAACCGCAGGTTGCAGAATTGCTTTATCAAACAAGAATGAATCGTTTAATTGAAATATGCCTCAATGAAGAAGAAGCCACCAAAGAACCAGAATATGATCAAAGTAAAAAATATATTGCTATAAATAACTAAATATTTAAAATATAAACTACTCCAACCTATCTAATCTCAGATGGTTTCAAGATGATGCCAAATCTATGAGTCCACATCCTATAAATAATAGGAGCTTTAACAGCTCCTATCTTTTTATAAGTATACTTTTCCATAGAGTTATGAAAATAACTTTGCGAACAAGTAAATTTAATTCTATTTTAAATACATAACCTATTTTTCATCAGAACTATAGACATCGAGAACAGATTTACCCTCAGCTAATTTATTAACGTGATGCTTATACCTTTGCATCCTGAGAAGAAGCCAGCTAACCATAGTATCAGAACCATACACCTCGACAACCCTTGTCTTAGTATATTTGCGCCTTTCTCTATTATAGCGCTCTTCCAGGTAAGTATTGCATTTACAGTTTAATTCTTCAATTGTATCGTATAGAGTTTTCAAATAAGCAGGTTGAACATAAGTTTCTTCTAATTTAAATTCTACTATCATTTCTCCAAACCTTATAATAAATGCCCGGCTATATTCAAATCAGTTAATAACTGTTTTCAAGAGAAAAATTTAAGTCTTAATCTTCGTCAGATTCTAAATCGTCATAAAATCTAAATAGCATGTAATAAAGAATATCTAGAAACATAAAAACCTCACCTAGCATTTACTAAGTTTCAAACAGTTTATTTTCTTAATATCACCCCCTAATTGCTAATTAAGCTAAACAAACCAATTTTACTCATACAGTTCACAGTAATTTTTCTAGCCCTGTCAAATATTGTTTTAAATTAACAATCCCCTTTCTTAATAACTTCAAAGAATTAAAAGAAACTATTACGGTAAGAACTACACTAAGATTTGTCTTAATAATATTAAAGTTTATACAAATAGCTTCTACATTAATTATTATAACAAATAAACTCTGAAAAGGTAAGTATCACAAATCGTTGAGCAATCTTACCGTTTTTATTACACTAATATTCAAACATACTTATTTTTAGACTCTTTTATTCACTAATATTTATCGTATAAGAGGAATATTATTTTTTTATTCTCCCCAATGTAAGTCAATTTATTATCTACTACAATAAATTGCCTGATAGCATATGAGCATATACTGTTATCGTGAATATTTTAACAATATAATATGTTCTACAATATTTATGTATATACATATTTATGTATTATTTATTATTAGAAAAAATTTTAAGATTGAGTTAATCTTTTGTTACATTTATAGTAATCAATGGTTTTTAAATTATGAAAGCAATAAACAAAACAAAAAATTCTACTATAGCCAGTAACGTCCGGCTTGCCAAAAACCCTCTATCTCGTATGGTTGGCCTTTTATTAGATTCTAATCTGCCAGATGACACCGGGCTATTAATCGTACCAGGAAAACAAATACATTCCTGGTTTATGAGATTTACTTTTGACGCAGTCTTTATTAATAAAGAGGGGAACGTTATTCATTTAATAGAAAATATGAAGCCCTGGAAATGCTCAAAGCTTCTATTAAAAGCTAAAAGCGTTTTAGAACTACCCGCTGGAACAATAGCTAAAACCAATATTGATATCAATGACAAAATAGAATTTAGCTAATAATTTGTATTTTTACTTTTCCTTGAAAGTAATGATAGATTTCAGGGATTAAGGGGCAGGTGTTTTTCGGTGCTGCGCACCGAAAAACATCTTATAGTAATTTTAAAGCATATATAGTTTACTTACGTGGATTGGTATTAACATTGTTAAACGCTCTTAATGTTTTTATAATTTTAAGCAATTTTAAGCTATTTAAATACTTTATATATATAGTGGAAGTTATATGGTTTGGTTAATTAATAAAAGGGGACATTTATGGGCGGAGTAGAATTTAATCCTAATGCAGGTAGTGAAAACTACAAAAAATCTGCAACTAGTGGTGATACAATTAATATTAATAACCAAGGAAT
>JBFMGH010000154.1:0-2358 GCA_040752795.1 Cyanobacteriota bacterium
TAATACCGATTGAATATTAGGATAGCCGGTTCTAGAAAAACCTATAAACAAAGAGCTCGAAACAAGTATTATAGCAGATATAGCAGCTATATGCTTATCAAATGCTGCACGCATACCATAATAAAATGGATAAATACACAAGAAACCAGTTATAACCGAAGAAATACGGAGACCATAAACATCAATACCAAAATGTAACATTGTAAAATAAGCAGGAAAATGAGATAAAGCTGGCCATGCACCCCATAGATTAGACCACCAATTATGTTTTCCAACAAACAACTCTTTAGTAAACAGTCCAAAACTTCCCTCATCTGTTTCAACATAATATGGAATGTATTCCAGCAAACTAAAAACGATAATAAAATAAAACACTGCCAGCAAAATGAAAAATATTACTTCATAAATATCAAGCTTGAAAACTGATAATGTAAATTTTTTATTTTCCCAGTAATAAATACCAGCACCAGCCGTAATAAAACTCAAAGCCCAGATAAATAAGTAATAAAGTTCATAGTTCTTTATATATAAGTTATAACTTATAAATATGGTTAAAAGTAGGGTTATAACAAATAAAACTATTGCAATTGTTCTATTTTTCTTTTCAAAACCAGATTTATAATCGCCAAAAAATTTCCAATCCTCGGTATTATCAAATTTATAATCTTTTATAGTCAGAATAAATAATATAATTGCAATAACAATGCATACTACACCTTTAATAGCTGATTCTGCCCCGGTAGGGGCAATGAAATCAAGCTTCATAAAATTAACCAGATGCCCATAATGATAGCCTGATCTATATAAGAAAAACTCTCCAATAATTGCCAGAAAAATAGATGTAATTAATAATAACGGTTTTAAATTATTTGTAGCCAGGAAAGATTTTAAATCTTTAATCATTTTTCATAGATTCTCATAATTTGATGTAATGGTTAATCAATTTAAACTTATTACATATTATATAATATTTAGTTAATAGACTTTTTGAAAATATATTTCAACTTATTTAAGTGTTATTATAACATTCTGAAATGCTTATATTAATTGTAATAATGTAAACGAACATTCAATAAAATGTATACTGCTAAGTTATTTAAAGATAATAAAAGACTAGAAGAAACAAATTGCATTATTTGTCACTCATCGAATTATATTTTGCTTCATGATTTTCAACCATTTAAAATATTACGCTGTATCGATTGCAATACTGCATATTTATCCCCTCGTCTTGAAGAAGCTGAAATTATGAAAATTTATCAATCTGATGAATATTTTAAATGTTACAGCGAAAATATTTCTGATAGTTACGATTTGCAAAAAGAAAGCCTAAGACTCACATTCAAACAATTTATTAAAATTTTAATGAAAAAAAAGCTTATAACCGGTGGAAGACTACTTGAAATTGGATGTGCCTACGGCAATTTTCTTGCTGAAGTTCGCCCACTATTTAACTATACTGCAGGCATAGACTTCTCTGATGAAGCTGTAGAAAAGGCTAAAGACTATGCTGATGTTATTATAAAAGGGGGAATAGAACAATTAGATCTTTTTGATAAAGATTTTGATACTATAATTTCAACTAATGTCATTGAACATGTTTATAATCCTCATGAATTTGTTTCTAAAGCTTGTTCTAAACTCTCATATAATGGAACCTTAATATTAATTACCCCAAAATTTGATGGCATATGGTATCATTTGCTAAAAAGCAAATGGCACTCATTTAAAATACCAGAGCATATATGTTTTTATAATAAATCCTCAATGAAAAAACTTTTTTCTGACAACGGTTTTAATAACATACAAATCTTTTCGGCCTCTCATGCTTTTCCTCTTTCAGTAATTTTATCGAAATTTAAAATTAATATTTCAAACAACATTGTTAATTCTTTAAATATATGGCTACCAGATGTGATGATTATTGGAATTGGCATGAAAAGTAATAAAACAAGAATTTAAACCAGCCTGGTTAAGCAAAATATTATGCTGGTCTTGAAATTTTTTACCCATACATTTTTAATCTTGTATTTTTAGCTTATTAATTGATTCTAATAAATGTTTCAAACTGATATTATCCGGATAAAGAATATTACTTCATCAATATTTACTTTTATTTTGCCACTATGCTTTGGAGCAAACCCATTAATTGTAATCTTTGAAGTAAGTTTATTGCCTGCAAAATTCATCCTATTAAATTTTCTATTAAGGCTTAAAGAACTTGCACCATTTAAAACTCTATTTATACCAATCCACGGAAGTAATCGATATATGGCTTTAAATTATTCTAGGGTGTTTTTTTCTGGTACGCAGTCAAAAAAACCCAGCCACAATAAAAAGGTAAATATAAAATAAATT
>JBFMGH010000155.1:0-2803 GCA_040752795.1 Cyanobacteriota bacterium
TATGTCAATCTTTTTTTTAAACCTGTATCGACTGCTATGCTTAAACCATAGTCTATTAACCCACTGTTAATCCAGACAACAGAACCTATAAAAACACCCTGTAGATACTTTATTGAATTCTATAACAATCCACGGAAGTAAACGATATATGGCTTTTAATTATTATTGGAATCTATAGATTACTTTCAAGGATAAGTATAATTTACAAAGAATCTGGGCTATAATATTTAAATATTTTATTCAATATGGTTTACTATGAAATATTTTTTATTGACTTTATTATTTCTTACATGCCTTGCTCCAATTGCAATAGCAGAAAACTGCACTAATAAGTGTCAGAATGTTTGCTCTAAAATACAAAAACCCTCCAAAGACCACGATACATGTATTATTGATTGCTGGTCAGGATGTGTTAATGATTGTTTTAACATTTGCACTAAAAGTTGCACTAACCCTGATAAAGAAAAACAATGTAGAGATCAATGCTTATATAAATGCTCCAATTAATAAAAACACAACTTATCAGGTTTTTTTAGCTATTTATTACTATTTAAAGATAAATAAATAACCTTATTATACTATTCACAAATTAAAGCAATAGTCGATATTATAATATAGAATCTGCATAATTAATTTCAAATAAAACAACCTGAAATTATTACCACAACCAGAATTAATTAAAAGACCAATTCAATGGTTCTTTAGGTTTGGTAAGCTTTTTGCTGTTTCGGCACTTTTTAAATATTGCTTTATACTATTTTGGAGAGATGACAATGAAAAAAAACAAAGGTTCAAATCTGGCTGAATACGTTATACCTATAGCTTTAATAGGCATAGTTGCTGGGCTAGGATTATATTATCTCATTTCTAATGATAATTTTTCTAATTTTATAAGTAGTTCAGGCAACATGCAAAAAAATAAAAACAACAGCAGCTTAACTATTAATCCGAATGTTGAAGAGACAGATATTGTAGCCAATACATATTCCGGAAGTAGTAATGACGAAAACACTTCCAACAACGAACCGGCCTCACCAGAAAACCCTGTTAAACAATGCAGCGGTGGAACCTGCACTATTGATTATGGATCATTTGTTCTTACAGGTGTGCCAGGTAATTTCTCAGATTTTGTTCAAAGCTCTGGCTCTTCTGGTGGAACTGAAGAATTAGCCTCTTTGCTCGATACGCTAGCAACTATTGCAGATGGTCTTGATCCACCTATGGATAGCAGCATAATAAAACGATTAGCTAATGCTGGTCACGATATGGCTAAAACTGAAAGAAGTATTGAAACTTTATCCAGTGCACTTATGAGCAGTGCCGCAAGAGATGAAGACTTTAAAGAGCCATCTCAGGCTCTTGGGTCAAACTTGTCTAAATTTAACAATCTGTTATCATCTTTTAACAGTCAATATAGCACACTTGATCAACAAAACATTGCTGCTATAGTTAATATTTTATCTGATGAAATTCTTTCTATCGGCAAAAATGTCAACGAGTATTCTTCAACTATTGCTTCTTGCTCTGATCCAAATTATATGGACTCAGCTAATAACATTCTTAACCCTGATGGCAGCACTATAACAGATATTGATTCAAGCATAATATGCAATACAGGAAGCGGAACTGATTCTGGTAGAAGCTGTCATTAGATAAATAATTGTATTTATGAGCAAATATATATGTATTGTTTGTAAAGACTTATGCTTAACTGAATATATTCTCAAAAAAGCTAAGGTAGAAGAAAAATAGTCCCCTCGTTAACCACTGTTCCCAGATATTTTATAAAACATCACTTATACTTCTAATAAAAAAAAGCCTGGCTAAAGCCAGACTCTATTGCAGAGTTTTGCAGTGAACTCAATTCAAAATAGTTTATATATTTGAGGAGAAAAATAAGACAGTATTCTAAAATAGTCCATAACTATAATCAGTATTTAACGCCTGCTCGACCATAGGAGGCATGTTATTTAACAAGCCATTCAGATCCTGCCCATTATTAAGTGATTCTTTAACTGCCTGTGGAGGATTATTCATAAGGCCGTTAAGATCACCAAAGCTAAACCAGCTACTGTCTAAACCAATATTTCCAATAGATGACAAAACAGATGTTGAAAAATTATTCGAATTCAAAAAGCCAGTATAAATTTCTTCTCCCGGATTATAAAAGCTGGCATTTTGAGAATAATTTCCATAACCATTTAACGGATTAGAATTTAATAGTGCGTCAAAGCTTGTCATACCTTAATGTCCTCTTGTTTACACTGCGTTATCTCTTGTGAATAATTAGCCTATCTTTTCTATTTATATAAAAACAATCAATGCTGATTTGTTGCTATTTTGTTGCTTTTTTTTAACAATAAATGTCTGCTATATATACTCTTTAAATATTTTTGACCTACCTGACTCATGTATTATACTATCAATACTTATATAAGCCCGAAAAATAATGAAATGACTCGAAAACTCAAAATTATATTCGTAGAGTTTATTAAATCAACTATTTTATCCCGGTTTATTCACAAATCAGTAATCACCAAGAAGACCATAGTGTATTTTTGCTTGCACTTTTTAAAATTTCAGCTATACCAATCCGCGGAAGTAAACGATATATGGCTTTAAATTATTATTGAAATCTATAGATTCCTTTCAAGGATAAGTATAATCTGATTATTTAATACATTTACTAAATTATTAACAAATTATTTCTAAACTCTAAACTTAAGGAACTATTTTTAAAACAACAAAGTCTATTATTCTTAAAGCCTGCATATTTAACTGTTTTAAGAGATACTTTCCCTGC
>JBFMGH010000156.1:0-4211 GCA_040752795.1 Cyanobacteriota bacterium
CAGAATCACCAACCTATAATAATCAAGTTATCGATAGGATTAATGAAGTCATAAGATTATATCCTCAAAATAGTGAAGCACATTATTTACTATCTAATCAATACGCAATAGTAAATCAATATGAGAAAGCTATAGAAGAGCTGGTAATCTATAAGGATTTAATGAACATTAACCCCTATAGAGGTGGGCCATCTCTAAAAAAAGTTGATAAACTAATGGAGAAATACTACAAAATAATTAATGCTAAAAAGCCTAAAGGTGTTATTATACAACAATAAAAGGAGGTAATTATGTCTACTGATTTTATGGATAACCTTTTAAAAGAAATAAATTCTCAAATGGATAAATTTAGCAGCCGGCTTTCAGAGGTTTTTGAAATACGTAAAGTTAAGACTGAAATTGAAAATCTTGTTAAAAAAAGGAAAAATAAGCTAATGGAACTAGGCACTCTTACATTTAGGAAAGTGGAAAGAGTTGAAGATGTCAAAGAAAGTGATATAAATAAGCTTATAGAAGAGATTAAAGAAATTAATCAGGAAATAAGTAAGAAAAAAGATGAACTAGATGAAGTAATTGAACAAGAAAAGGTTAAATCATCTAGCCAGAGCAGCAATAAAGAAAACCAGCCCCAAGAAGATATTCTTTTTTGCCCTAACTGTGGAAACAGAACTAACCCACAGGATAAATTTTGCAGGCAATGCGGTAATGAATTAAAAAGAAACGAAGAATAACTTATTTAACCCTGACAAACTCTACCAATAATTTTTTCAATAAAAACTGGCGCCCCCCACAGGTGCCATAAAGAAATTATTTATTAATATTTATGCCTTCATATTAATAATAGTGCCTATAGACTGTGCCTGTGCATTATAAGCTGCTGCGCTGGCGCTAAATAAGACACTTCCCATAGCGATATTAAAAATTTCATTCGTTAAATCAACATTAGATAGTTTTTGTGTTGATCCATCTGTGTTGGTAACTTCAATTGGAGGTGTTTCATCAATAGTTAAAGAAGGTAAAACACCCCCTGTAGCAGCGGATGATAACTCAACTCTAGTTGCATAATAGTCTTCACTATACATATTTGCAATATTAGCTGATGCGATGTCCTGCATCAACATTCCCGCTCTCATGCCACTAAGAGACGCATATATCCCTGAAAAATTATTACTGACTGGTGCTGTCATCGTCGTCCTTAAAGGTATGATGGGCTAGTTATTTACTAACCCACCGCCTGCAAAGTGCTCATTTACTATTACTTTTATCGGCCATTTCAGAGTAAAAATTTATTGTTTTTATTCAAATATTAATAAATATTAAAACTTTAACTTTATGATCAAAGTACTATTAAAACGCTCTTTATTAAATTTGTTTATCTTTTAGACCTAATTTAAAATAAGTGATAGTATTGTGTTTAGTTAATAAAAGTAATCATCTGAGCATATTAATGAAGCTTTTATCAGTTATAGGCAACAGTCTATTAAATTCTACTCTAATATTATTCTTAATTTATTTACTATTATTCTATCAAATGCCTGATATAAATTATATTCTTGGCGGATTGTCAAGCTGTTTTATACTAGCAATGGTACTGTTACCAATAAATCTGACCGGTTATTTTAGCTCAATAGTGGCTAATAGCTGTAAATATAATAGCGAACTAGAAATCGATAAGCCTTTTGATACCTGCTTCAAATCTGCAAGAATGGCCCTTAAAACTATGATTGAAATAAAATTAATTGATAGTAACAGCGAAACTGGTGAATTTATTTTAGAATCAAGCTTTTCAAAAATAAACATCAAATTAGAAAAACTTGATGAAAAAAAATCAAAATTTAGTTTTAACTCAACCCCTATTTATTATAAAAATGTCCTTGATTTTGAGAAATATGTAAAAGATATTAAAAACATTATAATATCTCTCAAACTTAATATTTATCCTGAAAAATATGAAAAAGAAGAAATAAATATTATTCCTTTAAATGAATTAGAGCAAAAAGAAGAATTCAAACCCTATTTATTATTATATTACAGACTAATAAAACTATGGAGCATCACCTTTTTAACAACAATTGCAACTCTAGCTCTATATTATATATCTATAAGCACAATAACAAAGACAGCTACAGTATTCTTATTTCTAATAATATTCCTTTATATTCTTTATAAATTTACTACAGAAATTGAAACCACAACAAAATTAATGAGATGTCCTATTTGCAAAAAGAAATTAATTCAAAATAATTATAATTTAATGGAATACAAGGCCATATCCACCTGTAAAGATTGCAATAAGGCAATTAGCATAATCAACGAATGCTAATTTATATTAATATCAGACTTTAACAAAGAATATCATCAGAAAATTCACAAATAGTATAAGATTATCCTACAAGCAGGTGAGTTGACAAACAACTTTCGATTAGAGACAATTAACTGACAGTCTCTAATAGAGGTCAAATTTTATTAATGGCTAATTTTATAACAGTAATAAGAAGCATTCTGGTTTTTGTCGTAATAATTATTCTTTTTGCAGGCAAAGATTCTAATATTGCCTACGTTGCTGCTTTTCTATTAACTATTCTTGTAATCACAATGGATGGTCTTGATGGCTATATAGCTAGAAAGTACAACACAGCATCTAAATTTGGTGCCGTATTAGATATAATAGGTGATCGGATAGTAGAAAATATTTTTTGGGTAACCTACCTTGCTTTAGGCTGGGTATCTTTATGGATACCTTTAGTAGTGTTAACCAGAGGTATTATAGTTGATGGAATCAGAAGTGTCGCTCTTGAACAGGGTTATACTGCTTTTGGAAAAACAACTATGATGAAATCTTCAATAGGAAAATTCTTAGTTGCTTCTAATTTTAGCAGAGGTGCTTATGCTGCTTTCAAGGGTATTGCATTTAGTACTATTATTATTGCTAATTTACCAGCCTGGGAACCTTGCTTATTTAAGACTATAGTATATTATTTTGCCTATATAAGTGTTTATATAACGGTATTCTTTTGTGTCATTAGAGGATTACCGGTTATTATTGAAAGTAAATATTTATTTTCAGATACTTCTAGCAAAGATTCCAAACAATCTGAACAGAAAAATATTCAAAATAACCATACTAATAATCAAAAGCAAAGCAAAGAAGAAGTTTCTAGCCTGAGTTAATCAACGATTTAGAATATTAAATATCATAATCTCCTAATTGTTCTCTATATTTAAAAATCAAGTCTTCTAACTCACCTGCTATATAGGGTTTAGTTTCTTTCGCCCAATCTAAATAATTATATGAGGTATCAAGAATATATTTTCTTTTTTTCATCAAATCTGTGCAGGTTTCTAACTCTCTCATATTATCTAATCTATCTGCTAGCTTTATAATTTGAACTTTTTTGGGAGATCTTTTAAGATGCCAGAAATATTTCTTTTGCCTGTTAATGTCACTTTTATATTCTTTATGCTTGGTAAGGAGCTTAACATATTCTGCTATCTTTTTACCAAATAAAGTTTCAATCTCTTCTAATGACATATCGCTATCTTCAACAGCATCATGAAGTAATGCAGATATTATTGAATTTTTGTCTCTAAGATTTAACTCTTCAATAAGTATTATACAAACTCTAAGAGGATGAAGTATATAAGGATCTCCATTGTACCTCGTTTGCTTTTTATGCACATCTTCAGCTTTCAAAAAAGCTAATTTGACTTCTTCAAATAACTCTTCACCTAATAATTGCTTGAGTTTTTGTAATAATTGATCTGGAGTAGCTCTATTCATTTTCTAATCTGGATAAACTTATTTCATTGATTCTTCACTAATTGTATACTAGTATTTTTAAAATAACATACGTTTTTCAAAGGAAAAGAAAAGCTAACATTAAAAAATGCTATCTATTGTTTTAATTGATCCACAAATACCACCTAACACAGGAAATATTGCAAGATTATGTTCCTGTACAGGTAGTAGTTTATACCTTGTTGGTAATCTTGGATTTTTTCTTACAGATAAACATCTAAAAAGAGCAGGGCTTGATTATTGGGAAGATTTAAATTTTAAATATTATGAAAACCTGGATCTCTTGTTTAACTTAAATTCTGACAAAAATTTTTACTACATTACAACAAAAGGCAAACATAATTATACTGACATAACTTACACTCAGAATGATTTTCTTGTTTTCGGTAGCGAAACAAAAGGATTGCCTGAA
>JBFMGH010000157.1:0-2119 GCA_040752795.1 Cyanobacteriota bacterium
TACAGCACCTTTATTTGTAGCTCCATTAAACCAGTTATCATCTTTTGGAGCTCCTATAGCAATACGGTTCCCATCTATTGAAACAGAACGACCAAATTCATCTTGAAGATCTAATGTTATATCATAACTTTTACCAGATGTATATCCTTCTCCTATTATAGCTTCAAAGTTAGGAGAACTAAAATTAGAGTCACTAAAAGAGTATAAATATACAGCACCTTCATCATCATTAGTTCCAGCCTGGTCAAAACCATCATTTCTATAAGCCCCTACCGCAAGGTTATTATCGCCAATAGATACTGCAGCACCATAAGATTCATTATCAGGGATTAACACATTTGTGGTTATATTATTATAATTATATCCCAATACTATCGAATACTGGTTTGAACTACTAACATTTTCTACAGTGATATTTTTAGGATCAAAAAGAACACTACCAGTTCTATTGCCAACACTAGCTTCTACTTTACCACCAAAAGTTAAATTGTTTCCCGATGATATTTCAATAAATCCACCATCACCAGTTTGTGTACCAGGTTTTGCTGAATAAGAAGCAAAAACAGAAGCTTTTTGATCAGCCCAGGTTATTATTGTACCACCATTTCCATTTGTGCCAGTAGAATCTGCTTTGATATTAGTTCCATCTGAAATAGCTAAAATTTGTGCATTAGGTATTTCATCTGTTTGTAAATTTTTTCCACCCTGATATTCACCACCAAGTCTTATAGTTCCACCATCTGTTTTACCAGAAGCATCAATTTGTGTTGATAACAACTTTAAAGCTGGAGCTGTAATGTCAATATTGCCACCTTTTCCCTGGATGCCAGTAGCTTTATAATCGCCAGAAGAAGTTATTTGTTTATTAGAGATAAAATTAATTTTTCCTCCAGTTGTTCCAGAAACATCAATACTTGAGCTAGTTGTTTCCCAGGCTTTTTCAGTAGCATGAATATTCACAATACCACCAGTATCATTGCTACTTTTAGCAGATATTTTACCTGCAAGAGATAACGTTCCTGAATTGATTTCAATATCTCCAGCTGTTTTACTATCAGTACTAACTTTTCCTCCAACTGAAATAAATTTACCAGATAAGATAATGTTTCCTTTATCTCCTAATGTTTCAATAATTGAATCATTATTCATTGTCAAATTATCATTAGAAACGATTTCAACTTTTGCAGGAGTTGCAGTAGTAACATTTTGAGAACTTATAGTTCCTTCATTATGAAATCTGTTAACTGTTTCTATATAAATACCATCTTTTTTAATTGTAACTTGAGGATTATTTTCGATTTTTTCAGTGTTAATAACATCTTCTGTTTTAATTGAATCTTGAGAAAAAGCTATTCCTGTTTGAATTTTACCGGTGTTAGTTAAAGAACCTGATTCCAGTCTAACGGATTCAATAGCGTTTATTTGTCCTTGAATAGAGATTTCAGAATCAGAATTAATAGGAGTTTTGTCATTTAATAATAGGTTTACTGAGCTTTCATCAGGCAATCCAGGAGATTTAAAAAAGCTATCTGTAAAACTTTTAGTAGGTGTAATAGCTGTTAAACTTCCAACATTTATTATACCCTGGCTGCCAATAGTAATACCATGAGGATTAATAAGATATACACTACCTCCAATACGGTTATTCTGTATAGAATTCAATACTCCATTAATAAACGTCTTCTCAGAATGTATTAAGTTAATTAAATTACTGGCATTACCAGGCACAAGTAGGTTTACTTCTTTTCCCTGATCAATATTAAATTTATTAAAAGAGTTAAATGCATTGTTATTAATAATAGTTTTGGTAGAAATATTTGTAGAGTTACCGCTTGTCTGAATATTTGTATTTGTATTATTATCAGGAATTATTGATTGAGCATAAGTTAAAGAACTAGAGATTAAAAATATCAACAACATCACAAATATACAAAAAGTATATTTGCTTAAAGCAATCCATAAAGACCTTCTATACAAAAAAATTAACATTAAAAAATTTGAAAGTACTATAACTTAACTAATATTATTATCGAATATTGAATAATAAACTTTAATATACAAATTGTTTAATTTATAAAAATATTTAAAGTTTAATAAATATTCACATTATTAATGGTTG
>JBFMGH010000158.1:0-3107 GCA_040752795.1 Cyanobacteriota bacterium
TTGTTCTTTTCATCTTAAATATTAAATAATAATTATTTCAAATGTAAAAATTAATCTTTATTTTGAAGGTTGATTAGTCTTAAAAACAAATTTTAAGCTAGTAAATTAGTATATTTGCTTAAAGAAGTATGTTAAAAGTAAATCTTTCAATTTTTATAGTAAGAAAACTCTATTAATAAAATAAAAAGAACTTATAAAAGTAGTTATTTTTTTGTTGTTTGAAGTAATTTTGTTATTTACTTTCAATTACTAAATAGAGTATAAATAGTATTATATTTATAAATAAAATCAATAAATTTGAATATTTAAAACACACAGGATATGCATGGCCAATACAAACGAAGATATTAAACGAAAAGATAATAAATATCTTAAAGGAATCCTGTTAATAATAGGAATGTTTTGTGTTGTTGCCATGTTATATTTAACAACAAAGTCTGTTATAGATAGATTTGAACTGCGGACACTTGATTTAAGGTTTCAAGTTCTTGCAAATGAGGAAGACCATAGCCCTCAAATAGTTCAATTATTATTAGATGATCATTCAACATTTGTTGCGGCCCAAAAAAAAGAACTAAACCTCGGCCGTATACCCTGGCCGAGGAAGGTATGGGGAGAAGTTCTTGAATATTTAAATAGGACAAAACCTGCAGCAGTTGTTTTTGATATTAATTATTTAGGCCCCGAAGGTTTTAGCCTTGATAATATTGAATCAGATGATTATTTTACTAATGCTGTTAAAAATGCCAGTAGTAAGGTCTTTTTTGCGGTTTTATTCACTGACTCAATACAAAGCCTTGAAGCCAATGAGATTCAAAACCTAGAGAAAGAAGTAGAAGCAAGAATAAATAAAATTCCTAAAGACATTATGACTTCTTTAGGGTTGAAAAAAATTGAGATCCTTGATCATCTACCTCCGAATCATCCGATGAAGACGTTTTTTACTTATACTATTTATACACCTATTATGCATGGGCTTTTAAAAGAAGGCTTTGGTGTTGGCGCTATAAATCTCAAAACTGATATAGATGGTGTTAATAGATTACACATGCCTCTGTTTGTATATAATAATTATTATTACCCTTCGTTGTCACTGGCTGTAGCATTGTCATTATTGCCAGAAGGGCAAAATAAAATTGAATTATTTAAAGATAAAATTAAATTAGGTAATAGAACAATTTATATAGATGAAGAAGGTAGAAATTTCACTACCTGGTATGGAATGCCGAAAACTTATCAGGTATTTCACGTTATTGATGTTATTATCTCTGAAAGAAATATTAAAGAGGGTAAACAACCAATAATAAACCCTGATATTTTTAAGGATAAAATAATTATTATTGGGCAAACAGCTTCTGGTTCAGATATACATCATACACCTATGGCGAATGTATTCGTTGGAACAGAAATAGTAGCAACAAATATTGATAATTTTTTAAACCAAAAAAAATTCATTAAAAAGTTTAACATTTTTTATGAAATATTACTGACCTTTCTTTTTTGTGGCCTGGTATGGGTTGCTGTATCAAAAAGTAAGTCTATACCGGCAACTGTTTTGCTATCGTCAGCAATTATAGCTACATATATTTTCCTTACTATTTTTGCCCTGTCAAAATTCAAAATCTGGATAGATCTTGTAGGCCCAGTTGCATTGCTTATCTTAACTTTTGTTATCACTTATATAATAAGATACGTCTTTACTCACAGGCAATTAGAATCTGCTATTGAGCAAGCAACCAGAGATGGCCTGACAAAATTATATAATCACAGGTTCTTCCAGGAAAGAATTCATCAGGACTTAGCTAATGCTTCAAGAAAAGATGATAGGGTTTCTTTATGTCTAATTGATATAGATTTCTTTAAAAAATTTAATGATACATATGGACACAGGGCTGGTGATGCTGTTTTGATTCAGGTTGCACAAACACTCAAAGACAATGTAAGAAAAACGGATCTTGTTGCTCGTTATGGTGGAGAAGAAATGTGTGTTCTTCTTGATAAAACAGGAATAGAAGAAGCCCTCAGCGTAGCACAGAAATTGGTTGATGCTGTTGAGAAAAGACCATTTCTTATAAATGATGGTCAGCAAATAGTTAAAGTAACAATAAGTGTTGGTGTTTCTACCTATCCTATACACGCTAAAACAGTTCAAGATCTTATAGAATTTGCTGATAAAGGGCTTTATAGGGCCAAGGAAAATGGAAGAAATCAGGTAGGGGCAATGTTTGATGAAATTGACATGGCTCCGGATGTTGCTGGAAGCCCTAAGCAAATCAAGGAAGTTGAAATATCTAAGGCTAAGCTGGTAAAATCCCTTGATGATTTTCTTGCAATATGCAAAGAAAAGGAATACAATTATAAAGAATATTTGTATTATATGATTAGAGATAAGGAACTGTTGATTGAGTTACTTAAAGAAAATGAGAAAAATATTAAACCAGAAGTAGTACAATCCATGCAGCCAGAGGAACCAGATCAATCCGGGCAGGCTTTGCAACAACAGAAGCCAAAAGCAAATAAGCCTGAGTATCAAGTTCCTGATAAAAACCAGTTGGGTTCAGAACAATCAGGAACAATAAAAAATGTTCCAAAAAATCCGCAAAATATTCAACAATCAAATAAGCCACAAGCACCTATTAGGCCTGCAGCAGGAGGTTCTGCCCCTGTGAAAAAGCCATCACCAGACAGCCCGTCTCCATCAATTCCGCCCAGGCCACCTGCTAAAAACAGAGAGCAGATTCAGGGTGGATCACGTCCAATGCCCCCCAGGCTTACTGAACAAGCACGTCCTGGTGGGTCCAGGCCAACAATTATACCTCCTGAACAACAGAATAAGAAGCCATCTGCACCTGCTGATCAAAAAGACAAAAGGCCAGAAGATGATCAGGATTCAAAGCCTAAAAAGGAATAATAGGATTTCTTATTTATAAATATCCCATTTCATAAAGAGTATCCATTATTTGTGATTCATCAGATTCTGATAGTGACTTATAATTACTATTGTTATACTCTTTTTCTTCCTCAAAATAGACCTCTTCAACAAATGACAGGTATTGTTCAGTAAATATTTCACTTAATATTCTGCCATCCATATCACTATCCAGCGG
>JBFMGH010000159.1:0-2020 GCA_040752795.1 Cyanobacteriota bacterium
CTACCAAATCTATATTCAAAGTCTTTTATACCCCAGTAAACCTGGGTTACCTTATCATTGTAATTAGCCAGAGGCATTATAATGTGATTATAAACTTGTGCAATAGCATTACCATGTCCTGAATAAATTGATTGGCTATATTTATCAGCATCTAATATTCTTTTATAAGAATTAGGAGAATTTTGCTCTAGCCATGTTAATAATGTAGGCCCAAAATTATAACTTATCAAACTATAATTATTAACTATATCAAGTATTTTTCCTGATAAATCCGTTATTCTTGCTACTGAATTTGGAGAATAACATTCAAAATCAATCCTTGCATTCCAATCATGGAATGGAGCAGCACTGCCCTGTTCTTCTATATATTCAAGCCAGGGATTTTCACGTGGTGGTTGATAAAAATGCCCATGAATTGTTAGATATACATCAAATTTTTTTTCACCAGACATAAAATCCTCCAAATAAAATGCAATATGCTTAAAATAAATATTATATGAAATAATAGCATATAAGTTAAAATAAGTGAAAAACTTAATATAATAAACATATTTGATAGATAAAAAACTAAAAAACTTTCGCTAATGGGGTTATTAGAATTATCAATTATGTTATAGCCTTAACAAATATATTTACCCGGAAATTATAAATACCTGATAAATAATTTGTTAAGAAATTTATTTACTTCCTTTATTATTGTTTTCCCTTAAATTTGAGCATAATATTACCCGGTTGAATAACTGGCATTTGATGATATTGAAATGTTGGAGGATAAAATGGAGTATACATAACTCCATAGCCTTGAGCAAGTTCCTTATTGACTTCGACTACATGTTCATTAAAATCCTTCTTCTGATAATTATCATTTACTGTCGGTAAATTATTTGCTTTCTCTTGTGTATCAACAACCATACCAACGGGCACATATCTCCCATCTGGTATATGACAATCCGTTACTTTAACACCCATTTCCAATACACAGTTTTTGCCAACGTTTGCATTAAAAACCGCTGCCTGAAAACCTATAAATGTATTATCTCCAATGTGTGCTGGGCCATGAATTAAGGCTTGATGACCAACACTAACATTATTGCCTATTGCTACAGAATATGGCTGTCCTGGTTTATTCTTAAGCCCATGAATTACAACTCCATCCTGAATATTTGAATTATTTCCAATATATATAGGAGTTCCTTCATCAGCTCTTATAACAGCACCAGGTGCTACAAATACTTTTTGTCCTAAAATTACGTTCCCTATAACAGTCGCCCTTGGATGAATTGTTGAATCTGGTGGAACCACAGGTCTTATTGGTACCCTATTGAAACTTGTCACAGGGTTTACAAAAACATTTTGATAATTAATATTAAAAGATGAATTCAAATTCTATGCCCCGGAAAATAATATTATTTTTATAAAATCCATAAATTTAAAAACATGACATTTAAAACTATAATTTTAAAATTTGTAATAAAAAGGAGTAAATTTAATTACTCCATAAATTGCTTTATAGTTCAGGTTTTGTGTATGGTTATTAAATAAACAGATTTACCACACTATCATTTGCAGAATCAAGATAACCAGCCACACCAGTGTAGTCAACACCTTCAATTAACTCTTCTTTTGCAATACCCATTACATCCATACTCATTGTACAAGCTGCTAACCTAACCCCGTTTATTTTAGCTTGATCAATAAGTTCAGTTAATGACATTACATTTTTGTTTTTCATTACATACTTCATCATATTTGTACCCATTCCTCCCATGTTCATTTTAGACAGGGTAAGCTTATTAGCCCCTCTTGGCATCATAAAACCAAACATTTTATCTAATATACTTTTTTTGACAGGTACATGATAAGTTTTTCTTAATATGTTTAATCCCCAGAAAGTAAAGAATAATGTTACTTTATCCCCCATACTTGCAGCACCATTAGCAATAATAAAAGCAGCTAAAGCTTTGTCAAGATCATTAGAGAATACTATTATTGTTTTATCAGTTTTTTGCTTACTATTATT
>JBFMGH010000160.1:0-26213 GCA_040752795.1 Cyanobacteriota bacterium
GGCCCGCTGCGCGGGCCTTTTAAACCCGACACTATTTCTCTACTACCTTAGCTTTTTTGAGAATATATACACTTATGCACAAGTCTTTATTATTTAATTATACTTATAATAAAAGTTTTTTCCAGTGCGTTATTGACTGGTTCTTGTATAAAATTAATCATTATATTCAAATGTATACATTTAACCCGGTTAATTCGTAAATTTGTTACAAACTCTCAAGGCTAAAGTAATGACTTAAGTTAAAGAATTATGCATTTAACACACTGTAAATATTTAACAGGGATCAGGGCTTAGAGGATCGGGCCCAAAAGGGCCGCAGGACGGCCCTTTTGGGCCCTTGGCAAAGATCTATTTCCGAAACTTTGTGAATAATCCGGGTTAAATTATATTACTATTTGCAAGAATCATTAAAATAGTTATCTTCAGATGGTTTATAAGAGTAATTTTTCCAGTATCTTTCATAGTAAAAAGTTTTTTCCATCTGATATCCAAGTTCTGTAATGATACCAAGCATGCCTCTTATACCAAAATTAGGCCATGGTGTAAAATTAAAGTTATTAAAAAAATAGTACCCGGATAATGTCATATGTGGAATATTTTCACCAATACATAAAGGTTTATCTTGGTTTGAACCAATGGCAAAATCTACATTAGAATCTTTTATATACTTTATGTAGGTATAGTAATCAGGATTAATTAGTAGTGTAAAATCAGTGTATTCTAATAATTCTTTTAACATGAGCTTACTTTTATTAATAGCTTCTTGTGTTTCGGCAATTATAGATATTACTTTTGGTTTAATATTCAAGTCATAAAATAAGCATTGCGCTAAAGATACTGCAAACTGGCTATGTGCATAAATAGAACAGGTTTTTTCTGAATATAAAGTAGATAACCAGCTAAAATTATAATTATATTTTAATTGTCCTTCAATAATACATTTGTCTTCCATTAGTGTTTGTTCTGCCTTTTTGCGGGTGTTAAAAAGCTCTGCTATATTTAGTAGCCAGTGCTCAGAGTTGGAAACTCCTACCGGTAAAGGCAGGTTTAAATCAATTAATTCTAGATTGTTTTTTTTACAAATAGAATTTAGCTCAGGTAGATTTTCCCATGTTAGTGGCAGTACATATTTTGATTCTGATAAAGTTATTAATTCTTGTTTGGTAAGGTATTTAGATAGAATATGACTGACATTTATTCCAGAGCGCTCTAACAATAATTTTATTTCTTTAATATCTTCCGGGTGTGACTTAATACCCATTAAATGAGGTGCAAAAAGGCAAACGGAATTAGTTTGTCTTGCGCAAGATGGTGAAAAATCATAAAGTTTACTGATAGCTATATCAGTTCCTCTAGTAATACCACCCAGAAATCCCGGTACATCAAGAGGAATAATGGTTGTATTTTTATTAATATTAGCTGTATTAGCTATACCATATATATCATCAGCGGTTATAGAGGTGGCATCTCCCGTGAGAATCCATATTAAATCATAGGGCTTCTTGTTAACTTCTTCAAGGGTTGCTTTAAGTTTTTCATTACCTCCGTAAATACTGTCTGATTCATTTAGACCGGTGGCAATAATGGGGGTATAAAAACCACCCGGGATGCTATCTGAACGCATATGAATACTTTCAATATTGCACCCAAGATATCCGTGGTAAATAATCGCACTGTTTTTAATTCCACTGGCTACAAGAGTGGCCCCTATAAAAGCTCCTGGCTGCATCTGGTCAGCAAAAATGTTATTTGATTCTATTATTTTCATTTTCAAAGTCATAAAATCTTCCATTTAACCTTGCATAGAGTGTAGGTTTACTCTTTCTTTCAGAAGTAGTTATTGAATATAATATTTGTTTAAGTATACTTTCAGTACCAGTAAACCCCATACCTCTACTTGTAGCACCTTTTATACGTCTCAAGTGCACACCTGTTTCAACTTTAGCTGAACATGATAGGTCTAGTGATCCAGCTTTCTCAAAAGGAAAAACATCTTCAGTAAAGTATATAAAATCTTTTTCTGACAGATTAAGGTTATTTACAATGTACATTATACTGACTGGTTTCTGGTATGGGTAGGAACCGAATAAAATATGAGGGTTAAAGTCATCATATAAGAAATAGTCAACGTCATGTTTTTTTGCTTTTATTTCCAGTGGATGAGAGTTAAAGAAATATGGCTTTATTCCTAGTTCTTCTAACATTCTTCCTAATGCCATAGCACGAGCAAATGAGGTCTGTGTATTTCTGCCACATTCAATTAAACCTATTTTCCCTTTAACCTTTGTTTTAACAGTTTTTAAGAGAGGTTCAAGTTTTAGATATTCTTTATCAATGAAATCTTCAGCTATTCTGGTTTTTTTTGTTAGCCTGGCAAGTTCCAGGATCCATTTTTTGGTTGCATTAAACCCCATTGGAATTGAGTGCCTGCAATAAGGGGTTTCAAACTTTTCCTGCATTTTTAATGCCAGAGGGTAGCCCCAAGTCGGGCAGGATATTGTATTAATACTGGCCTGGCTTGCTGTTTTAATGTATTTATGCCCGCCTGAGATCATAACCCTGTGTAGTTTAAGGCCAAGTGCTTCAATATATTTAGTTAATTCAGTTGCTTCATCAAGATAGTCATGAAAATTACATTTTTTTTGGTGTGCTAGTGTGCAGAATTTTTCTTTGTATTGCCCTAGAATGTTAACAGTATCAGGCTCTATGGGTAATTTTTCCATTAAGTCAATATATTCAGAAGATATAGATTCAATAGACTTACCAAGCCATGGGGCTGCCAGGCCTGCTGATGGAAAGTATTTTAACCTTGCTTTGCACTCAGGTTGAGCTTTCTGGATAGCAGTAAGTATATCTTCGCCAATTAGTGCAGGTGCACAGCTGTCAAATATTCCAATTATATCAGGCTTATAATGCTTATCTACTTCAATAATGCCTTTAATTAATTTGTTTAAACCACCCAGCACAATAATATTCTGATCCATATTAATAGTGGGCATATGTAAAAATGCATTCCCATAGTACAGTGCGTAGTCAGTAGTTTTAAAATTTCTTATAGCCCAGTTGCAGTTTAGAGGCCCATATATCAGTGCTACAGAGTTTTCTGTTGTAGCAAAAGCAGTAACAGACATTATAAGTTTACACCATAAGCCTTCAAAGCCAGGAAACATTTCAGAAGCCTGACTGGTATCTGGTTCTGGTGTTAATGTATATAGTTCTGAAAGTTTTTTCCAGCTGTATTCTGTTTTTGTTAGTGTCAAGATTACCTCATGAAATAAGAGAATGGTTATATTTATTTAATAAATTAATAATTTTATCTCTTTCAACAGTTTTTGGAATTACTCTATATTTGTTATTAATAATATTGTAAGCTAATTGAAAATAGCATTCAGCCTGATCAGTTTTATCAAAAGCCTCAATGACTGTTTTTCCCTGTAGCTCAGATTGCTGAACAATATGTGATCTTGGAATGTCACCTACAATAGGTATATCAAGTAAATCTGAAAAACTCTTAATAATAATATCTTCAGATTCAATATTCCTTTTATTGTGAATAAGGCCGGCTGCTTTAGCGCCAATGCCCTGAGAGGCAAAAAGCCTAATACTTTGAGCGATATTATTAGCTGCATAAAGGGCCATGTATTCTGCACTGGTGACGATATAGATTTCATTTGCAAAGCCATGTCTTATGGGTTGTGCAAACCCACCGCATACAATGTCTCCTAGTACGTCAAAGATAACAAAATCAACATTAAATATTTCAAATAGATGGTATTTTTCAATATATTCAAGGGCTACTAAAACTCCACGCCCGGCACAACCCTGTCCTGGAGGAGGGCCGCCTGATTCTATAGCTATAACATTATTAAATCCCCTGTATGCTGAATTAATTATTGTGTTTTCACTGAGCCCATATTTTTGAATGTTTTCAGAGATTGTCGGTATGAAATTTCCTCCAACCAGAGTATTAACAGAATCCGCTTTAGGATCACAACCTACCTGAGCAGGATTATAATTCATATAGCTTAATGCGGCGGATAGATTGCTTGAAATTGTAGATTTTCCAATTCCACCTTTTCCGTAGATAGCTATTTTTCTTGGGCTATTTGTCATTGTTAATAACTCTTTTTAATCTTTCAGGATAATATTGTGTTTCGGGTTTATAATAATCAATAGCTTTATATAACTTTGCTATAACAGTTGTTGTTGAGTAATCTTTAATATTGTTGTTATCAGGTTGTATAATTGTGTTACAGTTTTTTCCCATAACTCTTTTTAACGTTTCAGGTTGGTAAGGATTTTTTTGGCAGCTGATATCCTGTAAATCAGTAGTTGTTTCTGGTAAATATAATGGTATATTAAACATTATTTGTGGGGCATTGTCTTTAAATAAGTGAGCAAGTAAATTAGTTAATATTAAATAAAAGTTGTTATAAGTAGCTTTAAAGTTTGTAAAATTAAATAATACATTGTAGTTAATACTAAATAAAGAGTTACTTAACTCATTGTTGCCAGAGCATAGATATAAATATTTATCAGTAATTTCTAAAGATATTAAACTATCGAAAATAATAAAAAGATTATTCTTAAAAGTTACAGGTAAATCAGTTAAAAATAAAGATTCAGCATTTAAAAAACCTGAATTTATGCCTGTTTGAAACTTTATAAAAAACTTAAAATAATATAAGTTAATAGAATTGTTATCAAAAATTATTTTTAATCCCATATCTTCGATATTTGCAGGTATATAATCAGTATTAAACAAGAATAAATCTTGTGTAAGAATGTTTTTTAAAGGCTTATCTTTTATATTTATAAGGTATTTATATAGTGATAACAGGTTTTCTTCACTTATACTGCCAATTGTATTACATTTTAAGTCAGAATCTTTTAACATAAAAAGCATTTTACAACAAACAATTGATAAATAGCAAAGAGTGTTATTGGTTGTGTTATTATTATGCATAGACCTAAAAAAAATTAAAATAAAATCATTAGACTAACGAGGTGAAACATGCCTGTATTAGAATGGTTATTTGAAAAACCTAGAAGAGATTATTTTGATAATGTAAGGACAGAGCAACCTGATAAAAAAGTAAGATATGAAACAGTCTCATCCGTAGATAAACGTACAGATGTAACAATAATGAATATGCGAGTTGGAGATTATGTTACATATAGAGGTATAGATTATTATTTAAGACAACGATATATATATAGGGCAGGTTCGTATGAATGGATGTCATATCAGCTATCTGATAGTTCAAAGCAGAACTCATTATGGCTGGATGTGGAAGATGATGATGAGATAAATATAGAAATTACAGAGCCAATTAGTATTCCTGAGGGTGTTACAGTTGAAAATTTAAAGGCAAAAAGGCCATTTACATATAATGGTGAAGTATTTGTCTATGATGAGCATGGTTATGCACAGGTAAAAATAGAAAAAGAAGATAAACGCTGGGATTCTGAAACTGTTAAATATTGGGACTATTATAATAAAGATGAAACTAAATTCTTATCCCTGGAGCTATGGGGTAACGATGAACTGGAAGCTTCAACTGGTTATCCTATCAAAGACTTTGAGTTAGATATTTATCCCGGAAGTTAGAAGGTTATTATGAGCGATAACGAAGAAAAAAAAGTTGTTTCACTAGCAGGTGCGAGAGAATCAAAAGATAAAGATAAAGAAAAGGAAAAAGATAAGCCTGCTGAAGAAAAAAAAGAAACAGTTGAAAAACCTGTTATATGTTCTTTCTGCGAAAGACCAAATTATCAGGTTATAAAAATGATACAGGGCCCCGGTGTTAACATATGTTCTGAGTGTACTATGGTTTGTGTTCAGTATTTTATGCTTTCCGATAGAATACCTACTCAAGAAGCACAAAAGGTCCTGGATGCTTTTTGGAATTTATCTAGAAGTTAATAGTTATGACGCAAAGAGAATATTCAAAATTACAGGTTCGTGCAGAAGTTTTAGCAGTTATTCAACAGCTTTCGGCTCTTGATGAAACATCTAGAGAGAATCAGGTCAGACAAATTAAGCGTTTGAGAACTATACAAAATGTTGATTATATTCTTGAATGTTTATTAAGAGAGTTACCTAAAGGAAATTATGATCAAAAGCAAATTATAGCTCAACTTTTACTAGAGTTCGGCAGCCTTGAAAAGTTGGAAAAACCATTATGGGCTATAATAAAAGATCCAAATCAGCCTGATATTATTAAAGACGTAGCCAATGTTATCTTAAGAAATCTTGGTGATACTTCGGATCCTGATTTGTATTTGAGTTATTTAAAAGATCCTCATGAATTAATTGATAAAGAAACAGAAAGAATGCTTAAAGTTGCTTCATTGAATCCTGAAGCACAAATTGACTTTCTGGATTTTTTATTTTCTTTGCCACCTAAAGAACAGTTAAATCTTATTAATTCTCTTAAAGATGATTATCCGGGAGAATATTTAACCTGTATATTTATGCCTGCTATTGAAGCAAACTTGCAAGATGAAACAATTAAAACTCTTATTGAGGCACTGGGTAATACAAAATCTTCAAGAGCACTGGCATTTTTAGAAGAAATTTATCCATATGCCAATAATGATATTAAAAAGAAAACACTTAAAAAAAGTATAAATTTATTAAAGCTTTCTGGTGCTAAAACGGAAGATGTAAAAGATTATTATAAAGAACTTTTATCAGAATCAAAATTATTTAAATGTTATGTAAGCTCTATTGATGGGATTGGTAATCAGGCAATAATTATTAGTAGAATTAAAGAAAATGGTGATATTTCTTTATTTAGTGTTGTTGTAAATGATATTCAAGGCATAATGGATTGTTTTGGATTTAATCAAATAACTAAAACTGATTTTGATAGAGTTGTAAAAAAGTTTAATGATGGAGAAGAAAGAGAAGATATATCTCCTTATTATTGCTATTATAGACTTAAAATATCTCAAGAAATTAATAGAATACTTGATATGCCATTACCATATGAATATTCTGCATGGAGAGCTCTGGCATATGATATTGAAAATTTCACTGAAGATCTGGATGAACTGGTAGAATCTCTAAAAGATGAATCACTTATTAATAACACTCATATTTTATATACTTGCCAGGATTTTTATTGCTGGTTTTTTGAAGACGAAGATCATCCAACAATTTTAGAATTTTTTGAAAATTGCCTGGCTTACTTTATAGAAAATTTAGAAAAGTATTCAAATTCTCCTGAAGAGTTCAGTCAGTATTTTGAATCTGAAATCAATAATTCTATTGATAAAATATTTGATGATAGCTGGCGAGAACTATATTATAGCAGATTAAAAAATCAGGCTTATATACTTAATTTGCGAAATATGACTAATGAAGCTGTTCTGGCATCTACTATTGCCTGGGCCTTAAAAAATCCAAACATATGTGTTAAGGATATTTCATTTATAGTTAAGCTAATTCAGAAAAGCATGGTTGAGTTTTTCTTGAGATTTCAATACAAACTTGATGATAGTGTTGCCACAAGCAAGTATAAAATACCAGATAATCAGGTATCAATATTTAAAAACTTGTTAGATGAGTTATTTACAATTTGGCAGGTAGATTTTTGAACAGGTTATTAGCCTTAGATATCGGTACTAAAAGAATTGGTGTTGCTGTCAGTGATCCACTTCGAATGTTTTCTACCGGATTACCTACTATTAATAGAAAACCTGAAAATAAGGCTATAGAAATAATAAAAGCTGTTTGTGATGAATATAATGTTGAAAAAATAATTGTTGGCCTGCCAATTAATATGAATGGTTCTTCAGGTCAGCAGGTAGAAGATGTTAAAGAATTTGTAATACTTTTAGAAAGCGAAATTTCTGCTGAAATTATCTTTCAGGATGAGCGTTTAACATCTATATTGGCGAAAAGAATTTTGATAGAGCAAAATATTTCACCTTCTAAAAATAAAGGACTGGTTGATAAAAAAGCTGCTGCACTAATTTTGCAACAGTATCTGGATTTTATTAACAAATAAAGAAAGGTTAATTATGACTGAGAATAAAATTGAACAAATGAATAAAGTAATAAAAACTACTGATGAGGATGGAAAAATACATACTTTTAAACTTGTAGAAATTGTAGAGTATGCAAATAATGAATACGGGCTTTTTGAGTATCTTGAAATGCCTGAAGAAGATATGAATGAATTTGAAACACCTGATGAAGAAGAACTATATGTAATGAAAATAATTCAGAAAAAAGGTGAGTTCTTTTTTGAAGTTATAGATGATGAAGATGAATTTAACAGGGTCATGGATTTTATAGAAAAGAATTCAGACGAACTTGAGTTTGAGTAAATATAAACTAGGAGCCAATACATAAGTATTGAGGGCTTGTAATATCAGGTTGCCCTGTAAACAAGTTTTAAAACCCTCTCTTCATTAGCCACTGTTTACTAATTATTTATAACACATCAGTTATGTAGAGGTTTCTTACTGAAGATACTTAAATAAATTAAGTATGGCATACATTGTAATTTAATATAAGTTCACCCTGGCAGGAGAATAGCCGAGTTTATGAGTATTTAAACTGCTGCCAAAGCTTTATTCCATAATTCAACAAGCTGGGGTTTCTTCTTCTCGTAAATTTTACATAATTGCTGGAAAAGTACTTCAGCTTCAGGCTGACTTTTGCCTTCTGCTTCTAGTACAAAAGCACCTGTACGACCAAGATAAAGAGGTATCATAGTTTCGATAAAGTTTTCATCTTTGCTATATTTTGTAAAATTAAACGATACAGCATAATCAAATACCAGATCTACCCATAGTTCAGGAGTAATATGTGGAGTATCTTTCTCGCATTCTTTTTTTAGAGCATTAAACGTTTCAGGTCTTAAAACATCTTTCCATAGTTGTCTGTAATCTTTCCAGCCATTTTTGAGTTTATTTAACATATTTTGACTATTGACAGCCAGTGATTCAGGTGATACATCAATGATAAACCCATACTTTTTAACAGATTTAACCTCTCTAATTCCATTCCAATCTTCCTGATATTGTTTCATAAGGCAGAATAGAGTGCCAACAACCTGTCTGAACATGGGTCCCAATGATTCACCAGGGTCTTTGACATCGTGAACTTTGGCCCCAAGAAAAGCCTGGCAAACATTAAATTTGTTGGCAGCTGCTAGTGTTGTCATCCATATATCAATACCATATTCAGATACTGTTTTGATTTTATCCCAGTCTTTTGAAATTACGTATAATTCATTAAGTCTTCCAGAAACACCGAAGTCTCCGCCTATTGGTTGGCGTATATCATAGCCGTACAGGGCTCTGGTTAAGCCATATGAGATGCTGTTAGTAATAGTTCCATCAAATTTATCTCTTGTATAATATGGAGTTACATAATCTTCACCTTCTTCAAGTATAGGTTTTGCTAAATTTTCAAACCAGTGAGGGGTAATAGATCTCAGGTCAGAGTCAACAACTACCAAACATCTGGCTTTAAGTTTATTTGTTGCAATAAAAATTGTTCTAAAAGCACTCCCTTTTCCTGGTGGGCCAATGTATTCAGTAGAGAGTATTTCCATATTATTTTTGGGTTTATTGCAGAAATTAAGGTCGGGATCAATAGGTTTCATTTTGTATCCTGTTACAACCTGCCTTGTTTTATCTTTTGATCCACCGTCTGAATTTATTAGAACTGCTTTAAGATTAGGGAAATATTTGGCCATGCCTATAGCTGCAGCATTAACAACATGTTCTATCGTGTCTTCATTGTTGTAACTTGGTATACCTATTACGATATCAGCAGATTGAATTCTATCAAGTTCTTTTTTAAATTCTGTTCTAAGAATTTCTGTCATTAATAAACTCCTTTAGATTTAATTAAGCTCCGAATTAACATATAAAAAATGTGTTTGTAACAATATAAAATCTTCAATAAAAAATTTTTTATATAATAAATTAAACTTATAAGAGCGTCAAATTTTAATTTTGGATTATTAAAATAGTCATCAAAATCAATTGAGTGGTTTTTTGACCGGCATAAATGTATAGAATATAATCTTTATAATTACTGAAATCTAATTACCGGAAAACTTTTTTTTATAATGTTAATTATGATATAGTAATAGAGCTATTTTTAAAGTTAGAAAATATTTTATGAGTTATATAACTTTCAGAAACCTTTCTACCATTAATAAAAATCATTTAGATGCAAGGTATTCTACATATTTTAATTCTAATACGGTAATTGATAAACTGAGTCTGGCAATTTGTGATGCTGACTTTTTATCTAAAAAGGAATATTGTGAATCTGTTGAAGTACTCAGACAGGTTCAAAGGTTTATAAAATCTAACCAGAATGTAAATATTTATGATATTTGCGGTGGGCACGGTTTTGTAGGAATACTGCTGGCTTTACTTTCAAGAGGAGTAAAAAAATCTTTTATTGTTGATCTTAAAAAACCTGTAGCCTATGAAAAAATAATGAAATGTGCTTCTTTTGTTAATGAAAATATTGTCGAGAAAGTTGAGTTTCTTCAGCAAGACTATAATGATATAGACTTTGAACCAAATTCGATAATTATTGCTATTCATGCTTGTGGTACGCGGAGTGATTCAATTATAAATCTGGCTATTAAAAAAAATATGGCATTTGTTATTATGCCATGTTGCTATACTAAAGAATCATTACCTTATGGCTTGAAAAGATTTACTGAAGTATATGATTTAAAAGACTTCGTAGATATTAGTAGAATCAATACAGGTTTTAATTCCGGGTATGATGTTTTTATCAGGAAAATATCTTCTAAAGTAACTCCAATGAATAAAATCTTTATCTTCTTACCAGAGAACTATTATGAACCTGATGAAATTAATCAAAACTCACAAACTAGTTGAAAGTTTTAGTTGAAAAACATAAAATTAACTCTGATGCGTACATTAATTTTTTAAAGCTATGAACAAGAAATTTCTTATTATAACAATACTTGTGGCAATAGCCGGATTAATATTAAGCATATTACTTGCAAAAGTAGGTATAAGTGTGGCAAATGATCCGGCATATAAGAGTTTTTGCAATTTTAATGAAGCTTATAATTGTGAAACAGTAGCTAGAAGTGTTTTTTCAACACATTTTGGTATTCCGAATTTTGTTTATGGAATGGCTTTTTATTTATTGGTTACCTGTTTTGGTATACTTTGTCTATTAGATGAAAAGCCTGTTTTGCCAAATTTCTTTGTTTATTTGTTTTGGCTATCATTATTTTCAGTTGGTGTATCGGTTTATTTATTTACAGTCTCTATACTGTATATAAAATCAAAATGTGTATTATGCATGATGGTTTATATTGTTAATATTGTATTACTTATGGTGGCGTTTATGGCAGAAAAGTGTTCTATTAAACATATTGTTGATACTCTTTTATCAGATCTTAAGCTATATTTTAGTTCATCAACCAGAACTATAATATTTGTTATAGCAGCTTTATGTGGAATTGGTATATTATTTTACACAAATATGCATCCATTACTGGGTCAGGATGAGCCAGGTTCATCGGAGAATGAATTTGTGAAAGTAGACTATTCTAAAACCTCAGCGGATAGATTAGTAACTGGCCCCACAGATAAAATACCAGAGCTTACTATAGTTGAATTTACTGATTTTGAATGTCCTTTCTGCGGCCGTGCCAGTGCTGAAATGAAAAAGGTTTTAAAAAACAACCCGGATATTAGATTAGTATTCAAAGAATATCCATTAGATATGTCTTGTAATCAGAGAATAACAAAACCATTCCATGAGCATGCTTGCAGAGCTTCCCTTTATGCAAGGTGTGCAGCAGAGCAGGGTAACTTCTGGGAATACCATGATATGCTATTTGAGAATCAAGAATCTTTTGATAAAGATTCTCTGAATGCTTTTGCAGAATCTTTAAAACTTGATATGAAACAATTTGAAGAGTGTGTGAAAAGTGAAAGACATATGCCAAAAATACTTACCAATATAGATGAAGCAGTTGCTCTAGGCGTAAGTGGTACACCAACCTTCTTTATTGAAGGAAGGAAAATTGTTGGATTTAGAACTGCTGATGAATATCAGACTGCTATTAATGAAATTAAAGAAGAAATAGCTAAAGAAAAAGAAGAGTATGAAAAGAAAAAAGAAGAATTTCTTAAAAAACAACAGGAAGTTCAGGAGAAACAGGACCTTACGATTTTAAGGTCAAAAGATATTAAAGATAAATTAGAAAAAAAAGATAATGGCCTTACAAAAGAAGATAATAATAAAGAAGATCAAGAAGCTAAACCTGAAGATGTCAATAAAGATAATACTGTAGAATAATAATCTTACGAAGGATATTTTATGCAGAAATATAGAAAGACAAAAATTGTTGCTACACTTGGTCCAGCAACTAGTTCTAAAGAAAAAATAGAAGCTTTAATTGACGCTGGTGTAAATATATTTAGGTTAAATGCCTCACATGGTGAATTGTCAGAACATGAGGTTGTAATAAATATTATAAAAAGTGTTAGAGAAGAAAAAAATATTCCAATTGCGATTCTCTTTGATATACAGGGCCCCAAAATAAGAGTGGGTAAACTGGAAAATGGAACTCCTGTGAGTCTTGTTGAAGGTAAAGAAATTATTATTACCTCGGAAAACCTTCTGGGAAATCAAGAAAGAATTTCAACTAACTATCCTAATCTGGCTAATGACGTTAAACCAGACGATCTAATTCTTCTCAATGATGGAGTATTTGTTTTAAAAGTAAAAGAAATATCTGGAAGTGATGTTAAGACAATAATTATGGCAGGTGGAAGCCTTACAGAACATAAAGGTGTTAACTTACCCGGCACTACAAGTAGTCTTTCTGCTATAACCCCTAAAGACGAGAAAGATATTGAGTTTGCTGTGAAACATAAAGTTGACTATATTGCCCTTAGTTTTGTTAGAAGTGCTGAAGATATAAAACTTCTTAGAAAACATATTAAAGAATCTGGTGGGGATATTCCTGTAATAGCTAAAATTGAAAAACCAAAAGCTCTTGAAAATATTGAAGAAATTATTGATGTCTCTGACGGTATAATGGTAGCTAGAGGCGATCTGGGTATAGAATTAGCACCTCATAAAGTTCCACTAGCTCAGAAAAAATTAATTTATTTGTCTAACCTGGAAAATGTTTTTGTAATTACTGCCACTCAAATGCTTGAATCAATGATAGAAAATCCTTTGCCAAGTAGAGCTGAAGCCAGTGATGTAGCTAATGCTATTCTTGACGGTACAGATGCAATAATGCTTTCTGCTGAGACATCTGTAGGCAAATATCCGGAAAAAGCTGTTAAAATGATGGATTCAATTTCTCTTGAAATTGAATCTAAAGACTATATAGAAATTAGAAAAGTAGTTCCCAAATTGTCGGATAATATTTCTGCAGATTCTCATGCTATTGCTGTAAGCACTTTTGCAATGAGTAAAGATTTAAATGTTGATGCAATAGTTGCATTTACAAATTCAGGCTTTACTGCAAAACTTCTATCAAACTTTAGACCAAATGCACCAATTATTGCTATTACACATTCAGAGAAAGTATCAAGAGAACTTAATGCATATTGGGGAATTATACCCTGCGTTGTTGATATAGAAGATACTGAAATGAGCCAATATTACGGTCTCGATAAGATATTAAAAGAAAAAACCCCACTGGTTACAAATGATAAAATTGTTATTGTTGGTGGTATGCCATATTTAGTGAGTGGCATAACTAATTTTATAAGGTTACATACTATAAAATAATTTAATAGGAGAAGAAAGATTACTGCTAAATTAAAGAATACTAATCAGCCTGAGAAAACAAGGCCATTATCAGTTAAAAGCTGGATAGGTACAGATGAATCAGGTAAAGGGGATTATTTTGGCCCGCTGGTTGTAGCAGCTGTTTGTGTTGATAATGATACTATGTCATCATTGGCAGATATTGGAGTAAAGGATTGTAAAAAAATAACTGATAATAAAGTTAAACAACTGGCTGTGGAAATAAAAAATATTTGTAAATTTGACGTTGTTATTATTGGTAATGCTAAATATAATGAGCTTTATGAAAAGTTTCAAAATTTAAATAAAATGTTAGGCTGGGCACATGCTCGGGCAATCGAAAATCTGCTTAATAAAACGGATTGTAACTACGTAATTACAGATAAATTTGCTGATACGAAAGTAATGCTAAGCTCTCTAATGGCAAAAGGAAAAGAAATTGAGCTTGAACAGAGAACCAAGGCAGAGGATGATATAGCTGTAGCTGCGGCTTCAATTTTAGCCAGAGCAGAGTTTATTAATAGAATTAATAAATTATCTAAAGATCATGGAATGACTTTGTCTAAAGGTGCATCCAGTCAGGTATTGGAACAGGCTAAACTCTTTGTAGAGAAAAAAGGTGCTGATTCTTTGGGGCAGATTGCCAAGCTACACTTTAAAACAACTAAACAAGTACTGGGCAATAAATAAAATATTGTTTTGAAACAATAGTTTATACATTTATTAATATTTATGTAACAGGTATTTGCATAAATAAATTTTTATACTATTATGAGTTTAACAATTAATTAATGGGGAATCAGGGGGAACGAAAATGACCGGTTTGAAACCATTATTAGCAAACTATTCTTTAGATAAAGGGCAAACAAAATCAAAGTTTATTAAAGTCAATGAAGATATTTATCTGAACCCAAGGCAGGTAGCTATGGTTGTTCCTGGTAAAGATTCTGGCACGACATTGCTTTTAGGGCCTGATACAACTGTTCTTGCTACAGTAACAGATTCACCTCCCAGTGATGTTATTCAAGTGCTTGATTTTTACGCTTAATTGAATGGGGAGAGAAGATGAATACTTCACTTAAACCTATGATTGTTAATTTTAGCCCTGATCAGGCCAAGGCAGAACCTAAAAAAAGTCATTTTTATCAAATTAACAAAGGCTTTTATATTAATCCTGATCATATTGCTTTAATTACTCATGGCAAAAAGTCTAACAGTACAGTATTGTATTCTAACGATAGAAGTAAAATGCTTACTTTGACAAATGCTGTGCCAGGAGAAGTTGTAAAAGTTCTTGATTTAATGGTTTAAATTAACTATTTGAATAATAAAAATGTTTAATAACTTTATTTAAAGCTATTAAAATATTTATATTGAAAAGTTATAATTTTATGGAAATTTAATTAAATCTGTTTTCATTATTAAATAATTTGTTTGCATCTATAAACAGATCTGGTTATTATAGTTTAAATAAATTTATTAAATAAAGAAAAGCGATGTTTAAATACGAATTTGCTATAAGATTACAGAAGAATCAATATTTCCCCGTTACTTTATCTAGAACAGCCAGAGTAAAGCACGGACAGTTTATTGTTGTCCGTACCGAAAAAGGTGAAGAAGTAGCAAAGCTTGTTAAAATTCCTGAACCTGTAATAGAACAATGGAAAGAAAATTTGCCTGAACCAGTTCCTATGGTAAGAACAGTAACCCAGAAAGATCTTGATAACTTAAAAGATAGAGATGAAAAAGAGCGTCAGGCATTTGTTAAATGTCTTGAATTAGTAGATAAACATGAATTGCCAATGCGTTTGGTTACATCTTCATATACATTTGATAAAAAAAGATTAACATTTTACTTTACTGCTAATGGTCGTGTAGATTTTAGAGATCTTCTAAAAAATCTTACGCAGACATTTAGAAGAACTCGTATAGATTTAAGACATATTGGTGTAAGAGATGAAACTTCTCTTATTGATGGCTATGGCCTTTGTGGTAGACAATTTTGTTGTAGTAGCTGGCTTAAAAAATTTAATTCTGTCAATATACGGCTTGCTAAAGATCAAGGGCTGCCTATTAATCCTACAAAGATTTCGGGGACCTGTGGAAGATTAATGTGCTGTTTGAATTATGAATATCCAATTTATCTTGAAGCTGCTGTAGGCATGCCTCCAGTTGGTTCCGGGGTTATGACACCAGAGGGTATTGGTAGGGTATGCGCACTTCATTTCTTGAATTCAACTGCAGTTGTTAAACTTGAAGACGGTAGGGTTTCTGAATTTAAAAAACATGAAATTGAAATGCTGGATGAAGATGTTACCGGTATCAATATTGATATTTCAGATTACACACAAGAGCAAACAGATGAAGATATTCAAATAGATTTGTCAGAGTTGGAAGATAAAGATGATGAATACACCTAAAGCTATAATATCTTTTTCGGAAAAAACTAAACCTGAAGTAAAATATGGTGTTTTAAATTTATCTAATAACGAAATAATACAAATTAATTCACCATTTGATGCACAAATTGTTGAAGATAAAATATTCAGCCTTAATGATATTAATCTTTTACCACCAGTTTTACCTACAAAAATAGTTGCTATAGGTTTAAATTATTTTGACCACGCTAAAGAATTTAATTCTCAAATACCAGAAGAACCTTTAATATTCATGAAGCCGCCTTCAGCAATCATTCCGGGAGGAGAACTTATAAAACTTCCTTTAATTAGTAAGAGGGTTGATTATGAAGCGGAGCTTGTAATCGTAATAAAAGAAAAGACGAAAAACATTGAGGAAGATGAAGCCCAGGATTCTATTCTTGGTTTTACCTGTGGTAACGATGTAACAGCAAGAGATTTGCAAAAAAAAGATGGCCAATGGATTAGAAGTAAATCCTTTGACACTTTTGCACCTATTGGGCCCTGGATTATTCCTGCAAAAAGAATTGACCCAAATAATCTAAACATATTAGCTAAAAAAAATGGTGAAGTGGTACAATGTTCAAATACTAGCAAACTTATTTTTAACCCATATAAATTAGTTAGTTTTGTTTCTAAAGTTATGACACTGTTACCTGGGGATTTGATAATGACTGGAACACCCTCAGGGGTTGGACCTCTTAAAAACGGTGACTGTATAGAAATAGAAATTGAAAATATTGGAACACTTAGAAACTATGTAATGGATGATAAATAAGGGGAATAAGATGGAAAAAGTTGTCGTTATAACTCCTAATGAGCTTGATGAGCAGCTTGAAAAGGTTCTTAAAACCTCAGAAAATTATGAATATAATGTTGCTGATCTTGACAATCTGAAATCTTTAAATGATGAAAATTACTCTCTGGCTATTATTGATGCACCGACTGACTCTATAGATAATATCGTTACAAAATTAAGCTTATCAATACCATTGCTTTTTTGTGTAGAGGATGAAAATGCTCCTCTTGAGTGGCGAAATAGAGAATTTGATGTTGTTTATAAACCATTCAAAAATAAAGAACTTGAAATAAGAATTGCTAATATACTTAAAATAAAGATACTTAAAGATGAAGTTAATAGAATATCTCTTTGTGACGATTTAACAGGTCTTTATAATAGAAAACACCTTTTAGATAGGCTAGAAGAAGAATTATCCAGATCCAAGAGATATGCTACACCTATTACATGTATGTTAATGGATGTTGATTATTTCAAAGTCATTAATGATATGTATGGCTATCAGGTCGGAGACGAAGTTTTAAAGAAGATATCAGATATTCTACTTGATAGAGTTAGAAAAGAAGATATAGTAACAAGATACGGTGATGAAGAATTTATCGTAGCATTACCTAATACTACTGATAGAAATGCTTATGTTCTTGCTGAAAGAATTAGAAAAGATATTAAAGCCTTTAATTTCTTTCAGGACGAAGAAGAACCAATGAGTGTAACAGTTAGTATTGGTATTTCAACCTATCCTTTTCCGCACATGGAGCCAGATGTTAATACCCTTACTCGTTATGCCGAACATGCCCTTTATAACGCAAAAAAACAGGGAAAAAATAAAGTTGTATTATTTTCACAGATTAACTTTGATTTTTAAAGGCATTTGCTTTTAATAAAACATAATAAGAGGCTGCCCTATAAATTCAGGACAGCCTTTTTATATAAAGTGACTTACTTACTTTTAACCCAAATTATTCACAAATCAGGAATCAGCGAGGAGGTTACAGGGGGTGTTTTTGCTTGCTACCCAAGCAAAAACACCCCCCCTCTTCTTTTGAGAGCTATCATCTGAATTTACAGTGTGTAAATCCAGTATTTTTTAAATATGTCATTAGAAGAAGGTTTTACCTAAATGAAACAAATTCATGAATTAATCAGGTTAATGTTTTCTGTTTATTAAAAGCCTTTGATAAGAATTATCATTCTGAATTTTGTCGGCTCCAATTACAACACTTAAAAGTGGCTCCGGAGCTACACGCACAGGTATTCTTAATTCAGACTGAATTAAATCAGTAATTCCATCAAGTAATGCACTGCCTCCGGTTAAAACGATACCTTTTTCAACTATGTCTGAAACTACTTCTGGTGGAGAAGCTTCAATTGTTAATTTTATTTCTTTTGTAATGTATTTTATTGGAGGTTGTAAGGCATCTCTAAGATTTGACTTGTTTATATTTACAGTGGTAGGAGCTTTTTCAATTATATTAATCCCTCTGATTTCTATTTCTTCATCATCTTCAACTTTGAAAACACTACCGTATTTAATTTTTAAATTTTCAGCGGTTCTTTCACCAATTAAAATATGTTTAGTGCTTCGAATGTAGTTTTGAATAGCTTTGTTGAAATCATCACCTGCAACACGAATATTATTGTTCATTAAAATATCGCCATAACTTAAAATAGAAATATCTGTTGAACCGCCACCAATATCAACTATCATTGTTGCAGTAGGAGATTCAATATTTAATCCGGCACCAACAGCAGCTGCAACGGGTTTTTCAATAAGATAAGTTTTCTTTGCCCCAGCTATTTTCATTGTTTCAAATGCAGCTTTTTTTTCTACTCCTGTAGCGCTTGCAGGTACAGCCAAAACTACTTTAGGAGAAAATTTTATGAACCTGTGACCTAAAACAGTGTCCATAAATCTTTTTAACATTTCTACTGTCAGATCCATTTCTGCAATGACACCATAACGAAGAGGACTGGCTGTTCTTATCTCTCCTTTAGCCCTGCCTAACATTGACTTGGCTGTTCTTCCTACTTCGATAACTTTTGGTGGAGAGAAAGATTTGTCTAATGCTACAACCGTTGGTTCTCTTAAAACAACCCCTTTATCGTTATAACAAATACGTGTGTTTGAGCTCCCCATATCAATTGCTATGTTAGAGTTAAAACTGTCAAGAAATCTACCCACTATTCTATTTTCCTCATAATTTGATTTTAGATGCATCTTATTTTTATGTTTTTAATCAAAAGATATTATACATCTATTTGCGTAATAGCATTAGTTTGTAAACTATAAGTCACATAATTAAGTAATTGCTACTCTATGATAGTAATAACATTCTGGATAAAATGCTGATACAATTAAATTATTGGTATGAGTGAATTTACAGAGATTTTTTTTGGAAAATCAGAAGAAAAAATTTCTGAATATCAGAAAAGTATTTTTGATATTGTAAAGAATTGTTTTTAATTATCCTAAATCTAGTTATGATTTCAGAAAATATGGGTATATTTTAAATAGACAGGTAAATCTTATGGAATGGGAGATATATTAAATGTTGGATAAATTAGTTCAACTTACAGGTCTGACAATTGTTATTTTATTGATTTTTATTCCACTTTTTATAGCAATAGACGAAATTAATACTCAAACTGATATGCATTATGCAGAATATACGGTCGATGAATAATTACCTCATACATAAGACACCCTCATAATAACCTAAAACCCTCAAAACAAATAAACACCCCTCAATCTTCTCGCAAATGAATTATTTTAAGTTGTTAATTCGACTTAAAATTTTTTTTAATACTATTCCTTGAAAGTAATGATAGATTCCAGAGAATTGAGGGGCTAAAATTTAGTCCATATATAGTTTTCTTTTGTGGATTGGTGTAAAAGGCAGAGAAATCTGTGAACAGTTTATAAAATATTAGTGGTTAGGAGCTAATGAAAGAATTTTAAACTCGATATATATGCATACCAGGGTCAATATTTAAAATCTTCATGATACAGACGAAGTTGCAATATTAAATGGGCTCTTTAAATAGGATTCAATAAAAGAATCAAGATCTCCATTCATAACAGAATCAAGGTTTCCTGTTTCATGGTTTGTTCTGTGGTCTTTAACCATTGTATAAGGGTGAAATACATATGATCTAATCTGGCTGCCAAAGTTTATATCAACAGCTTCACCTTTTAATTCTGCCATTTTATTCTCATATTCTGCTTGTTTAATAGCTAATAGTTTTGATTTTAATAGTTCCAGGGCCAGCTCTTTATTTTGAGCCTGCGATCTCTCTTGCTGGCATTTAACGGTTATATTTGAAGGTATATGAGTAATTCTTACAGCTGATTCTACTTTGTTGACATTTTGCCCACCGGCACCCCCTGATCTCATGGTTGTTATTTCAAGGTCATCGGTGTCTATATCAATTTTTGAATCTATATCAGCTATAACAGGGCTGACTTCTACAGAGGCAAAGCTTGTTTGCCTTTTGTTGTTAGCATTAAAAGGAGACAGCCGAACAAGCCTGTGGACTCCTTTTTCCGCTCTTAGATAGCCATAAACAAATTTGCCGGTTATTTTTATTGTTGCACTTTTTATACCAGCCTCTTCACCATCTGATTGTTCAATTATTATTGATTTATAGTTATGGGCATCGCACCATCTTAAATACATTCTTAATAACATTTGTGCCCAGTCTTGTGCATCAGTGCCTCCAGCGCCGGCATTAATTGATAACATGGCATCTGAGTTGTCATATTCACCATTAAGCATTCTCTGAAGTTCCCACTTTTCCAGGGAATTTCTAAGTTGTTTTAAGTTATGTTTTATTTCATCTTCAGAACTACTATCGTTTTCTTCTATTGAAAGTTCAATAAGTATTTCTAATTCTTCAACAGAAGTATTCCAGGTGTTATATATTTCTAGTATTTCTTGGTTTTCATGAAGCTGTTGAGATAGTTTTTGAGCTTCAATAGGGTTATCCCAGATATCAGGTGAAGTTAATTTAAGCTGTAATTGATTTAGTTTATTTTTAATACCCTGAACGTCAAAGATAGTCTCCTGCATTGATAATAATATTTTTATAGTTGGCCAGTTCTTTTTGATAGTCTGTAAACATCTTATTTACCTTTGCTTAAGACTTTTCCGCAACATCTTTTATGTTTTAGTCCACTTCCGCAGGGGCATGGCTCATTTCGACCAATTTTTTTACCTTCTTCAGCAATGACTTCAAGATCATGTTCTTCTTCTACTGCAGAGGTTTTAGCTGTTTTCCTGCTTCTTGTGAGATCTGTTTCAATTTCTTCTTCATCATGAATATTTACAAGTTGAACCTGAAACTTGGTTCTAAATAGTGTTGAAATTGTTTCTCTTTGAATATCTTGTATCAGGTCATTAAATAACTCAAAGGCTTCACGTTTATATTCAATAAGTGGATCTTTTTGGCCATAAGCTCTTAATCCTATGCCATCTCGAACAGCATCAATATTGTGAAGGTGGTCGATCCATTTTTTATCTGCTATTCTCAATAGTGTATCTCTTTCAAGTTCCCTCATAATATTATTTTTATCGTCAAAGAGTTGTGGTTCTCCGCTTGTTTGAGGTATTACCATTGTGTTATAGAAATCTACAATATTTTTTTCATGTTCATTATAAGTATTTACAGCTTCTTTAATGATTTTTAACATAAGAGGTTCATATTTTAATCCCCTTAAGTCAGCAACTTCAAGATAACTAATTTGAGGTATTTGTGCTTGCAAAGCCTTCAGTATAGAATCCAGAGCACCTGCTTCCCATTCTTCATAAGGCATATCCTTATTTATATGTGATCCAGCTATTCTTTCAACTTCACGTTCTATCATATAGATAATATCGTCTTTAAGGTTTTCTCCCTCTAAAGATTTTCTTCTCTCGTGATAAAACAGTTCCCGTTGTTTATTCATGACATCGTCATATTCAAGAACGTGTTTTCTTATGTCAAAATGATGAGCTTCAACTTTTTTCTGTGCTCTTTCGATACTACCAGAAATTATTGGAGCATCAATAGCCATTGTTTCGTCAACATTAAGTGTTTCCATAATGTTGTAAATTTTGTCACCGCCGAATAGTCTCATAAGGTTATCTTCAAGAGATAAGTAGAACCTTGTTGAACCTGGGTCGCCCTGCCTGGCAGCACGGCCTCTGAGCTGATTATCAATACGTCTGGATTCATGGCGTTCTGTGCCAAGTACGTATAAACCGCCTACATCCACAACCTGTTTGTGTTCATCGTCACAAATTTGATAGGCTTTTTGAAGGTATTCTTGAGAGATTTTTTTATAATCTTTATCTTCCATCTCTTCAGAATTAATACCATCTTTTTCCAGCATTTCTTTTGCCAGAAATTCAGGGTTACCCCCAAGTAATATATCTGTTCCACGGCCAGCCATATTGGTTGCTATAGTTATAGCTTTTAATCTGCCGGCCTGTGCTATTATTTGGGCTTCTCTTTCGTGATGTTTGGCGTTTAAAACATTATGTTTAATGTTTTTTTTCTTTAACATTTCAGATAATATTTCAGAGTTTTCTATGCTTATAGTGCCGACTAAAACGGGTCTGCCTTCATGATGCTTTTCAATGATATCTTCGACAACGGCTTCAAATTTGTTTTTAACACCTTTGTATACAACATCCGGCAGGTCTTTACGGATGTCATTTCTGTTTGTAGGGACGGATAGCACTTTAAGTTTATAGATTTTGCCAAATTCAGCTTCTTCTGTCAGAGCTGTACCTGTCATTCCAGCAAGTTTAGGGTACAACCTGAAAAGGTTTTGGAATGTAATACTTGCTAAGGTTTGAGATTCATCTTGTATTCGCAATTTTTCTTTAGCTTCAATAGATTGATGAAGTCCATCGCTCCATCTTCTGCCGTCCATAAGGCGGCCTGTGAATTCATCAACAATAACTACCTGTCCATCTTTTACTACGTAGTCGATATCTTTTTTAAAGAGTTCTTTCGCCCTTAAAGCCTGAATAACATAATGAGCATATTGGGTTGAAGGATCATAGAGATCGTCAGAGTTTAAGAATTCCATAGCTTTGTCTATGCCTTCTTCAGTTAATATAATATTTTTAGTTTTTTCTTCTACTTCGTAATCCAATTTAGGCTCTAGTGTAGGAGCCAGTTTGGCCATAGTGTTATATAATTCTGCTGAACGTTCCAGACGGCCACTAATGATAAGTGGGGTTCTGGCCTCATCGATCAGAATACTGTCAACTTCGTCAACAATAGCATAATTATATGGTCTCTGAACGCATTGTTCTATGCTGCCTGCCATATTATCTCTTAAATAGTCGAAACCAAACTCATTATTAGTTCCATATGTTACATCAGCATCATAGGCTATTTTTTTAGCTGAGAAATCATCCCATGATTGTTTTGCCATGGTTATCAGGCCAACATCAAGGCCTAAAAACTTAAAAATATAACCCATCCATTCACTATCACGCTTGGCCAGGTAATCATTTACTGTAACAATGTGAACGCCTTTGCCTGTTAGTGCATTCAGGTATGCAGGTAATGTTGCTACAAGAGTTTTTCCTTCACCGGTTCTCATTTCTGAAATCATACCTTTGTGAAGAATATATCCCCCAATAATTTGAACATCAAAGTGTCTCATGTTCAGGGTTCTTTTGCCTACTTCTCTTACAGCTGCGAATGCTTCAGGCAATAAATACTCTAAAGCTTCTTCTGAATGAATCCTATCTTTTTCAGGATTCCTGGATTTGGGTCTGGCATTGTATTTATTTCTGAAATCTATTGTTACTCGAGAAAGTTCTTCATCGCTCATTCTGGCAAATTGTTCTTCATAAACATTCACCGCTTCAACGACTGGCTGTATTTTCTTTATTTCTCTATCGTTAGGGTTACCTAATATTTTTAACAGTAAATCAAACATTTAATTATAAGTTCCTAATAAGATTGATAATTATTTAAAATAACCTTTTCAAATTTTAACACAGTGCTTTTATTTAATCGTTTAAACGTAATAATTTTTTAATTATTTATTTTATTGTAAAAGTATTAAATAATCAGACTTAACTGAAAGCCTTATAAGTTGTTTTGGCCTGAGTATGGTAGGCCAAAAAACCTGCCAATATTCTTTTTTAATCTTTGTTTAATATGTTTGATGAAAATATGATAGTTAATATAGAATATTATCATTTGAAAATATTTAAAAGTATTTGTGTGATTAGAAAAATATTTAATAATCCCGGTGTTAGGTTAAATTTTCCTAGCAGTTTTAGTTTTGCTGATTAATGTTTTATACTGATACTTGAGAGTAATTTTATATTCCAGATTATAGAAGCCGGCTGTTTTTTCAGGATTAATTTATTATTTTATGTGGAATAGTATAGTTTTAATTACCATTTTTTTAAAGGGTTTTTCTGTGAATAATTTAACCTAAAACCTTTATTATTACTGATTTTTAAACTGTTAAAATTATTTTTTTAATTCTTTAAAATGTTAATATAATTAAATTTAAGCGGCATTATTTAAAATTAATTCTGGTTTATTTTAATATTATCAAAGAATTTTTCTACAATTTTATTAATTTTGTAGTTATTATATAATATTAGATCATTCAACAAGTAATTAATGTTAGTAATAATGGAAAATGAACCTGACTACGTTAAGTACATTTATAAAAAATACAAGAATTTATCTATTCCTTATGGCACAATAGGTAAGGTAATTCTGTTTATAAAACATCCAATAACTAATAAATTAATTGTTGACTTTGGAAAATATGGTAAAGCTGTTGTACCTTCATCGGCTGTTGAGTTGATTTCTTGATATATTTATTATTATATAATTCAAATTGTAACTAAAATCTGGAAAAGATATGGAGCAACTAAAACAACTTGTAGGCAAAAAAATCCTGGGAACTACATTATACTTCCTGGTTATTTTAACGATTATCTTTTCTCTATGGGTTGGTATAAATGTTTTTAAGATTAATCAGCTTATTGAAGATATAGAACTTAAAACACTTGATCTAAGATTTAAATTGCCATTACAGACTGTTAAACATAGTGATGACATTATTATTCTCGCTATTGATGATAATAGCCTTGAAATATTAGGTGACGAACTCGGTAGATGGCCATGGACAAGGGAAATACATGGCGTGGTGGCCAAGGGGCTTATTGAAGCAGGCGCAAGGGCAGTTGTTTTTGACTTAATGTTCATTGGTTATCAAAAAGGATTTGAAGAATATGATCTTAAACTAGCTGAAACTTTATCTAAATTGGATAAAGTTTATATTGCAATGAACTTTGACAAAAGAGAAGAAAGTAATCCTATAGAAATAATTAAAGCTATCGAAGACTTAGCAGTTCCTACTCAAAATTTTTCTAAACTCGATCTTGAAGATGTAACTTTTACAAATTGCCGGGCAATCTTACCCGAGTTGTTAAAAAATACAAAACAAATTGGAATAATAAACCATTCAAGAGATAATGACAGTATTAGTCGTAGAAATGCATTATTATTTTTATACCATGATAAATATTATCCCTATCTTGCTCTCAGAGTGGCTATGGATGTTATAAAAGATAGAATGGAGAAACCTTTTAAAGAACTGATAATAACGGAGGATAACTATTTAATTATTGGAGACACTAATGTCCCGCTTCAAAGTGATGGCAAAATGCTTGTTAACTGGTATGGCCCAAGTCAAACGTATACATATATACCTATATGGAAAGTAATAAAAAGTATTAATCAAATTCAGGCAGGTGATCCCCCTGTTTTAGATTTGGAAAAAACGTTTAAAAATAAAATAATTTTAATCGGAGCTACTGCCAGTAGCTTGTTTGACATTAAAACAACTCCTTTCAGCAGGGTTCACCCCGGAGTTGAATTTCAAGCTACAGTTTTGAATAATATTATTACAGGAGACTTCTTAACCCGTGCCCCATGGTATCTGAATTTGTTAATTTGCCTGATACTATTTATTTTGACTGGTATTTGTGTGCTAAAAATCAGATCAGGACTTATTACTTTTTGTATTACCCTTAGTATTACTTTTGCTTATCTTTTTATTGCTTCACTTGTTTTTAACTATTTATTTGTTTGGATCGATGTTGTATACCCCATTCTGGTTATTTCCATAACTTTTACTACTATGTATGTTATTAAATATGTTATT
>JBFMGH010000161.1:0-5727 GCA_040752795.1 Cyanobacteriota bacterium
TGGGTTTTTTTTCGTTCCACAGCAACGAAAAACACCCAGCCTCTATAATTTGGAATCTATAAATTACTTTCAAAGATCAGTATAATTAAAAATATTAAATGAAAAATAGAAAGTCAGAAACGATCTTATCTAAAATTTTATCTGGAATAATAGGCTTAACGATGACTATTATTGGGTCAATATTCTTATTGACACCACCAAACAAATGACCCTTTCTCTTCTGGTGTAGATATGCCCTGTGAAGGGTTACTGTTTCTTGGTATGATTATATTTGGTATACTCTTATTAGCTAATTGTGCTGGTTATATAATTAGAAAAATATAGCTTGTAAAATATTATTTAACTGGCAACTCTTGTCCTATAGATTTTTCTAGTAACACTATAGCAGCATTATATAAATATAATGCTTTGTAATAAGCTAATTTGGCATTAACATAAAATAAATCAGCATCTTTAAGTTCTATATGATTTCCAAAACCAACTTTATATCTTCCATTAGTAAGGTCATAGTTTTCTTTGGCTTCACTTAAAGCTACTTCTGTTACTGGTACACTTTCAATAGATTCAATAAAATTAACATAAGACTGCTGAACTTCTAAATATATATTATTTTTTAGTTTTTCTGATGTAAAAACTTCCTTTTCATAGCTGGCCCTTAGTTCATCTACTTTTTTTCTTGTATGATAAATATTTAAAACAGGAATCTTAAGGCTTGCACCTACACTCCAGCCTGTGTCTATACTGGCGTCTCCTCTAACATGAAAACCTCTTACATTATAGCCACTAAAAGCTTCCATTCGAGGGAAATATTCTGTTTTAGCCAGTTTTATATTAGTTTTTGCTGATTCACTTTTTAATAATGCTGACTTATAATCAGGCCTATTTTCATATGCTATAACTAATATTTCTTCAAAGCTTATCTGATTTTCTTTATATTTTAGCTCATCAGAAAGGTTGTATTTAGGAGATTCTGGAATACCCATAGTATTATTTAAAGCAGCGTAAGCTATATTAATATTATTCTGAGCTTTAATTAGATCCAACCTGGCATTACTTAAATTAACTTTGGCTGTTAAAACATCTACCTTTGGTCGTTCACCAACTTTATAAAAAGCTTCAGCTTGCTTTAATTGCTCGCTGTACATTATAACAGATTCCTCGTATACTTGCTTGTTTTGAAAAGCCAATAATAAGTCATAATAGGCTTTTTTTACACTATAAACAACATTATTTATAGTGTTTTGAAGATCTTCTTGAGAAGATTCAAATTTTGTTTCTTGTATTTTTATGTTTGTATGAGTTTTGCCAAAATCATATATCAACTGAGTGAGCTTTATTGATCCTATATCAAATGAATGAAGGGTTGTATCAACAAATGATACATGTGATGTTGCATTATCATAACTATATCCTCCAGACATACTTAACTCTGGCACATATGCAGACTTAGCCTGTCCAATCCTGGCTTTGTATATATTTGTATTGCTTATGGCTGATTTAATCTCAGGGTTATTTAAAAGAGCTATGTTTACGCACTTATTTAAACTTAATGATTCGTCTTTCTCAATAGTTATTTTACTATTATCATCTGTCACTGTATCATTTTGTCTGGTGTTATTTGAATTAGTATCAATATCTGAATCAGAACCAGCTGTTAGCTGATTATTTTCTTCTGTTGCTTTTTTAATATCATCCTGTGCTATACACATAGAAGGATAATATGCAGTTATAACCATTAAAATTAATATTAAAATCAGTCGGTTAATCATTTAATAAAACCTCTTTCAGATATAAGCAATTAGTTGATATTTTCAGCATTTTTACTTGAAAATTTCTCCCGTAAAGTTTCTATAATTACATATGTAGAAGGTACCAGAATTGTTCCTACAATTGCTGCAGCTATCATCCCTCCAAAAACTGTTATTCCTAATGAATGCCTGCTTTCAGCTCCGGCACCCTGGGCTATTATTAGAGGTATTACACTAAATATAAATGTTAATACTGTCATTACAACAGCTCTAATTCGTAATTTAGCTGCAGATACGGCTGCTTCTAAAGGGCTAAAGTTATTTTGTTCTTTTTCTGCTTTTGCAAATTCTACTATTAAAATGGCGTGCTTCGATGATATACCTATTAATATTACAAGACCAATCTGAGCATAAAGATCAAGTGAGTTTCCTGTTGCTAATATTGCAGCTAACCCACCAATAACTCCTAATGGTGCTACAAGAATTACTGCAAACGGGATTGCCCAGCTTTCATAAAAAGCTATAAGGAATAAATAGATAAATACTACAGATAATATTAAAAGGAAATTGGTCTTATTACTGGACTGTTTCTCCTGTAAAGATGTTGCAGACCACTCATATGAAAAACCATCAGGAAGCTCTGTATTTGCTAATTCTTCCATCGCTTTTATCGCTTCACCAGTACTTCTACCCATAGCTGCATTGCCGTTTATTTTTACATCTTTAAACATATTAAATCTGCTTATCGTTTTGGCTCCAATAGTTGATTTTAGTGTTATTAACGATGAAATTGGTATCATCTCACCTTTATTATTTCTGACATATATTGATTTAAGATCGTCAGGTGTTGACCTATAATTAGACTTCGCCTGTATCTTTACCTGAAATATCCTGCCCAGCTTGTTAAAATCATTTACGTAGACTGAACCGAGCAAAGCACCAAGCGTAGAAAATATTTCATCTATTTCTACACCCTTGGCCATAGCTTTTTCTCTATCAACTGTTACATATAGTTGAGGTAAATTAGCCTGAAACTGAGTGAAAACTCTTTGCAAATAGCCATTCTGATTTGCCTTTGCAATAAAATCATTGGCAACTTCAGATAAATACTGAGGCGAATTATCACCCTTATCCTGAAGCCTGAATTCAAACCCACCAAACATACCTAAACCTGGTATTGATGGTGGTGAAAATGGGTATATTTGCGCATCTGGAATTGCCATGAATTTACCCTGGAGTTCTCTAACTATATTTTGAGCTTTGTCTTTTTCTGCTATTCTATCATTCCATGGCTTTAAACGTGTTATTACAATTGCCGAATTTGTTCCCTGATAACCTATAACACTTATTACTCTTTCTATTGATCTGTATTCTTTAAGAATATTTTCTACTTTTTTTACTACCTCATTCGTTCTGTTAAGTGATGCTCCGTCAGGTAATTGAACAATTGAAAGAATGATTCCCTGGTCTTCATCAGGCAAAAACCCTGTTGGAGCAATCTTAAGTATAAATATTGTGCTTAAAAATAGACCTGCTAAAATTAAAACTGTTATAACAGGCTGTTTAATTAACTTCAGTGAAACAAAAAGATAAAATCTTTTTAATAATTCAAAACCATAATTAAATAAATCCCAGAACCAGTTTGACTTACTAATTTTTGAACTTAAAATAGTGGCTGATAACGCAGGAGTTAGCGTTAAAGCAACAATTGATGATATTGTTACAGATATTGAAATAGCTGATGCAAATTGTTTATATAGCCTACCAGTTATTCCTGGCAAAAATGCAATAGGAACAAACACAGCTAACAATACAAGTGTTGTAGCAATTACTGCTCCGCTTACCTCTTTCATTGTTTTTATAGCTGCTTCCTTTGGATGCATACCATTTGAAATATGTCTTTGAACATTTTCTATAACGACTATAGCATCATCTACAACTATACCAATTGCAAGAACAAGTCCAAATAATGTAAATGTATTTATTGAAAACCCTAATGCCTTTAGAAAACTAAACGTTCCTATTATTGAAACAGGTATTGCAAGTATGGGAATAATTGTTGTGCGAATATCTTGAAGAAACATGTATGTTATTAATGTTACTAAAATTAGTGCAATAACTATTGTTAGTGTAACTTCTTCTATAGATTCTTCAATATAGTCTGAGGCATCATGCAATACATCCAGTTCTACCCCAGCAGGTAGATTCTTTTTAATTTCACTCAGCCTTTCATCTACATTTTTAACCAGTTCTATTATGTTAGCATCATTTAATTGTGAAATAGCAAGCACAACAGAAGGCTTTCCATTTACACGGTTATAGGAACTATAATCAAATGACCCTAGTTCAACATCTGCTATATCTTTTATTTTTACCGTAGAGCCATCATTATTTGCCTTAATTATTATTTCTTCAAACTCAGAAGGCTTTGTATATCTTCCTTGTGTTCGTAGCATTATACTTAATTGTTGATACTCTGGAGCAGGCTCGTCTCCTAATTGGCCTGTAGCAATTTGAATATTTTGTGATTGTATTGCGCTTATAACATCTCTTGTTGTAATAGCCAGATTAGCCATTTTTTCTGGGTTCAACCAGATTCTCATGCTGTAATCTTGAGCTCCAAATATTCTTACATCCGCAACACCGGGCACTCTTGATAATATATCTTTAATATTTACCAGTGCATAATTACTTAGAAAAATATTATTATATTCTTTTTTATCCGATTTTAGACCTAAAAATAATACACCCGGTCCACCAGTATTCTCTCTAACCAGAACACCGAGTCTTCTAACCTCTTCAGGTAATTTAGGTGTAACAAGTGATAACCTGTTTTGAACTTTAACCACTGCCATATCAGGGTCAGAGCCAACTTCAAAACTAATTCTTAGGTTGTAAGACCCATTAGTACTTTCAGATTCCATATAAATCATATTTTCTACACCATTTATCTCAGATTCAATTGGTGCAGCAATTGTTTTAGCTACAACATCAGCATTGGCCCCGGGGTATGGTGCACTTACAACTACCTGTGGTGGGGTTATAATTGGATAACTCTCAAGTGGCATTGTTTGTAATGCAATAAGCCCTACAAGCATAATCACCAGAGAAATAACAATAGCAAATCGTGGCCTATTTATGAAAAAATTGCTAGACATTTAATGGCTTCCTTTACTATCAGCATTGTTGGTCTGGTCAGAAAGAATATTAACACTCATTCCATGTTTAATTTTTTGAAGACCAGTAGAAATAACCTGGTCATCAGGTTCTATACCGTCTTTTATAACCCAATCCTTACCAATTTGCCTGCCTGTTTCAATGCCCTGGCGCTGAACAGTTTTTTCTTTTGTGACAATATAAACAAATTTGCCGGCAGTATCTTCTAGTATAGCACTCTGTGGTAACACCTGCTTGATTACGGGTTTATTTGAATAAACTATAATATTACATAGTTGTCCTGGCAACAATATTCCATCAGGATTAGGAAATCGTGCTCTCAACTTAATTGTACCTGTTGTTTCATCTATTTTATTATCAAAGAAATCCTGAGTACCTTTGTATGCATAAGGTGCCCCGTCTGATAAAATTAGTTCAATTTGGTGATTTTCAATACTTTTGTGTTCTTTTGCCAGTTTTAGTCTCAACTTTGTAAAATCATCAGCAGGTATATTGTATGTTACATAAATAGGGTTGAGCTTAACAATAGTAGCCATTGACCCGGTGTCAGGGCCAACAAGGTTTCCTTCAGTCACCATAAGACTGCCTATTTTACCATTAATAGGTGCGTATATTTTTGTATAGCTCAGATTAAGCTTTGCTTTTTTCAACATTGCTTCTTTTGCCTTCAGTTCTGCAATGCTATTATCCCTCGTTGATAAAGCCTGATCATAAGACGAATGACTTATGAAATCCTGTTGTACTAATTCTTGAACTCTATTCAGGTTTTTTTCGTCTTTTATCAATGATGCTTTTATTTTTT
>JBFMGH010000162.1:0-2324 GCA_040752795.1 Cyanobacteriota bacterium
GTATTTTTAATACTTATTCTATTATTTATCAGAATCGCTTATGATTTTGGAGCTCTTCAAGCACCATCTTTTAAACCAGTACTGGGTATTGTTTTTCAGATTGATAATGTGCTAATTGCGCCTGTTTATTTTATCAAAAGTATAATTCTGTCAAATATACCTGAAAAAATATATTTGAAAAAAGGTTTTGTGGAACCAGTTATACTTCTTAGTATTACAGTTTATCTTATCATTAGATATACAATAGAAGTAGTGTTAATCAGGGTGCTTAAAAAGTTTGAAGAAGAAGAAGCAGAAAAACGTCGTCAACAAGAACGAAAAGTTCATTATTCTGACTGGAATGTTTAAGTTAGCTTATTCGGTTTTTGTATACACTTCTTTATAAGCTTTGCATGCCGGGCAATCTTGTTCAGCTTCTGCAAGCTTTTTAGCAAACCCGGTTTCTGGAAATTTTCTGGCGACTATACAAAAAGGACATATTTTACATAAAAAAGCTAATAATTTCTTATTCATTTTTATTTATCCATTCATTATCATTTATTTTATCTGATTATAAAAGAAAAGCATTTTTTGCTAAAGATTTATAAATCAAAAGGGGGCATTAAACCCCCGTTTTAACTTACATAAAGTAATCAAAATCATTTTCTCTATGGTGCCATTTTCGTATTTTTAATATATGAGCAGTTTTCATAGTTGGGTCAAGACTGACAAAATTTTGAGAGCCTTTCCATAAATATCTTTCGTTGTTTAAAAGATCATGCACCTGATATGTTTCATCTGGCTCTATATTTAACTTATCTATTGGCACATAGATAAAAGATTCATGTTTCTGGAAAGGATCCAGGTTAACAACAACAAATATAATATTTGATAAATCTTCAGTTAATTTGCCGTAAAATAAAATGTTGTCATTGTCAGAATTATAAAACTCTAGATTATTATAGTGTTGCAAAGCTTCATTATTTCTTCTGATGGTATTAATCTGAGTTATATAATCTTTAATATTACCTTCTCTGTCCCAGTCCCAGACTTTATATTCATATTTTTCAGAATTAATATATTCTTCTTTGCCTGGCATCGGTGTACCTTCGCAAAGCTCAAAGCCACTATAGATACCGTAGACTGAAGAAAGAGTAGCAGCCAGAACAGCCCTCATTTTAAAGGCAGGCCTGCCTCCTTCTTGCAGAATTGCTGGTAATATATCAGGAGTATTGGTAAACAAATTACCTCTGAAATATTCGCTCATTGGGTATGTTGTCAGTTCGGTAAAATACTCAATTATTTCTTCTTTAAAGTTTCTCCAGGTGAAGTAAGTATAAGACTGAGTAAAGCCTGCTTTAGCCAGTGCTTTCATCATTTTTGGCCTTGTAAAAGCTTCTGAAAGAAACATTGTATCAGGGTGTCGTTTTTGAGTTTCAAATATAACCCATTCCCAGAAAGCAACCGGTTTAGTGTGAGGATTATCTACCCGAAATATCTTTACGCCTCTTTCAGCCCAGAAAATAAAAAAGCTGAGCATCTCATACCATAAACCTTCTCTGTCTTCGCAGTTAAAGTTTAACGGATAGATGTCTTCATATTTTTTAGGAGGGTTTTCAGCATATTTAATAGTTCCATCAGGTCTTTTGTAGAACCAGTCTGGATGATCCCTGACATAAGGATGGTCTGGAGAGCAGTTAATAGCAAAATCTATAGCTATTTCTATGCCAAGTTCTTCAGCTTTTTTGCGGAAATTTTCAAAGTCTTCAAAAGTCCCTAAAAGAGGTTCGATATCTTTATGGCCGCCAGGCTCAAAGCCCTTAATGTTCCCCGGCTCTTTAAGGGTTTTATTAATGTCCAGGTTTTTGCCTGCCCCTTTTTTGATTCTTTCTTTGTCTCGACAATTGATATTGCCAATTGCATAGGGGCAGCCCGGATCATTAGGGCTGGCATTTAAAGTATTATTAGGCCCTTTCCTGTTTGTCTGTCCGATAGGGTGAATTGGTGGAAAATAGATAACATCGAAGCCCATACGTTTTATTTCAGGTAACCTTGCTTCGCAATCTTTAAAAGTTGCGCTTTTACCTTCTTCTGTTCCCTGTGACCTCGGAAATATTTCATACCAGGCAGCGTATCTGGCTTTAACTCTATCAACAATAACTTCAAGATTTTTGTTATATATACTATTAAGAGACCTATCAGGATATTTTAGCATTAAATCTTTGAGTTCTTCGCCAAGAAATATTTTTGCAGCTTCTTTTTGTTCTTTTTCGTCAAAATAATCTCTTATTCTCTTTATTAGGTCTTTAAGCCTTTTTTTATCAGCACTTTTCGCCATTTTAGAA
>JBFMGH010000163.1:0-2674 GCA_040752795.1 Cyanobacteriota bacterium
GAATTTGTTCAAAATGACCCTAAAGAGTAGACTTTCAAAGATCACATTTCTTTTAATAAACTCAGCGAAAGTTCCCCCACAGCTTATTACAAAGCTAGCATACTTTCGTGTTTTGTCTAGAAGCTATTCAGAAATTTAGTCCAAATAGGCTATACAACAGTTTAATGGTATTCAATTAATTATACTATTTGTTTAATGATTAATAATAATACGTTAAGTTTATTAAGTTTAAATAAGTTTTATTAAACTACCTGTTGCAAAAGACTTTTGTGTGAGTATGTTGTTGAAATGGCCTTATGAAAACATTGATAAAAAAAATGAGTCTCTGTAAAGCCATTACAAAGCAGATTTAGCTAATGGTTGAAAAAAAAATTGGTCAAATTTAACTTGTAATGATCAGAATTTCAAGAATTTTTGTAAAAAAATTATTTTGCCTAAATCAATGCCAATGTGTGTTTGATCAAATATAAAAAATAAAATAATCTCCGTCAAGTTTCATTTATCAATATTAGCAAGATAATGAGTTTTTAAATAATCTTAAAAAGCCTTTCTGCTAAAGGATTAGGCCGAATATAAAAAAGGTTGACTTTTTGCTTTTCATTGTGTATAAAGAATTAGAACAATTATTTTTTTTCATAGAGTTAGCAAAAAGCAAAGGAAGAAAAGGTTTTTTATGCGGCCAAAAGGAGAACAGAATTGCTCAAAAAGTTTACTAGCAGTGGATCCTATTCCACTACCAATAAAAATGAACGGGACTTAGCTTCTCATCCGAGAGGTGTAGCTACCTTAATAGATAATGCTTTTGAACTGGATTTCGATCACAGTATTGAGTTACAGCAAAATAAGTTAGATTACCAACATCCCTATCCTGAAACACCAATATTAGATGCGTTAGAAAAGTATTTAGAGTCTTCCACGGTTAATTTACATATACCAGGACACAGCCAGGGTGCAGGAATATTACCAAGATTAAAAGATTTATTGGGTGATAAAGCAGTAAAAGCCGATACAACCGACGATTTTGATGGACTTGGTCAACTTAACCCACCAGAAGGTCCCATTAAAGAAGCTCAAGATTTAGCCGCTAAAACTTTTGGAGTTAAACATACTTTCTTCCTTATAAATGGTTCAACAGTAGGTAACCTTGCTCTTGCCATGACAATAACAAAACCTGGCGAAAAAGTTGCTATTGCAAGAAACTGTCATCGTTCCGTAATTAGTGGTATAGCTACTTCAGGTGCTGTACCATTATGGATTATGCCAGAAAGAATAGATGAATGGGGTGTATGGGGTGCTTTAAGCCCTGATAAAGTTGAAAAAATGCTGGATGACAACCCTGATGTGGCTACATTATGGGTTACAAACCCTACTTATGAAGGCGTTGTCTCTGATATAAAAGCAATTTCCAAAATATGTAAAAACAATAATGTCAGGTTGATTGTAGATGAAGCACACGGCAGTCACTGGAAATTTAATAATAATCTACCTGATAGCTCAGTGAATTTTGACGTTGATGCGGTAGTTCATTCAATTCATAAAACTGCGGGTAGTTTTTCACAAAGTTCTATGCTGCACCTGCCGGTTAATTCAAAAATAGATTATGATGAATTATCCTGTAATTTAAGAATGTTGCAGTCAACCAGCCCGTCTTATTTGTTGCTGGCAAGTCTTGATGCAGCCAGAGCATTTATAGAAAGTCAGCATGGCAGATATCGTCTGGCTAAAATGGTTTATTTTTCGGAGTTTGTTAGATATCAGATAAATCAAATACCTGGTTGCAGGTGTCTTGCAAAATCTGATAGTATTAATATTGATCCTACAAAGATATATATAATAATTGATGGTTTGTCTGGCCGTCAATTGAAAGACATTTTAGAATTTGAGTTTCATATAGAAACTGAAGCTAAAACTGATAATGGAGTTTTAGCATTGGCTAACATTGGTAATACAACTTCAGAACTAGAATATTTTTTGGGTGCAATAAAGAATATTGCTTCAAGAAAAGAACATTATGTTAATAAAGATAAACCAGAAATTAAGTTTATGCCATTTTCAATACCAGAAATGGTTTGTATTCCTAGAGAAGCTTATTTTTGTAAGAAAGAAAAAATATTACCAAAAGATGCTATTGGTAGAATTTCTTCAGAGATATTAGCTATTTGTCCACCCGGAATACCTGTACTGGTTCCAGGTGAAAGAATTCAAAAAGAACATTTAGTTTATTTGAAAGAGAAAGAATACATCTGGGTGGTTTCAGAGTAGCCCTAAAAATAATATAAAAAAATGAAGGCATTGCCTTCATGACTGTCTTTATTAATGTGATTATACCGAAAATAAAGGGTTTTATTGGAGGTTTAAAAATAAAATACATTTCAATAATCGAGAAATTTTCTCATTTAATTTTATTGAAAACTTTTCTCAATTACAATATCTTTTAAAGAAATGTAAATAATATTTCTATAAGTGTCATAATGTGTATTTTACACTTTTTTCTTAATTAAGTAGAAAGATTAAAAATAACTAAATTATTAAAGATAGGGTAAATTTATCTAAATTTAATGAGGGGTTAAGAGTGAGTATAGTTAACTTTACGGGATATACTAAAGTTGTTGATAGTAGTTTAAAGCATAAACCAAACTATAAACCGGTTGAAGTGAACAATAAAATATTATCA
>JBFMGH010000164.1:0-23195 GCA_040752795.1 Cyanobacteriota bacterium
GATCTGGAAAATAAAATCAAGCACAGGGAATTGATTATTTCAGGTTATGTTTCTATGTTAAAAGATGAAATTGAAGAAGAGCTCTCCGGCTGGAATGTAAAAATAGCACCTCAAGAAGCAGTTGATATACCAGATTTCCTTAAAAATTACAAAATCTGCTACAACTGTTAGATTTATTTTTGACCTGATATATTTAACTTATAACATCAGAAAGTTTTGGCAGCTTAACCCTGAAAACCTTTTCAAGGTTAATATGCCTTATAATTGCTTCAATAAGTAACTCAGCCTGAGGATTTTCATGACTCAGCCCTTTTATTTTAGGTATAACCCCAAGAATCTCCTGCTGAGAAAAATTACATATAACATCCGGTGCAGATTTAATAGCCGCATCAGTACTGCCTTCTGGATAACCTGAAATTACAATGCCCAGCAAATCAATATTATATTTATATGCATATTCAACAGTTAATATACTATGATTTATTGTACCTAGATCCGGCCTGGCAACAATTAAAACTGGCAAGTCTAAAATTTTAATCAAATCTTTTATTGTTAGAGATGGGGTAATAGGCACAGAGATACCGCCTATCCCCTCAACTATAACGAAGTCACAGCTTTCTTTTAGCAACTTATAATCTCTCAGGATCATATTTATATCAATTAACTTATTTTCAACCTGAGCACTAACAAATGGTGCTGCAGGGGTTTTAAACATATAAGTACATTTTGTAAACACATTAGCGTCAACTTTATTGACATAATCCAGGTCAGGAGAGACATAGCCAGATGAAGTTTTCATCATTCCTGTTTGAATGGGCTTGAAAACAGCTACAGTAAACCCCAGGCTCTGTAATACAGCTGCTATACCAGCAGATATTATTGTCTTTCCAACTTCTGTATCTGTTCCTGTAACAAATATATTCATTTATGCATTCACAAGCTCTTTTTCTTTAATTAATTGCTCCAGTTTATTTTTATCAGTTTGCAAGAATTTTGGACCAATATCAGCACTGGTCATAAATCCAAACACTTTACGCTGATACATCTCATATGCAGAAGCCATATAGCCAAGAGCAGGGCCATTAACATTATCAGACATTGTAGTATTATCACTTAAAGTAAATACATGCGTACCAAGCTTGCCTTCTAATGTAAGACCTGTAATTTTAACATTTGTACTTAGTGGTTTTTTAGGATTCCTTGTATCAACAATTCCTCCAACATTAACCTTATCCCTAGAACAGACACCTGCAAGTTCAAGAATAATATCATCAGCGTGTTCCATATTAACCAACTCAAGAATACCATTGCGTTTTTCAAGCTCTGCCTCAACTTCTTCTTCTGTCATTTTAGAAACTATATCAGGATTAAACCCTTCCAGATGAGCAATATCTTCTCTAATAGTAGCCCTGTACTCATTCCAGTTAGAGATTCCTACGCCAAAAGTAATAGTAATATCCATAATATCAACATAAGATTGCGCTGCTATAGAAGCAACAGCCGACAACATACCGGGGGTTGCACCTGCTCCGGTTACATATAGCACTTCATTATTATTAAATGTATTGTCTAATTTTGAAAGTAGTTCAACAGCTGTGGTTCTTTTTAAGGCATCGACAATAACACCTTTGAATTTACTTAAGGCAATCTTTTCAGATACTTCCGGAATAAATGAATTAGGCAAATTAGGTAAAGCAATAAATATTCCATTAAATTTTGATGCAAATTTTTCTATAACTTCTTCAATAGCGTTTTCAGAACTAAATCCAATATTTGGAATATTAGCTACAGTATTTTTAACATTCTCAATTAATTTATAATCAATTCCATTCTGATCAAATGCGTATCCATTGCTATCAAGAATACAAACAAGCCTTGTATTCTTTTTAATACTAATTAAACGAGCCATTGATCTTCCTAGACCACCAGCGCCAAAAATTGCAATATTTATCATAAAAATCTCCTTATAATTTTATTTATCATTAACTTTTTATGCTTTGTTATACAGAAATCAACATATATTTTAGTTTTAAAATTCAGTTTTGTTAAAGAGTTTATCTATAACCTGATAAATTTTATGACAGAAAAGAGTTGCAGTCAAAAGAAATTCTAAGATTATTACAACTGATAAGAGATTTTGAAATAAATAAGCTTTTATCAATTTAAAAAAATGTAAAATACCAGATAACTAATCATTATAATTTTTTCAAGGGATTAATTAGACAAAATAATTTAATAAGGAAGAAATTGCTCCTTTCATACCTATTTAACAAGTTTAAGAGTTAATATTCATTGTTCTATTAAGCATACAACACGTATAATAAGTAAATTATTCTTATAATTACTTTTAAAATTTTATAATTTATGTATAATGAAAATAACTATTAATTAGGCGAAAAACTAATGGAAAATTCTTATTTTCTGACACATAACGAAACATTAAATATTGAAACAGCTTTAAGCAAAACTGATGGAGTTATAGCATTCCCTACAGATACTGTTTATGGGCTTGGCTGTCTGATAGAAAACGAAGATGCTGTAAAGAAAATTTATTCTTTAAAGGGCAGATCTTCAGAAAAACCATTAATATTAATGGGGTCTAGTGTTGAAGTTTTTGAGAAATATGTTAAATTTATACCTGAGATAGCCAATACGTTAATGAAAAAACATTGGCCAGGTGCTTTAACTATAGTATTGCCAAAAAGTAGATTTGTTCCTGATTTTATTACAACTAACACCTCTACTGTAGGGCTAAGGATCGCAAATCATCCACTTGTTAATGAGATTCTTAAACGTTGCACCAAAGATCTTATTCTGGCTACTACATCTGCCAATTACTCTGATCAACCTGATTTAGTAACATATGAAGATGTAAAAAAACTTTTAGGTGAAAAGGTTGACTACCTTTTAGAGGATTATAATATACCAATATCTGGGAAAGCTTCAACTGTTATAGCAATTAATCAGGATAATTCTATTAAAGTTTTACGTCAAGGCTCGATTGTGATAGACTAATTTTCAACTGAAATTTGGCATAAGGTTATTAACATTGAAAAAATATAATCTAGTTATAGGTTCTGATCACGGTGGATACAATTTAAAAAAAATTCTTTTAGAATTCCTCCAATCATTAGGTCATACTGTAGACGATTACGGAACACATAGTACCGAATCCTGTGATTACCCTGATTATGCTTTCAAAGTCGCAAAATCTGTAAGCGATGGAAGCCATGACAAAGGCATATTAGTCTGCACGACAGGGCAAGGGGTTGCGATGGCCGCCAACAAAGTAAAAGGCATTCGTGCTGCTTGCGTTTCAGACCTTTATTCTGCTAGAATGTGTGTTGCTCACAATGACGCTAATATTCTTACACTGGGTGGCAAAGTTGTTGAACCCGATATGGCTAAAGAAATTGTCTATACCTGGCTAAATGCTAAGTTTGAAGGTGAAAGACATCAAAGAAGAGTTGATCAGATAATTGAGTTTGAAGAATCCAACTAATTTCACTTTCATCATTTAAACCTTTGAAAAAAGAACACATTTGCTGTTCTTTACAAATTTCTATAAAAAAATACATACAGTTACAATATAAACATAGAAGGATTAATGTATGAATTTAGAAATAATTAGAAAAACAGATCCAGAAATCGCTGAAGTAATTTTAAACGAATTAACAAGACAACAAACTAATATTGAGTTAATAGCAAGTGAAAATTTTACTTCAGAAGCAGTTTTATATGCAATGGGAAGTGTATTAACTAACAAATATGCTGAGGGGCTTCCTAAAAAAAGGTATTATGGCGGCTGCGAATTTGTAGATGACGCTGAAAACCTGGCTAGAGAACGGGCAAAAAAATTATTTGGTGCAGAGCATGCTAATGTTCAACCACACAGTGGGGCACAGGCCAATATGGCTATCATGCTAGCTACATGCAAGCCAGGCGACACTATAATGGGTATGGACTTATCATGCGGAGGACACCTGACTCACGGTTCACCTGTTAACTTCTCAGGGCTATTCTTTAATGTAGTAGCATATAAAGTACACCCTGAAACCGGTAGAATTGACTTTGATGAAGTAGAAAGACTCGCTAAAGAACATAAACCAAGAGTTATTATTTCTGGTTACAGCAATTATCCTCGAATAATAGATTTTGAAAAATTTCAGGAAATAGCAAAATCTGTTGGCGCATATCACCTGGCAGATATAGCACATATAGCTGGTCTAGTAGCAACCGGATACCACCCAAGCCCTGTAGGTGTAGCTGATTTTGTTACCACAACAACTCACAAAACACTACGGGGGCCTCGTGGCGGTTTGATTTTAACCAGTAAAGAAAACTCGAAAATGATTGATAAAGCATTATTCCCTGGCACGCAGGGTGGGCCATTGATGCATGTCATAGCTGCTAAAGCTGTTGCTTTTAAAGAAGCCCTTGAACCTGAATTCAAAGACTATTGTGGACAAATTATTAAAAACGCTAAAACATTTGCTGATAAAATGATGAGCAATGGCCTGGAAATTGTTAGTGGTGGCACTGATAATCACCTAATGACATTAAATACTACTAATCTAGATATGACTGGCAAAGACGCCAGTAATATTCTTGAAAGCGTAAATATAACTGCAAATAAAAATACTATACCAAATGATCCAAGAAGCCCGTTTATTACAAGCGGTGTAAGAATGGGAACTCCTGCTGCTACCACAAGAGGTTTTAAAGAAAACCATATGGAACAGGTTGCTGATATCATCACAAGAGTTCTCAGGAATAGTAAAGATGAAGCGCTTCTGCTCAAAGCTAAAAATGAAGTAATTCAACTCTGTAAAGAATGTCCACTTTACCCAGATATATTAAATAACCAGACGGTAATAGCGAAATAATATGGAAATACCTTTACTAAATACGGCTATAAGCAATTCTCATTTATTTGGGTTTTGTCTTGCTTTTCTAATATCTCTTGCTTTAGTACCTTTAGTAAGAAATATATGTATTAAAAAAGGTCTCTATGATCTTCCTGACGATAGAAAGATTCATGAAACACCTATACCAAGGCTCGGTGGTGTTGCTATATGGTTTGCCTCGTGCATAACAATTGGGTTTCTTATTTTATGGTTCTGGCATTATCCCCATGACAACGCACTATCTGGCATGTTTGCAGGAGGATCAATAATATTTATTCTGGGTGTTATTGATGATGTATATGGCCTTTCAGCAAAACTAAAATTCTTTGTCCAGATTATAGCTGCTGGTATAGCATATATGTTTGGTGTTCAAATACTTGCTTTACACATACCATTCATCGATGGTGTTGTGCAACTGGGAATTTTAAGTATACCGATAACCATAATATGGATAGTTGCTATATGCAATGCCTTTAATTTTATTGATGGAGTTGATGGCCTTGCTGGTGGCGTAACAGCTATATCAGCTGTAACATTAGGAGTTGTTGCTTACTACACACAACAACCTGTTGCAGCTGTAGTTGCTGCTGTTATTGCAGGATCAATGCTCGGTTTTCTTGTTTATAATTTTCCACCGGCTAAAATATTCATGGGTGATTCTGGAGCCCTTTTTGCTGGCTTTATTTTAGCCTCTCTTACTGTTACAGGGGTGCTAAAAACTGTTGCCTTTACAATTTTATTACCTATGATAATATTATCTGTACCATTATTAGACATTACATATGCTGTATTCAGAAGACTTGCCCAAGGCAAAAGCCCATTCGTAGCAGATGGCGAACATATTCACCATAGATTACTCAAGGCTGGCATGTCACAAAACCGTACTATTATGATTTTTTATTTTATCTGCATCGCTTCTGGAGTGGTTGCAGCCAGTTTAGTTCATGCTACAAGAGTTTATCTTATATTCTTATTAGGACTTCTGGTGCTTATGTTCATCATTGCTAATAGTAATAGGAAAAAAAAAGTAGTTGAAACATAAATATTTTAACTATACTCAAAATACATAAACATTCAGAAAAGTCTTTTATGCATTCCCGGCATTTCATAAACCAGAAAGCTTCTAACAAAAGGCTTTAAGCTATGCACTCATTAGCCCCTAATTTCTAATATTTTATTAGCATAAGTTATACATAGCTCTCAGATATACTCAATAAAACTCAGGGGAGGAAAAAAGCCTTGCAAAAAAGAAATCTCCGCAGGTTCAAGTAAAAAAATGCATAAATATTTGTCGGGGACTCAATCAAAATATTAAGTTTTAGTCTAAAAGTTCCGGGTGCCAGCTTCCTGCTGGAAACGCTGTACCATCAGCTTCACCCGGTGGTTTAACCCATAAAAAAGCATCTAGGCCTTTATGGGTTACCAAAGTTGTTGGCCTATAGCCGACCTTAATTCCAATGGGATCAGACCACTCATGAGCATTGTTCCTTTCTTTTCCCGGGCCATTCCCATTTCTGCTTGTATCAATAACAAATCTTTTTCCATTTAGTAATTTTGACAGGGTTCCAGCATAGTTTAATTCATTATCTGTAAATTGAAAATTTGAAACATTTGTTGCAAAACCATCAGCCTTATCAATACCAGCCCCTTTTAGCATCCAGGCAACTTTATAAGCCTGATGCCAGTTGCTATGCCCGGCATCTATATAAATCCGGGCATTTGGAGAAAATGTTTTATAATTTTTTACAACTTCAGTTATTATTTGTTGATTTACTGTTAACAATCCGGGGGTATTAAGGCTTAAACAAAGTAAATCAGGCTCAATAATTATTATAGCTCTTTGATTACCTATAGTTTTAGCAATATTAATATTTCTGATTATATAATCATTTATTTTATTTTGATCAGGTTTATAACTATTTTTTGTTGGTATAAAATAAGTTACAAATAACGGAGCCGCCTTTACAGAATTATGTATTGCATTACTAACCACAGCCAGGTCATTATCAGAACCTTTTAACCAGATACCAGCAGGTTGATTAAAAAACTGCCCCACATGACTCTCAGAATCAACATACAGCTTCCAGTCAGCTATATCACTGGAAAAAGTGGTATCATTAAAGGCATTTAAGATTTTAACATTTTTATCAGAATTCAAAGCTATTTTTTCATTAGCAACGTTAATAGTTGAACATTGAGAATTTTTTATATCGTCAATTGCATAAGAAAATTGAATATTTAAACTTAAACCAATCATTAATATCAGGTTTAATAAATGAGTTTTTTTCACAAACCACTCCTATCCAATATTATATTTTATCGGCTTATATTTTGAATACCTAAAACAAATTTCGGATTTTCAAAATTATTATTAATATTTCTTATTATTAAAATTAAATGCCAATTTATTTCTGATACTGTTAATTCTTTTATATATATTTCTAGACAAAGACCTCTTCATAAGTGATGTTTTGAAACATTAGGAATTAATGGCGAATGTGAGGTTTATAAATTTGTTATTAATTCAAAAATATTAAAAAATAACTATTTAATAAATTTACAGGTTTAATTATTTGAAATTGAATCTGATATATTTATGTTTTAATAATATGGGCATTTGGAACCACTTACCATGAAAGATTACATTAGAATTTTTGGCAAAAAACTTTATAGAAGCTCACTAACCTACAAATTTATCAGGCTAGTAGGTAAAACTGGCAAAATAACTGGCCCACTTTTGGAGCCTAAAAAAATAGACATTAACAAAGTAGATATTTCTATTAATAATCTAGAAACAGCTTTAAACGGATTTAAAATAATACTTTTATCTGATATACACGCTGGTGACTATATAAGGCCAAAGTATATCGATAAGATAGTTAGCATATGCAATGATCTTGAGCCTGATATAGTTGTAATTGCTGGAGATTTTACCGAAACTGGCCCTGAAGATATTTACTGGTGTGCTGAAAAACTTTCAAAGATCAAAACCAACCTCGGAATCTTTGCAGTTTTAGGCAATCATGACATCTGGAATGGTGAAGAAGAAATTTCAAACGCCTTAATAAAAAATCAAATTATTGTTCTCAGAAATGAAAACAAAACTATTTCAATTAATAATAAAGAAATAATTATAGCTGGTGTAGATGATTTTAAATTTGGAAACTGTGATATAGATAAAGCTTTAAAAAATGTTTCTCCAGAAAAAACAACTATTTTAATAAGCCATAATCCTGATATTATACAAAATCTAGGTGAATACAGTATTAATCTACTACTTTGTGGTCATATCCATGGTGGCCAGTGGAGATTTCCGATTATAGGCCCACTGTATATACCTTCAAAACTTGGCAAAAAACATGCCTGGGGGCTTTCATCCAGTGGTAATACATATGTATATACATCCAAAGGAGTCGGCAGCACCTCTATACCGTTCAGAATCAACTGCCCACCAGAGGTTGCTCTTATAACCCTGACTTCTAAAAATGTCTAGCCCTCACCTGCTATTTTAAGTGATTCTTTGCATGTTCTATGGCCAATCTTATTTATTTTATTAGTAATTTGATTGTATTCATCCATACGGCCAAGTTTATAATAACACTCAGCAAGGTTAGATAAAACTTCTATATCTTCAGGATCAATAGAAACTGACTTTATAAAATATTCCAGGGCTTCTTCAGGTTTATTTAACTTTAATAAAATAGATCCATATGTGTCGAGAATGTAAGGATCTCTATCATCAAGAACTATAGCTTTTTCAGCATATTTATATGCATTATTGAGTTGATTCATCTCTATATAAAGGCAGGCCAGGTTATTATAAGCATCTTTAAAATTAGGGTCATTATCAATAGCTTTCAGATAAGATTTTTCAGCAAGTTGTTTATTTTCCTGGTTTTCCTGACAAACTGCTAAATTATAAAATACCAGCGGGTCTCCTGATTCTAAAGAGATAGCTTTATCATAACAGCTGTTAGCCTTTTCATAGTCAGACATATCATCATAAACAACACCTAGATTAATATATATATCAGGAGACTTACTATTCATCTTGAGAGCTTCATTATAATATTCAATAGCTTTAGTATAATTTGTTAATTTGTAATAGCAGTCTCCAATACTGTTAACAACTAAATAATACTCATCCGTATTCTGTTCAACCTTTTTATAGCTTTCAATTGCTTTTTCATATTCTTTTAATTGGTAATAGCAATCACCAATAGCTCCGTATATGCCCGTATAGTCTGAATTAATTTGTAAAGCCTTATTACAATATTTCAAAGCCTTATCAAACTGGGAGATTTCCAGATAAATTTTTGAAATATTTAACAGGTTTAATATATCACAGGGATCAACAAGAGCAACTTCTTTTAACAGCTCTATAGCTTTTTCATAATTCCCATCAGACTGATAAAGCTCCGCAAGACCCGATAAAGCCTCCTTATAAAATTTATTAAAATATACTGCTTTTTTAAAATATTTATAAGCAATATTTTTATCACCTTTATTACAATACGCCACTCCCATATTATAATATGCTACCGGGTTATCTGGTTCAACAATTATAACCTTCTTAAATTCAACAATGGCAAAATCATACAATTGTTTCTCAATATAAATATGCCCCAGATATGTAAGAGCATAAATATCTTCCGGATCATATTCAAGCGCTTTCTGAAAATTTATTAATGCATTATCTTCATCGCCTTTTAAAAAGAATATATTACCTATTGCACTATAAATTAAAGAATCTTGCGGATCTAAAGATAAAGCTTTTTTAAATGCAATAAGTGCGAAATCATACAATCCTTTATTTTCATAAACTAAACCAAGGTTATATTGAGCTTCTACAGAATTTTTATCGTTCTTGGCAATATAGGAAAAATGTTCAAAAGCTTCATCCATCCTATTTATTTCAAAATATATTGAACCCAGCTCACTTCTAATTCGAAAATTGTTTGGATCCAATTTCAACATTTGTTCATATTTATTAATTAACTTGTTAAATTTATCCATTCCCACAAAATATTTCTGAAAGATAATTACAATAAGATTATCAGACATTAATAAGTCTGCAATTTAATTATAACCCAAATAATTTTTTTTCCCATTTAAATTTTTTTTATCTCTAACCCAGATTTTTCGCAAATCAACATTCAGTTAGGAAACTTACGGGTATATTTTAAACATAGCAGAAGCAGATTTTGCAAATCTACGAATAATTAAGGCAAAAGAACTTAAAACTATTTTCTGGATTAACAGATAAATTCCCTGGGGTAAAACTTTTAATAAAGCCTTTTGCTCTCTGTTTGCAACTATAAAAAAACTATTTATGAATTATTCAGCGGTTATATTTATTGATTTTACCCAGTTGAAATTATTTTTTAAATTTTTCAGGTTATTTACAACTAAATCTTTTTTATATTCATTTAAGTTTGGGCTTAAACTCAAAAAACTTTCCAGCCTGTTAATATGTTCATTTAATAGGTTTTCAGCATTAATTAATATAGTGGAAACAAGGCTTTTTTCAATAAATTCAAAAAATAAAACTTTTACTTGAAAAGTCATCCATGCAGATTGAAATGATTCTTTTTTTTCTTGAGTCATTACATCTAAAAAATATTTATATCCACTTTCTGTTATTTGATAAAAAATTTTTTCCTGTCCACCTTCAGACAAACTCGATTTTGAAGTTATAAACCCTTTGGCCTCAAGGGTTTTAAACTTTGGATACAAACTACCATAACTAAATTCACAAATACCGGCTAAATGTTTATCTGCTTCATGTTTAAGTTGATAGCCGTGTTTTTCACCCTCCTGTAAAAATCCAAGTATTAATATTTCATACATTATATTGTTCCTAAAAATTTTCCTTAAAAAGAATTATACAAAAAAACTGAATACTGCTTGATAATTTTGTTTAACCACAATGCAATCATTTTAAAGCCATCCAGGAATTTTAACAGGTTTTATTTACCCCACTACGCAGGCACAAAAACAACCCGACATTTTTCTTTCTAATAGCTGATTTACGAATAATTTAAGTTAACTGAATTGCTTTAAGAAAATTTAAAGAATAGCTGGATACAAATGTATTGGTACTTCTATCATACGATTATAGTATAAGGATATCCACTAAATAAATGACCGAAAAATAATCAAAATAAACTATAAATTTGAATTCAAATTTGAAAAGAGAATCATATTAAAAACACTCATTTAGCAGGGTTTCAGAATAATTCATTAACCAGCTGATCTACATTAAATGCAGGAGGTGGTCTAAATCTCTTATAGGATAAACTTGCACCACTTAGCCGATGAATATACTCCACTAAAAAGGGTAATATGCTTATTATGAGGAGTTTGTCTATAAATTGACAAATTTTCAGTCAAAAAGGATGGTTATCAGGAGTTGGATTTAATAAACAGGACGAGGAGGCAGGGCATGCAAAGATTTGATGCTCGTAAGAGATTGAACGTTTTAGTTGTGGATGATAATTTAGAACATTCAAAAGGTATTAAACAGTTATTAGAATCTGAAACTAATCATAATGTTGCTGCTATAGCAACTTCAGGGTCAGATGCAATGAAACACATTAAAAAATCTAAGCCAGACATTATTTTAATGGATATGAATATGCCTGAAATGGATGGCTTAACAACTATACAGAAATTATTAGATATTGATTCAAACTGCAAAATTATTACCTTAACCGGTTATGATGACCAGGATTTAGTTTTCAGAGCAATGAAACTGGGTGCCCGTGGCTACGTCCTTAAAACTATGGTAGTATCTCAGTTAACAGATGCTATTGAGCAGGTTAAATCAGGAAAAGTTTACTTACCTACTAACCTTGCAACAAAGTTCTTTGATCAATTCCATATTGAAATTAACAAGGAACAGTTTGCAGAACCAGAAGGTGAAAATTTATTAAATTACCTTACTCAAAGAGAAGAAGAAGTCCTGACTTTACTTGCCCAAGGAATTACATATAAAGGTGTGGCTAGAGATTTATATATTAGTGAAACAACTGTAAAAACTCACGTTAACAATATTTTCCAGAAACTTCAAGTTAATGATAGAACACAGGCTGTTCTTTACGCAATAAAACACGGTTTACTGGATAAAGTTAAAGTTGCCGTTTAATAAAAATTGTTGAGTTTAATAGAATCTGGCTAAAAGCCAGGTTCTTTTTTATTGTTTATCATAGCTCTATGCTCATAATAATTTTTTTTTAACGATTAGAAATAAACTATATTAAATGTGTATTATTAATCAATTTACTTATATAATATTATTTTATATATAAAATTTGTTTCTTGGGGTAAATCAACATGAAAAAAGGAAAAGCAAAAGTAATATTCAGGAAGGATACGCCTATTAGCATAAGAGAGCTTCTTGGCCATCTTAATAATGGCTTATACACAAGGCAAACTCTTGTTAGCCTATTTAGAACATTTTTAGAAAATGTATTAGAAGATAGATTAAAAGCTCTAGTTATAATAAAAATAGATAATACTGATAATATTGACAGCGTTATATCAAGGTTGAATTACTCTCCGGCCAATGTTTTTGTTTTTAACTCAGAGCCTGGTTCATTTGTATATGGTGATAATTTTAAATTCTTAAATATAGATTCTCCTTTAATTGACAAAGAAGAATTTCTGGTTGTTCTGGCAGAAAATTTTTCAGCCACAATATACTGGACAAATATGACTTCAGAACTATATGGTCTTCAACAAGGTGCATGGTCATTTAACCCTGGTGATGCTAAATATATGACTGATTATTTATTATTCATCTCAGAAGATCCTGATTTAAAGGAAGTTACTGATACACTTAAAACCGACAGACGCTATGACGAAAGATTCACAACAATAATGACTAAATTAGTCGGAAGTCTTGAAAATAGACAAAGAGACCTGATTTGTGCAAATAAAGAACTTAAAGAACTTCATGAAAAAGCTCTTAAAAATGAGCGGCTTGCAGCTATAGGTCAGGTTTCATCAGTTATTGCACATGAGCTTCGCAACCCTCTTGGCTTAATAGAATTATATGCCAAATTACTTATGACAAATTGTGATAATCTTGAAATTGAGGATGAAGAAAAAAAAGAAGTCCTTGCTACAATCAAAGGTGCTGCAGAAACTATACGTAATTCTACCAGCAATCTTGAAAGAATTCTGTCAGAATTGCTTGATTATTCTAAACCTCTTGAATTAAGACGTCATGAAACTGATTTAAAGGCTTTTGTTGGTGAAGTTTACAACCTTGTAAAACCTGGGTTTGAAAAGAAAAATATAGATTTAAAGTTTAAATATAATATTTTGAGTGAAGTTAATGTTTCTTTTGACAAGTTAAGGCTACATCAAGCTTTATTAAACATTGTTAAAAACGCTTTAGAGGTTTCTGATCCCGGCCAGGAAGTATCTATTAATGTTGATTGCAGGTCTAATGATGGTACTGTTTATATTAAAGTAACTGATTCAGGTCCAGGAATACCCTCAGACAATATATCTAAATTGTTTACACCCTACTTCTCTACCAAAAAAGATGGCACCGGTTTAGGCCTTGCACAGGCCAAGAAAATTATGAAAGCTCATAATGGTAATATTGAAGTATTATCTTCTTCTGAAGAAGGAACTACTTTTGCCCTTATATTACCCGGAGAAAATGCTCCCCTTCAGAGCATCGAAACTTTCTCAGCTATTTAATAACAGAAATAAAAAGTTACATCACTTATAAAATTTATAACTAACTTAATAAATATACTTATTAGTTAATATTATGTTGTAAATGTCAGCTCTAAATGACATAGAGTTTACAATTATATAAATAACCTTACTTCACTGAACTTTAATAGCTATAAAACGTTACATATAAAGATAAGATAATAAATATACACCAGCAGGTGGATAAAAAATACTTCCAAAAATGATATTTTAAATAATAATACCTGATTTTTTGTAACCATTTATTCATATTAAAGACTTAATTTATCATATGGTTACTCTAGCTTAATTACATAAGATAATTTTAGCTACATTGCTTAACAATTCTGAAAAACCAAATTCCTTTCTCCAGAAACGCTTTGTTCTAATAATTTTTGTAGTTTCAAAAATTGTCCTTTATTTGGAGGAGGTAATTCAAATCAAAATAATGTAATCTGAACAATGATGGTGTAAAGAGGTGTGTTAGAACATGGATATCTTGAACGTTAGGGCAAGTGAGTTAATGAAAAAAGCCATGGATGGCCTTTCAGTAAGGCATCAGGCTCTTAGTAGCAACATTGCAAACGTTGATACTCCAGGCTACAAACCAGTCAAAGTAGCCTTTGAAGACACATTAAGACAAGCTATTGATGGTGATGACAAATTAAAAGAACAGGCAAGCGGACTCAATAAGGGGAAATTAAATTTTACACAAGGATTACTTGATCTAAGAGTGACTGATCAAAGGCATTTTGGCGCCAAACTTATAAAATTAAACGAAGTTAATATTAATGCCTATCAGGATGATTTTATAAGTACAAGAACAGACCAGAATGGTATTGATATAGATACAGAAATGACAGAACTGGCAAAAAACTCCATGCAATTTGAAGCTCTGGCTACATTGCAAGCTAAACATTTTATGGAAATGAAAGATATCATAAAAAGCGGAGGGCAATAAGATAAATGGATTTTAACACATTAAATATTAATGCTTCTGCTTTAACAGCACAAAGAATGAGAATGGATACCATAGCAAGTAACCTGGCTAACGCTAATTCAACCAGAAAATCGGATGGAACCCTGGGAGCCTATCGTCGAAGAGAAGTCGTATTTGCTCCTATTTTAAACCAGGCAATGGAAGGTGGATCAGCTATCGGAAGCAACTTCAATGGTGCAAACCTTGCTGCAGAAACAGCTGTTAACCCATCAGTATCAGGAGTGGAATTTAATAGTTCAGGAAGACCTTTGATTAAAGGTGGCATTTCTATTAACGAAGGTGTCCTCGGACAAGGCGTACAGGTTGTTAATATCGTAGAGGATACTGAAAATCCTACCAGAGTTATTTATAACCCTGGACATCCTGATGCAGATGAAAATGGCTATGTAGAAATGCCTAATATAAATGTTGTCAATGAGATGGTTGATATGATTTCAGCAACTAGAGCTTATGAAGCAAATTTAAGCGTAGTTCAAAACTTTAAAAACATGTATAAAGCAACTTTACGAATTTAACAAATCAAATAATTATATTGGGAGGTTGGAGATAAAATGCTAAACGAAATTGGATACTCAATCCCTATTAATCTGAGGCAAATGGAAAATGCTTCAATAATTAAAAATAATACTGCTACAAAACTTGAGCAGACTCCCGGAAAGGTCTTAGAGAGTTTTGGTAGAATATTACAAAAACAAATTGACGAAACAAGTGCTATGCAAAAAGATGCAAATAAAGCACAAGAGATTTTCGCTACTGGCGGAAATATTTCTCTTCACGAAGTAATGATTAAAGCAGAAAAAGCAGAAATGGCTATGCAGCTTACATTACAATTACGTAATAAGCTTCTTATGGCTTATAAAGAAATTCAAAATATGCAGGTGTAAAATGTTAGGAGTTATTAAAGCAGCTAGGGTATAATTCCATGAATATTTTTTTAGAACAATTTAAAAAATGGTGGGAAGCAAGAAGCTTTGGACAAAGGTTCACTTTAATATTTCTAATAATAGCTTTTGTCGGAGTAGTAACTTATTTGTTTTCAATTACCAATCAACCTGATTGGGATATTTTGTATGACGATTTAGCTCCCTCTGATGCTGCTTCAGTTGCTGCACATCTTAAAGAGAATGGAATCCTTCACAGAATAGCCAATGAAGGTAAAACAGTATTGGTACCAAAAGAAGTTATAGCTGAAACCAGATTAAATATTGCCCAGGATGACATAATTAAACAGGATGTCATTGGACTTGATGCACTTGATAAATTACCTATTGGCCTAAATAAAGAGCAACAAACTCTATGGCGTTTAAGAATGATTCAGGGAGAATTATCCCGGACCATCTCTGTAATTAAAGGAGTAAAAAGTGCTAAGGTATCTATTGCAGAACCAGAAAGAACAATTTTTACTTCAGAAGATGAAACTCCAAGTGCTTCCGTAATGCTTACACTTTCTCCTGGTATTAAATTAAAACAAGAGCAGATAAAAGCAATTAAAAATTTAGTATCTCATTCTGTTGCAAGATTATCACCTGATAAAGTATTTGTATCTGATCAAAGTGGCAATGCTTTATCAGAAGATATTTCCAGTAGTTCTTCCAGTCTCGATGATTTAAGAATTAGCTATGAGAAAAAAATTGAAAAGAAAATAAAAGATCTAATATCTCCACTTGTGGGCAATGAAAACGTAACTGTTGCTGTTACAGCAGAAATGAACTTTGATAAAACTACATCACAGATTGAAAGGTATATTCCTACAACACAAAATGCTGATGGTAACGCTGCCGGTGTATTAGTAAGCGAACAATTATTAGGTGAAAATTATACAGGGCAGGATGGAAAAGCTCCTGGTGGTGTCCCAGGAACCACTTCTAATATTACGAACCCTACATATGTTACCAGTGGCGGAGACGGCGCAGGTAAATCATCTGATTATACAAAAAATTCAACTATTAAAAATTTCGAAGTGTCTAAAGAGATTAAAAATATTACTTATGCTCCAGGACAGGTTGAAAGATTAACTGTTGCTGTAGCTGTAAATAAAGTCTTAACAACCGATGAACATACTGAAATAGAAAAATTAATCAAAACTGCCGCAGGTGCAGATGTTGCAAGAGGTGATATAATTACTGTTACAGGTATGTCATTTGCTGGGCTGGATCAAATTGAAGAAAAAAGAGCACAACTTCAAGAACAAGCCAAGATGGACTCACTCTTCTCAGCTGTTGAAGCTTTTGGTCCTTATTTACTCGTTGTTGTTTTCGGTGGAACAACTCTATTAATCTTCTGGTCATTATTAAAAAGACCAATAGAAGCAGTTGCAATAGAAGAATACGCTGAAGAGACTTACGATTTTCCAGATGTACCAGATGTTCTTGAAGCTGCAAGTATTCCAGTTATCGAAGCAAAATTAGACCCTGAAATAGAGAGAATGAGAGAAGAAATTAATGCATTCGTTATGAATGACGCAGCTGAAGCAGCCAGACTCTTATTATCATTTATTAAAGAATAAATTAAATTGGTTCTCTGCGATATAATAATATTATAACTTGCTGCTAGCTGGAGGAAATATCTTTGTCACATTCTAAAAAATTTAGAGGAAACATAGTCCAATACGGCCAGGCATACAATATTCTTGGCAAACAAGAAGATGATTTATCCACTCAAGAATCGCAGCAACAACTATCTAAAGCACAGATAGAAGCACAAAAGCTGTTACAAAACGCCCTATTACAGGTAGAGCAAACCATTAACAATGCCCAGGAAGAAGCTGCCAATATACTAGAACAGGCAAAACAAGACGCCGTAAACATCCAAGCACAAGCACAAGAAACAGGACAACAACTTGGTTTTAATCAGGGTTATCAGGCCGGTTTTAATCAGTCTATTGAAGAGACAAAAAATATTATTGAAAGTGCTGAAACTATTATTAATGGGGCATACCAGGCTCAAAAGGAAATCTTAAAAAATACTGAAAAAGAAATGGTTAGATTAATTATAGCTATTTCCAAAAAGGTTATTCAAAAAGAACTTAAAATACAACCTGATATTATACTAAAATTGACTGAATCAGCTATTAAAGACCTTAAAGAACGTGAAACAGTTAAGTTAATGTTAAATCCAAATTCAATACAATTACTTAAAAAAGCTTCACCAATTCTTATTAAAAAAATAAACTCTCTTGAAACAATTAAAATTATTGAGGATAAGAGTATTCCTGAGGGAGGGGTCATAGTAGAATCAGCAGCAAGTAAAATTGATGCCTGTGTTGAAACACAAATAGAAGAAATTCTCAATAAACTAATGGAAGAAGCTACAGTGAATCCTGTTCTTCTTAATTTGCCTGATTCAAAAGCGTTACCCAAAGAAAATCTTAAAAATATCTTTGAACAAAAAGGACAAGAACAAGACTTATAATGGACAAACTTGATCTGTCAAAATATCATAGAGTTTTAGATTCATTTTCATCATTAAGGCATGTGGGTGAGGTCGTTCAAATAATTGGGTTAACAATTGAAGCTAATGGACCACCGTCAAGCATTGGAGATCTTTGTTACATATACCCTTCTAAAAACTCTCCACCACTATGGACAGAAGTTGTAGGATTCAGAGAAGACAAAGTTTTATTAATGCCTTATGGAGAATTAGGCGGCCTTAAGCCAGGTGCACTTGTAGTTAACTCTGGAAAACCAATGGAAATAACTGTAGGTTCTGAACTTCTTGGAAGGGTTTTAAATGGCCTTGGACAACCAATAGATAAAAATGGTCCTTTAAACACAAGTAATATTTATTCAACAACAAAAAAATCAATCAATCCTCTTTTAAGAAAAAGGATTACAGAACCTATAGCCCTAGGCGTTAAGGCTATAGACTCTTTTATCACAGTAGGCAAGGGGCAGCGTGTTGGCGTATTTGCCGGTTCCGGAGTAGGCAAAAGTTCTGTTTTAGCAATGATAGCAAGAAACACAAATGCAGATATGAATGTTATTGGATTAATTGGTGAACGAGGTAGAGAAGTTAGAGAATTTATTGAAAATAGTTTAGGTGCAGAAGGTTTAAGCAGATCTGTTCTTGTTGTTGTGACCTCAGATCAACCAGCTCTTATGAAAATAAAAGCTGCTCAAGTAGCAACAACAATTGCTGAATATTTTAGAGATGGTGGAAGAGATGTATTATTTCTGCTTGATTCTATTACCAGGGTAGCTATGGCCTATAGAGAAGTTGGACTTGCCATCGGAGAGCCACCAGCCACAAGAGGTTATACCCCCTCTGTTTTTGCCAATTTACCCAAAATCCTTGAACGATCTGGAACCTCAGATAAAGGTACTATAACTGGTCTTTATACAGTTCTTGTAGAAGGTGACGATTTTAACGAGCCTGTTTCTGACACAGTTAGGGGCATTTTAGATGGTCATATAGCATTATCCAGAGAGCTTGCAGAACAAAATCACTATCCTGCCATTGATATTCTTGGTTCCATAAGCAGGGTAATGGTAGATATTACTGATTCAGAGCATCAAAAATCGGCAGGCAAAATTAAAGACTTACTTGCCTCCTATAATAAAGCAAAAGATTTAATCAATATTGGTGCTTACGTTAAAGGTACTGACCCCAAAATAGATAAAGCTATTGATTTAATGCCAAAACTAAATGATTTTCTTATTCAACCAATGGAAAAAAGGTCTGATTATAAAAAAACTATTGAATACCTGATTCAAATGGCACAAATATAATTATATAAAAACTCTTTTCTTAAGACTATTGCTGATAAAAGAAAGCAATAGTTAATTATATTCTCATAAATTTAGTAGAAATCACTATAATTTTGTAATAAATTATTTTAAATAATAAATCATTATTATTTAAAATAAAAATGGAGGTTTTCTATGAAATATAATGGCATGCTTACAATCTTTTTAGTACCGTTGTTATTTCTTTTTTGCTTAAATACTGCAAATGCAGGTAACACAGACCGGTTTAATAGCTATACATATAATATAGCTCAAAAATCACCCTCAAACTTTGAACTTAATAATGCCACTCCAATTTATACTGGTGCAATTAATACTATATCTCCTGAGGGAAGAGATTTTGCTAATCAACAACAGGTTATTGCTGAAGATATAGTAGCAGAAATTGACGCATTAACAATTAAATTAGCCATTACCAGGAAATTAAATAAAGATTATTATGATTCTTTAACAAATCAACTATCCTTCTGGGCTGAAAATACTGAAAAAAATAAAACCCTAAAACCAATATATGATAGAGAAATGGTTACTTTTAACCTGGCTTTTGGTTATCAAATTGAAGAAAACACCAGATGGGCAATTATAGAAGCCATATTAGAAGAAATTAAATCCGTTAATTCAGAGGATTCAACACCTGTACATGATTCACTTGTTAAAAGTTCTTTATATTCAGATCTTTTATTGAATTATGTAAATATATCTGACTTCTATAAAAATAAATATCAAGATTTATTAATGGTTGTCACTGTTAACCATAATGTTATACAAAATCCAAATTTTGAAATCAAAGTACCTGCTAATGTATTAGAAAAAATAATTCCAATACACGAAAAAGAACTTGAAGCTTCAAAAGTTCTCATTTATAACATCGGCGAAGAATTAGAAAAAATAGAATACATAGGTGTTAAATCTAAAGAACTCCGGGACCTTTATAATAATATTGATAAGTATTCCCTTGAAATGATCGACCAGATTATAACGGACCTGAAAAAAATTGTAATTACTATTGAAGAAAATAATACCTCTTCAAAGAATAAATATTCTAAAGAATTGTTACCTACTATTAAAGACTATCTTGAGTTCTACAAGCAACTTAAAGATACACTAAAAGATAAAATATTGGCCTATGAAATCTCAGAAGCATTATTTTTAGCCCAATATGAATCTCCAAAAGTACAACTAGCTTTTATTAGTAGCGATATACCAGAATTAATATATACCGGAATGTTTACTGATTTTGTCAGAGGAACAGTTAATGTAATAGGCAGAACAGCAAAAACCGCAGCTACTGCAGTGACTGCACCTGTAAATTATGCCTCTGCAAAAGTTGCTGATGCATATTATGGAACTGATTCAGGAGTTACATTCAAAGATACAGTTATAACAGCTGTAGTTGACACTGCAACCACAGGCAAAACAGATGAATCGCTATCTCGTGTGGGCCAAGGAGCCGGCACTGCTGTACGATATACCGGCAGGGCCCTTAAAACTGGCGCAACAGCCGTAACAGCGACTGTTGACTATGGAACACAAAAAACAGCAGAATTAATATTTGAAGGTGTTGATAAAGCTAAAGCTGCTTATGATCACGGGCCATTTTCACAGGAATATCAACAATGGTCTCAAACTTACGATCAAACAAATCAAGGTGGCGCCTCTATTAAAAAAACTTTCGGTGCAATTATAGACACTGCCAGAACTGGTAAAACTGATGAATCTCTTCAAAAAGTACAGGCCGGTATAGGTGCTACTTATGCTACCGCTGATGTGGTCACAGGTAAAATAGCTGATACTGTTTATGGAACTAATACTACTAATGCTCAAGAAACTTTATTCGACCCTTTGTCAAAATTTGCCTCCGGAGAGGATTATACGATTGGACAAAGGTCAATTCAAAAAGCAGGAGAATCATTCGGCGCTTTTGACAAATATGCTAAAGGCTATACTATGGGATATGATTTACCAGCTCAGGTCATATTAAATGTAGCAACATTTGGTGGTTACGGACTTGCTAAAGACAGCACAACCCTGGTTGACAACTCTAAAACTGATGACGAAAGAACTGCTTCAGCTATAGGAGTATTAATGAATTTCGTACCAGCACTGAGTGCAACTAACAAAGAAATTAGAGACACTGCCACATCCGGTTTGAAAAATACAACAAATAATTTAATTCAAAATGTCAGCAGGGCCTCAGGTGAAATTGGAGAGGAAATTACAAAAAGAAACCTTGCTCAAACTGCTCTGGGTGAAGCATATGAGAGGTTTGGAGATGCTATGTCAAAAATGAAGGGATTTTTTGGCAAAGCGGATCCATTAGACCCTGCTTTTCAAAAAGTTGCTGGAGAGCTTGATGACGCCTTTGTTGATGTTGCAAACAAAAGAATTGCTCTTAATAATGCCCGAACTGGCGTACAAAATAGCATTCTTGAAAACGGAAAAAATGTTGTAACAAGTACATTAGACGACACAATCCAGGCAGGTGGAGACACATTAAAAACAATTCTAAAAGACAATACGGCTGATGCCTTAAGAGATAAAATTAAAGATGCATATACCAAAGGGCTAACCCAGGTGGTAAATGACTCTGGCGGAATACCAGGTTTTATAATTGATCAGACAACTGGCAATACACTTGTCGGAACTGTAGGTACTGGTATAAATACAGCATTAGATGAAAATAACATTGATCCAAATCAACCAACAAACAATACAAATAATAACAATATCATTTCCAGTCAAACAACAAATAATAATATCCCTGATCCAAATAATATCTATAATGATAATAATCAAAGTACACAAACCCCTTCTCAAAATAATTCATCTGATGATGATTTAATTATTGATACTGGTGATGATAATTCTCAAAATACTATTAGCAACCAGGATTTTGTACCAGTTGTGCCAGGATTTAATTTACCTATAGTTCCAATAACTCCTAATACACTAATGCCATTTCCAAATATAAACTATCCACCAGGATATGATCCGTACCAGAACCAGCAGTACCAAAATCCTCCACCACAGACTGATCCAAATTTGCTTAATCAATATCTGTCAAATACACAGGGGCAAAATCCTCAAAATGGTACTAATATCTCAAGTCAGGACTTTGAGCAAACATTAACGATGGTACAGCAACAGCAACAAAACTTTAACCAGGGCAGAAATACTCAGAATACAAGTGTACCAACCCAGCAAGATGATCAAACTTTTAATACTGACCTTTCAAGCGGACAATCAGGAAATAATCTCTTGACCCATGTCCAGAATCTTTCTCAACAAACAGCTGTTCAAAATCCACCACCTCAAAATAACAATCAGAATAACAATCAGAATAATAACCAGAATAATTCAGGTAACACCACTTCAACCCAAAATATTCCTGGTTATGATGGAAACACAGAATCTCAATATGACGGAATAGATAACGACAACGATGATTTAATAGACGAAGGCTTTAACAGTGGTTCTTGCCAGATTATTATTCATGACACTGGAGGAGATAAAGATGATCAGTGGTCTTTATCAGTAGATGGACAGGGACAAGGCACTAATACTGCAGGAAAAACAAGAAATTGGGATTTGAACTTATCAAAAGGCCAGCATAGCATTTCGTTCACAGGTGTTAACGTTCCTGATAATGTTGGAACATATACTGTTGTTATACAAAAAGCAAGCCTTGCAGGTGGCCCTCCATTAACAGGTCAAAATCTTAATCAGGGTACAACTTTTACCTGGACCATTAATGTACCATAATCAATATTGGAGTAATAAATGAAGAAATACTGTTTCTATATTGCTTTATTTTTAATAATTATCTGGGTT